>NZ_CAFI01000411.1 GCF_000239775.1 Bradyrhizobium sp. ORS 375
ACCCAGGCTGCATAGGCCAGAGATCCCTTGGGATGAGGGTTCTTCTGCCGCTCGGTCTTGCCTTCGAGCCGAGCGCAGCAAGCTTCGAGCAGTGGAACGTCGTCGGGGTCGAATGCATCGGTGACGGGGCGTAGAGGACCTGGGCCTCCGTCACGCGCATGCACCAATTGTTGAATACATACCGCGGCGATCAACGCCGCGGTGATGAGCCGGTTGCGTGGCGCGCTGTCCTCGATCTCCAGACCCTCGATGTCGAAGCCGCCGGACTTGAGGGTGCGGAAGAGCTGCTCGATCGCCCAGCGCTGTCGGTAAAAGCCGACCACCTGCCAGGCTTGCGCCTCGGTCTCGATCTCATGCGTCGTGACAAGCCGCCAATGGATCGGCGCTTCGCCGCTTGGCGGGTCGACCTCGCGCACATCGACGATGTTTACGCTTACGCTTTTCGGCAAATCGGCGCGCATTCCAGCCGTCGGTTGAGCCAGGCAGGCCCGCATGAAGCGAAGTTCGAGCCGAGCGGTCCGCCGCTTGCGCCCGGGCTTGGCGGGAAGCTCCAACTCCGCGCGCCCCATCGCAGCCGACGCATCGACACGAGCAAACAACGTCTGGCCGTCCTCCAGTGCGCGGTCATGCGCCGCGCGGATCAGCAGCTCGACACCTTCCGAACGCAAGGCAAACGCCTCGAAGATGTCGCTCTCGCGATCGGCGATCACGGTGATCGAAGCCGCTCCCGCGCACACCGAGGCTGCCTGCTCGGCGCCTTGCAGCCAGCGGAAGCTCTCCTTCTCCTCGATCGGTATGGATCGCCGGGCAGCACGCCGGCCGCCCTTGCGTTCCAAAAAGCAGCCGTCGATCAGCCCCAGGATTGCGCCATCCTGCGCGTCCAGAGCCAGGACAGCGTGCAGATACTCGCCTCCGCCGCCTTCCGAGCGCAACACGGTCGTGTCCTGGATCGCCAGCACGTGCCGCCCCATGCAGCGCTCCGAGGTCCGCCTGGCCGCCTCCGTCAGCATCTCCTCACAGCTGAAAGCCGCGTTGCGCAACAACCGCGTCAGACGGATCTCTCCTGCCCGACTGCCACCCAACCGACGCACCCGCAGCCTTCGGCCGCCCGACTCAACCAGTCGGCCCAGAAGAAAGGCCCCCCTTTTTCCAGGCGACGGTCGCCAAACCGTCCCAACCCAAGCTCCATGCCCAGCCTCCTCCGAAAGAGACTGACAAGGAATCAGACGTTCTTCCTGTATTCAACATCGATGTGTGAATACGGTAG
>NZ_CAFI01000410.1 GCF_000239775.1 Bradyrhizobium sp. ORS 375
CGCGTCGAGCAGCCGGCGCTGGTCGGGCGTCAGCAGAGGCCCGGTGCGATCGTCGTCGATGCCGATGACGCCGATAAGGCCACGCCCGGTGCGCATCGGCAGGAACAGGCGCTTGGCACCAGGCAGGGTGTCGGAGCCGCGGCCGGCGGCGCGATCGTTTGCGAAGGCCCAGCTGGCCGCCGCGAGGTCGGCGTCGTCGAGCTGGTCCTCCGGCGGATAGCCGGTCATCACGGTGAGCTTGCCGTCCTGCGGCAGCAGCAGGACGACCCGGACCTTGAGCATCAGCGCGGCCTGGTAAGCGGTCGCCCACAGAACGTCATCGAGCGTCGCCGTGCCGGCAAGCTTGCGGCTGAAGGCGTAGAGCTGCTCGGTGGTGCGGATGCGCTGGGTCGCCGAATCCGCCTGCACGCGAACGCGCGCGGCGACGTTGGACACCAGCATGGCGATCAGCATGAAGAAGAAGAACGCCGCGACGTTGGTCGGGTCGGTGATCGTGAACGTGTAGAGCGGCGGCAGGAAGAAGAAGTTGTAGCAGAGCGAGGCGACGACGCTCGCCAACAGCGACGGTCCCAGGCCGTAGCGCGCGGCGACGCCGACCACGGCGGTGAGGAACACGAGATCGACGTTCTCGATGCCGAAGAACGGCTGGATCAGCTCGGCGAGGCCGAGCCCGAGGCCGGTGATCAGCAGCGCCATCAGATAGGGCTTCGGCTGTAGCGGCTCGGCGCGCGGCCGCGTCTGCACCGGCGCTGCCGCAGCGTCGGCCGGCTCCTCGCCGGCGATGACGTGGACGCTGATGTTGCCGGCGCGCCGGACGAGGTCATGCACCACCGAGCCTCTGACAATCTCGAACAGGCGCGAGCGGCTCGACTTGCCGATGATGATCTGGGTGACGTTGTGACCTTGCGCGAAGCTGATGAGGTCGTCGGCGACGCGTCGGCCACCGCCGGGAATCGTCAACGCCTCGCCACCGAGGCTCTCCGCCAGCCGCAGCGTGTCGGCGAGCCGGTCGCGCTGCTTGTCCGAGAACTGCAGATTCCGCCGCGTCTCGATCGTCACAGCGGTCCATGGCGCGTGGACGCGGTCGGCGAGCCGCTTGGTGTAGCGCACGAGGCTCGCCGCGCGCGGATCCTCGGAGATGCAGACGAGAATGCGCTCGCCGGCCGCCCACGGGCCGGCAATCGCATGGGCCTGCATGTGGCTGAGCAGCTGCTCGTCGACACGCTCGGCGGTCCGGCGCAGCGCAAGCTCGCGCAGCGCAGTCAGGTTGCCGGGCGAGAAGTAGTGCTCCAGCGCGCGCTCCGCCTGTTTGGGGACATAGACCTTGCCCTCCCTCAGCCGCTGGATCAGGTCATCCGGCGTGAGATCGATCAGCTCGATCGCGTCGGCGCGGTCCAGAATCGAATCCGGCACCGTCTCGCGCACGCGGACATGGGTGATCTGGGCTACGACGTCGTTGAGGCTCTCGATGTGCTGGACATTGACGGCCGTATAGACATCGATGCCGTGCGACAGCAGTTCCTCGACGTCGAGATAGCGCTTGGGATGACGGCTGCCGGCAACGTTGCTGTGGGCGAGCTCGTCGACGATCGCAAGCCTCGGGCTGCGCGCGATCACGGCGTCCAGGTCCATCTCCTCGACGACCTGGTCCTTGTAGGCGACGCGCTTGCGCGGGATGACTTCGAGGCCGCGCACCAGCGCCTCGGTCTCGATCCGGCCATGGGTCTCGACGAAGCCGACGACGACGTCGACGCCGGATTTCAGCTTGGCATGCGCGCTCGACAGCATCTCATAGGTCTTGCCGACGCCTGGGGCGGCGCCGACGAAGATCTTGAGCCTGCCGGCAGGACTGTCCTCCCGCCGGGCTGCTTCGAGCAGCGCTTCCGGCGAGGGGCGTTGGTCAGGATCGCGGCGTTGGCTGGCCATGCGGCATTATAGACGGGAGGATGTCTGCGCCAAGATCGGAGCCTCGCGGCAGTTATCTTGCCGTTGAGGCATCGAGCGCCAGATTGAGCGCAAGCACGTTAACGCGGGGTTCGCCGAGCAGGCCGATCAGGCGCCCGTCGGTGTTTTTCGCCACCAGCGCCCGCACCCGATCCTCCGGCACGCCGCGCGCCTTTGCGATCCGCGGCACCTGGAACAGCGCCGCCGCCGGCGAGATGTCCGGATCGAGCCCGCTCGCCGATGACGTCACCAGGTCGACCGGCACGGCCTGCGCGGCGTTCTCCGCCCTGAGCTTGTCGACGTCCTGCTTGACGCGATCCGCCAGCGCCTTGCTGGTGGGGCCGAGATTGGAGCCCGAGGAGTTGGCGGCGTTGTACGGCGCCGGCACGGTCTTGGTCGCATCGTTCGGGTCGGCGGCTGTCGTCGCCGACGGGCGGCCGTGGAAATATTTGTCGTCCTTGAACTCTTGCCCGATCAGCGCCGAGCCTATCACCTTGCCGTCGCGGGTGATCAGACTGCCCTCGGCCTGAGCCGGGAAGATGGTGCCGGCGACAACGGTCATGGCGAGCGGATAGATCAGTCCCGTGATGAAGGCGAGCGCGAGCAGGACGAAGATGGCGGGGCGGATTTCTTTGAGCATGTGAGTCTCCTATGTCTCTTGCGTCATTGTGAGCGACGCTGCTCACCCCATCCTCGGTGTCATTCCGGGGCGCCTCGAAGAGGCGAACCCGGAATCTCGAGATTCCGGGTTCGATGCTGCGCATCGCCCCGGAATGACGGGGGAGAGAGTTTTCGCTCGCAACGACGCCGGCAAGTGGTCAAGCCAGATGCAAGGCGGTCACGAGCAGGTCGATCGCCTTGATGCCGATGAAAGGGATGGTGAGGCCGCCCAGGCCATAGATCATCAGGTTGCGGCCGAGCAGCGCGCCGGCGCCGATGGCGCGGTAGGCGACGCCCTTCAGCGCCAGCGGGATCAGCGCGATGATGACGAGCGCGTTGAAGATGATCGCCGAGAGGATCGCGCTCTGCGGGCTTGCGAGGTTCATGACGTTCAGCACATTGAGCTGCGGGTAGAACGCCAGGAACATCGCCGGGATGATCGCGAAGTATTTGGCGACGTCGTTGGCGATCGAGAACGTCGTCAGCGCGCCGCGTGTCATCAACAGCTGCTTGCCGATCTCGACCACCTCGATCAGCTTGGTCGGATTGGAGTCGAGATCGACCATGTTGCCGGCCTCGCGGGCGGCCTGCGTGCCGGTGTTCATGGCGACGCCGACATCGGCTTGCGCCAGCGCCGGCGCATCATTGGTGCCGTCACCGCACATCGCCACCAGCTTGCCCTTGGCCTGCTCGTCACGGATCAGCCTGAGCTTATCCTCAGGCGTCGCCTGCGCCAGAAAGTCGTCGACACCGGCTTCGGCCGCGATCGCAGCCGCCGTCATCGGGTTGTCGCCCGTGATCATGATGGTGCGGATGCCCATGCGGCGCAGCTCGGCAAAACGCTCGCGGATGCCGCCCTTGACGATGTCCTTGAGCTGGATGACGCCAAGCAGCCGGCCGTCCTTGGCCACGGCCAGCGGCGTGCCGCCGGCCTTGGCGATCTCGTCGGCGATCGCGCGGATCTCGCCGGCGACCTCGCTTTCGGCCGGCTGTACCGCGCGCATCGTGTTGCCCGAGGCGAGCTGCGTCGTGCCGCTGTTGATATAGTTCAGGATCGCATCGACCGCGCCCTTGCGCACCGATGAGCCGCCGGCATCGACGCCGCTCATGCGGCTCTGCGCGGTAAACGGCACGAAGGTGGCGCCGAGCTCGGCCATGTCGCGGCCGCGGATGCCGTATTTCTCCTTGGCGAGCACGACGATCGAGCGGCCCTCCGGCGTCTCGTCCGCGAGCGAGGCGAGCTGCGCGGCATCCGCCAGCTCCTGCTCGCTGATGCCCCTCACGGGACGGAACGCGGTCGCCTGGCGATTGCCGAGCGTGATGGTGCCGGTCTTGTCGAGCAGCAGCGTGTCGACGTCGCCGGCAGCCTCGACGGCGCGGCCGGACATCGCCAGCACGTTGAAGCGCACCAGGCGGTCCATGCCGGCGATGCCGATCGCCGACAGCAGCGCGCCGATCGTGGTCGGGATCAGCGTGACGAACAGCGCGACAAGCACCACAACCGAGATCGAGCCGCCGGCATAGGCGGCGTAGCTCGGGATCGTCACCGTCGCGAACACGAAGATGATGGTGAGGCCGGCGAGCAGGATGTTCAGCGCGATCTCGTTCGGCGTCTTCTGCCGCTCGGCGCCCTCGACCAGTCTGATCATGCGGTCGATGAAGGTCGAACCTTGGGCCGCGGTGATGCGCACGCGGATCCAGTCCGACAGCACCTGCGTGCCACCCGTCACCGCCGAACGGTCGCCGCCGGATTCGCGGATCACGGGCGCTGACTCGCCGGTGATGGCGGCCTCGTTGACCGAGGCGACGCCTTCGATCACCTCGCCGTCGGACGGGATAGTGTCGCCGGCTTCGACCAGCACGATATCGCCGATCTTGAGGCTGGTGCCCGCGACGAGCTGATAGCTGTGATCAGCGAGGCCCGGGCCGGTCAGCAGCTTCGCCTGGCTCTCGGTGCGGGTCTTGCGTAGCGACTCTGCCTGCGCCTTGCCGCGCCCTTCGGCGATAGCTTCAGCAAAATTTGCGAACAGCACGGTGAACCACAGCCAGAGGACGATCTGGAAGGTGAAGCCGAGATGGGCGCCGCCGGTGACGACGTCACGCACGAGAATCACCGTGGCGAGCGCGGCGACGACCTCGACCACGAACATCACGGGGTTCTTGATCATCAGCCGCGGATCGAGCTTGACGACAGCGGCCTTGACGGCAGGCAACACGATGTTGGCATCGAGCAGCGTCGACATCGACGCGCGCGTTTGCAGTTTGGTGGTGTCCATGGAGGTTGCTCCGGGATCAGAACACGGTGCCGGCGGTCATCGCGAGATGCTCGACGATCGGACCTAAGGCCAGTGCGGGGAAGAAGGTGAGGCCGCCGATGATCAGGATGACGCCGACCACGAGGCCGACGAACAGGCCGCCGGTGGTCGGCAGCGTGCCTGCCGATGGCGGGATCGACTTCTTCTCGGCGAGCGAGCCCGCGATCGCCATCGCCGGGATGATCATGAAGAAGCGGCCGACGAACATCGAGGAGGCCAGCGTCAGGTTGTAGAAGAAGGTGTTGCCGGTAAGGCCCGCGAACGCAGAGCCGTTGTTGGCGGTCGCCGAGGTGAAGGCGTAGAGCACCTCGGTGAATCCGTGTGGGCCGGCATTGGCCATCGACGCGACGGCCGACGGCAGCACCACGGCGACGGCGGTCCAGCCGAGATACATCAGCGGCAGAACGAGGATCGCGAGCATCGCCATCTTGACCTCGCGGGCCTCGATCTTCTTGCCGACATATTCCGGCGTGCGTCCGACCATCAGGCCGGCGACGAAGATCGCGAGCACCACGAACAGCAGCATGCCATAGAGACCAGCGCCGACGCCGCCTATGATGATCTCGCCGAGCTGCATGTTGATCAGCGGAATCATGCCGCCGAGCGCGGTGAAACTGTCATGCATCGCATTGACCGCGCCGCAGGAGGCGGCCGTCGTGATCACGGCGAACAGTGCGGACGCGACGATGCCGAAGCGGACCTCCTTGCCCTCCATGTTGCCGCCGGTCAGCCCGAGCGCGTTCAGCGTCGACGTACCGCTCGCTTCGGCCCAGTAGGCGATCGACACGCCGGCGATGAACAGCACGCCCATCACGGCGAGGA
The DNA here is from genome assembly GCF_000239775.1 of Bradyrhizobium sp. ORS 375. Taxonomy (GTDB): domain Bacteria; phylum Pseudomonadota; class Alphaproteobacteria; order Rhizobiales; family Xanthobacteraceae; genus Bradyrhizobium. Next base: position 5,742 of record NZ_CAFI01000410.1, read on the forward strand.
TCGCCCAGCCCTGGCGCGGATTGCCGACCATCCGGCCGAACACGTTGGTGAGCGCGGCGCCGAGCGCGAAGACCGAGATCATCTGGACGACGTTCGACAGCGCGGTCGGGTTCTCGAAGGGATGCGCGGCATTGGCGTTGAAGAAGCCGCCGCCATTGGTGCCCAACATCTTGATCGCGACCTGCGAGGCCACCGGGCCGACCGCGATGGTCTGCGTCGCGCCCTCGAGCGTCGTTGCCTTGACGTAGGGTCCGAGCGTCTGCGGGATGCCCTGCCAGACCAGGAACAGCGTCATGAGGATGCACAGCGGCAGCAAGATGTAGAGGGTGCACCTGACGACATCGACCCAGAAATTGCCGACCGTGCGGGCCGAGGCGCGTGAAAAGCCGCGGATCAACGCGATCGCCAGCACGATGCCGGTCGCGGCCGAGAGAAAGTTCTGGTGCGTCAGGCCGAGCATCTGCACGAGATAGGAGAGCGTGCTCTCGCCGCCGTAGTTCTGCCAGTTGGTATTGGTGAGGAAGCTGATCGCGGTGTTGAACGACAGATCCTCCGCGACGGCCGACTGCCCTGCGGGATTGAACGGCAGCACGGCCTGCAGCCGCATCACGCCGTAGATGACGAGGAAGCCGCCGACATGGAACAGCAGCATCGCGATCGTGTAGGTCAGCCAGTGCTGTTCGTGCCGCTCATCGACGCCGCTGATCCGGTAGACCGCAACCTCGACGGGCCGCAGCACCGGCGAGAGAAAGGTGCGCTCACCGTTGAAGACGCCCGTCATGTACCAGCCGAGAGGTTTGGCGAGCGCGACGATGATGGCGCAATAGAGCAGGATTTGAATCCAGCCGATGAGAGTCATGGGATGTTGTCCTGGGAGGGGCCACGGGTCAGAACCGCTCGGGCCGCAGCAGCGCATAGGTGAGATAGATCAGGAGGCCGAGCGACACGGCGCCGGCGAGCGAGTCCTCGACGATCATGGCGCGTCTCCTACAGCCGCTCGCAGGCATAGGTGTAGCCGATCGCCAGGGCGAAGAAGCCGGCGCCGAGCGCCAGCATCAGAAGGTCCAGCATGATGTGCTCCTCATGCACGCGAGATGCGCGCAAGCCATGGAGCGGCCGGGAGCTTGCATTGGCAGCCTCGGTCCGTTCCACCCTGCCAGATGGCATCCGGACCCATAGGTTTTCGAGACGACGCGGTCGGCGACGTTATAGGAATCTCATAAAGATCACGCCCTCGCCGGCCCAGAACGTTCGGCCGACATGGACGCACGCTCATGCACCGGCGGTGCCGGTGCCGCGCGTTTATGCGGCAGCTATTTTGTCCGGCACCCTGCCCTCTCGCATTCCTACGACGTTCGCCGCCAGATTGACGGCAGCGCCCCGAGCGGGGCCGTTCACTCTCGACGGAGCAACGCCATGCCGTTCACCATACGTTTGAAAGTCGTCGAGCCGCACCACGTCGAGGAGGCGGCCATGCTGCTGACCGACCTGCTCGGAACCGACGACGGCGCATCGCGGCTGTCGGCGCGCGGACGGCACCGGGTGCGGATCGACCAGATGCTGCGGGCTGACGCCTGGATCGACGCCGCGCTCGAACTGGTTGCTTTGCAGCTGCCGGGATGGTCGCTGCGCCGTCTCGCCTATGACGGCGGTGAGTGGCATTGCGCACTGTCGCAGCGCCGCGAGATGCCCGACTGGCTCGACCATTGCGCCGAGGCGAGGCACAGCGATCCGGCGCTCGCCATCCTTCATGCCGCATTGGAAGCGCAGGGTCGAACGACGCAGTCGCCACCCGGCGACGATCGCGGCGCGGCAAGAGGCGCGCCCCTGCTTGCCGACATTCTCTGCTGCGACAATTTCTGAGACCACGCCGGCGCAAAAAAAAGGGGCGGCCGAAACGGCCGCCCCTGATGTCGTGATCGCGGTGGATCAGAAGATCTTGACCGCGCTCTCCAGCGTCTTCCAGACGCCCCAGGCCAGCGGCACGCCGACGAACGCCCAGAACAGAGCCGCACTCAGGTCGAGGCCGCCCTTGCCGATGCCGAACGAGCCATGCTGAATCGCCGACTCGTTCTTGGCGAGCTCCGCCTGATAGCGCGCCACCTCGTCCGGGCTCATGTTCCACTTGTGATCGACGGGCTTGATCAGGAAGTTGCAGATCAGGCCGGCGAGCAGCATGGCGCACAGGATATACATCGTGGTGTTGTACAGCTGGTCGCGCGGCACGCCGGCGGCGAGCTGGAACTCGCGGATGTAGTTGACGACCACCGGACCGATGATGCCGGCCGTGGCCCAGGCCGTGAGCAGCCGGCCATGGATGGCGCCCACGAACTGGGTGCCGAACAGGTCGGCCAGATAGGCAGGCACCGTCGCGAAGCCGCCGCCATACATCGAGAGGATGATGGCGAAGGCGCCCACGAACAGCAGCTTGGAGCCCATCGCTGCGAAGGTCGGCGCCAGCGCGTAGAGCACGATGCCGATCAGGAAGAAGCAGTAATAGGTCGCCTTGCGGCCGATGTGGTCCGACAGCGAGGCCCAGAAGAAGCGGCCGCCGATGTTGAACAGCGACAGCAGGCCGGCGAAGCCAGCCGCGATGCCGGCAACGGTTGCCTTCTGGGTGGCGTCGAGTTGGTTGAAGGTCACGTCCGGCAGACCGATCAGCTTGCCAGCGAAGATCTCCTGCAGCATCGGCGAAGCCATGCCGATGACGCCGATGCCTGCCGAGACGTTCAGGCAGAGCACCCACCAGACCAGCCAGAACTGCGGGGTCTTGTGCGCGTTATCGAGATGCACGTGGTGCTCGGAGATCATCGCCTTCTTCACCGCCGGCGGCGTCCAGCCCTCGGGCTGCCAGCCGACCGGAGCGACGCGATAGGCGAAGGCGCCGATCATCATGAACACGAAGTAGATCAAGCCCATCGTGACGAAGGTCTCCCAGACGCCGACGGAGGTCGGGGTCTTGAAGTAGTTCATCAGCAGGTTGGCGAGCGGAGCACCGATCATCGCGCCGCCGCCGAAGCCCATGATGGCCATGCCGGTCGCCATGCCGCGGCGGTCCGGGAACCATTTCACCAGGGTCGAGACCGGCGAGATGTATCCGAGGCCGAGACCGATGCCGCCGATCACGCCGGCGCCGAGCCACATCATCCAGAGCTGGTGGACATAGATGCCGAGCGCCGCGATCATCAGACCGCCGCCCCAGCAGCACGCCGCCACGGCGCCGGCCTTGCGCGGACCCGCCCGCTCCAGCCACCCGCCCCACACGGCGGCTGAGCCGCCGAGCAGCACGAAGAACAGCGTGTACATCCAGCCGAGGCTTGCGACCTTCCAGTCGCAGCTCGTCGTGAACAGCTCCTGCACCAGGGTCATGTCGGTGCAGACCGTGCTCTGGGTCACGCCGATCGCGCGCGACAAAGGCAGCCAGAACACCGAGAAGCCATAGGCCATGCCGATGCAGAGATGGATGCACAACGCGGCCGGCGGCACCAACCAGCGGTTGAACCCCGCTTTGGCGACCGTGTGCTCACGATCGAAGATCCCCCCTTGCGCGTTCGGGAGCGAGCCCGCGCTCTCAATGGTAGCCATGCATTCCTCCCCTACGGACTCCCGTCCAACGCAACGACATCATGTTCTGTCCCCTTGATCAGAATCGATACGCTTACTCACCCCGCCCGCCATCGACCTACCAGACAATTTTCGCGATGCACAAACACTGCGATGAGTTCCACGTGCATGATACCCCCCACCGAGGCATCGGGCGCCGTGTCATTCTCGTGCCGCGGTTCCGCCTGGCCCGATCCACAGCGGGCATGATTCACATCCCGCAACCTCCGCGGAAAGCGCCTCAATTGGTGCAGAACCGAGGCAAATTGTCGATAGTAAAATGGTAATAACTGGTCAAACTTCGTGGATTGACCGCAATGCAGCGTACGTGTGTTGCTAACAAACACAAAAATTCACGTGCAACCGACCCCATCGCCACTCTTGGCTGCAGTATCGGACCGCGAATACTTCGAGACCGCCCGCAGCCGTCATAAGCGAATCAACTAATGAGACCAGCGTCGCGCTTGACCGGCGTGCTACGCAGCGCCGGAGGATGCCACTCGCGAATTTGTGAAGACAGAAACAACCTCTCCTTGCCTCCTCACGCTGCCGCAAGCCTCGACTGAGAACGCGGCATAGTTATGGGCGGGCTCTGGCGCCGATGCGACGATTGCAGGCTATCCGGCCACTTGACACCGATAATCCTGGCCAGAGAGAAGGGAAGCGCGCACGAACTACTTAGTTCAACAACCTGCAGCAGGTAATCGCGGCGATCACGGCGGATCAGTCCGATCGATCTCCGACCTTCTCGATCAGGAAAAGGATGCTGTGCTCGCTGCGCTCGACGATCTCCACCCGATCGCCGGTCTCACGGATCAGATTGGGGATATCGATCACCGCCAGCGGATCGGTGCAGCAAACCTCCAGACGCTCGCCCCCGCGCAGCGACTGCAGCGCCTTACGCGTCTTCAGTGCCGGCAGCGGGCATTTCAAGCCCGTCAAATCCAGCCTTGTCATGCTCATGGGCGGACCATGGCGAAGCCGTGGCGACGCGTCAACCCGGCCGTTCCTGCCGCCCTGAAACCCGGGTTCCGCGCACGGAACCCGGCCACACTGATTGTGTTCCCCAAAGCGGCAGCAGGTTCCATCACTGCGGACGCCTCCGCTCTGGCGGCCGAAGCACGTCAGCCAGCGGCATGGCCTGCGCGCGGACCAACTCCGCGATAGCCGGAATGTCGTCGAGGTGCGCCCATGGCAGGGCGGCCTCGACCGGGACGTCGCTGGCGATCCCGACGATGCCGGGATCGTTGGGGAACAGCAGCGGCTTGGCGTTGCCGCTGCGATGCACCTCGATGCGGCGATGCGGTCCGGCCTTGTAGCCCTCGATCACGACGAGATCGACTGGCGACAGCTTCGCCAGCAGGTTTGCCAAGGTCGGCTCGCTGTCGCCGCGCAGTTCGTGCATCAACGCCCAGCGCGTCCCCGAGGCGACCAGCACCTCCGCCGCCCCCGCCTCACGATGGCGCCAGGAATCCTTGCCGGGCACGTCGACGTCGAAGCGGTGATGGGCGTGCTTGATCACCGAGACGCGCAGACCTTGCGCGTTGAGATGCGGGATCAGCCGCGTCAGCAGCGTGGTCTTGCCGGCGCCGCTCCAGCCGGCGAGGCCGATGACGTTCATTGCAGTCTCCAGATCGCACCCGAGGCGGCCGATGCGCCGCCACCATGCCTCAGCAATGCCTGCGGGAGCGCAGAACTCCTCGCCGGTCGAGCCACACGGCCACCTCTATCGCGGCCCGACGAGGATGTCATGCGGCGCCCTGACCGTGAGGACCGCGCGGGGCGCAGGCGGGTCCCCGATGGGGATTGCTGCCGACGGCCGCTGACGCGACCTCGCAGAACGTGATAACGCAACCCGCGATGACAACCACCACGACGAGTTCGATTCCAGGCGTCCTGCTCGCTGGCGGTCTCGCCCGTCGCATGGGCGGCGGCGACAAGCCGATGCGCGTGATCGCCGGCCGGACGCTGCTGGCCCACGTCGTCGCGCGGCTGGCGCCGCAATGCGACCCGCTGGTCCTGAATGCCAATGGCGATCCCGAGCGGTTTGCGGCCTATGGCCTGACCGTCGTGGCCGATGATGTCGCCGGCTTTCCCGGCCCGCTGGCGGGCATCCTGGCTGGGCTCGACTGGGTGGCCGCGCACCTGCCCGCCGCGCAGTGGATGATCAGCGCCCCCGCCGACTGTCCGTTCCTCCCGCGTGATCTCGTGGCACGCCTGACCGACGCCTGCACGACCGAGCGGGCGGAACTCGCGCTGGCTGCCTCGGGCGGCCATACCCATCCGGTGATCGGCGTGTGGCCGGTGCGCTTGCGCGCGGACCTTCGCCACGCCCTGGTGGGTGACGACATCCGCAAGGTCACGCGGTTCACGGCGCGCTACAAGGTCGCGACCGTGGCATGGCCGGTCGTCCCGCGCGATCCGTTCTTCAATGCCAACACCGCCGAGGATCTCGCCGAGGCGGAGCGCCTCGCGGCGCTGGAGGACCGAGACAGTTGATGGACACCACACATCCGGTCCGCCGCGCGGTGCTCACGGTGGCCGCGCTCAATCTCGGCTATTTCGGCATCGAGTTTGCCGTGGCGCTGTCGATCGGCTCGGTGGCGCTGTTCGCCGACAGCGTCGATTTTCTCGAGGATGCCTCGGTCAATCTGTTGATCGCGCTGGCGCTGCGCTGGAGCCCGACGCAACGCGCCCGGCTCGGCAAGGTGCTGGCACTGATCCTGCTCGCGCCGGCGCTCGCCGGCCTTTGGACCGCGGGCGAAAAATTCTTCACGGCCGAGGTGCCGGCGGCGCTGCCGCTCACCATCACCGGCCTTGGCGCGCTGATCGTCAATCTCGGCTGCGCGCTGATCCTGGCGCGGGTCCGCCATCACCAGGGCAGCCTCACCAGGGCCGCCTTCCTCTCCGCGCGCAACGACGCCTTCGCCAATGTCGCGATCATCGCGGCCGGTCTAGTCACCGCCTTTGCGTGGCGCTCGATCTGGCCCGACCTGATCGTCGGCGTGGGCATCGCGCTGATGAATGCCGATGCCGCACGCGAGGTATGGGAGGCCGCGCATGAGGAGCACAAGGCCGCCCAGGCCTGACGCTTCGCGATCAGCGCGAACGCGTGGCCGCACGTGGTGCTGCAGCGCACATGGTCGCTCCACCGCCGCGTGGCGCCACGTGATTGACGGCTGTCGCGGATTGATTGCAGATAGGCGGATCGGCCGGCAGAGCCGCGACAAGCAACGGCGTCAGGCCGGGATCGGTGGGAGGACGGATTGCAACTCAGCTTCCTGAGAACAGCAGCATGGGCGGCGGCGCTGCTGGTGACCACGGCCGCGCAGGCGGAGATCTCTGACAACGTCGTTAAGATCGGCGTGCTCAGCGACATGAACGGCCCGGCCTCGACGCCTACCGGCCAGGGCTCGGTCACCGCGGCCCAGATGGCGGTGGATGATTTCGGCGGCAAGGTGCTGGACAAACCGATCAGCGTCATCGTCGGCGACCATCAGCTCAAGCCCGACATCGGCGCTGCGATCGCGCGTCGCTGGTACGATACCGAGCAGGTCGATCTCATCGTCGACGTGCCGGTCTCGGCGGTCGGCCTCGCCGTGCAGACCATCGCCACCGAGAAGAAGAAGCTGTTCATCACCCAGTCGACGGGCGCGGCCGACTTCCACGGCAAGTTCTGTTCGCCCTACGCGATGCAGTGGGTGTTCGACACCCGTGCGCTCGCCACCGGCACCGCGAAGGAGGTGGTCAAGCGCGGCGGCGACAGCTGGTTCTTCATCACCGACGACTACGCCTTCGGCCATTCGCTGGAGCGCGACGCATCGAGCGTCGTCACCGCCAATGGCGGCAAGGTCGTGGGCGCGGTGCGGCCGCCCTTCGCGACGCCGGACCTCTCCTCCTTCATCCTGCAGGCCCAGGCCTCCAAGGCCAAGATCATCGGCATCGCCGCAGGTCCCCCCAACAACATGAACGAGATCAAGACGGCCGCCGAGTTCGGGCTGCTCAAGGGCGGCCAGCAGATGGCGGCGCTGCTGGCGCTGATCACCGACATCCATTCGCTCGGCCTGCCCGCGGCGCAGGGACTCCTGCTCACCACCTCGTTCTACTGGGACATGGACGACAAGACGCGGGAATGGTCGAAGCGCTATTTCGCCAAGATGAACCGGATGCCGACGATGTGGCAGGCTGGCGTCTACTCCGCCGTCACGCACTATCTCAACGCGGTCAAGGCCGCCGGCAGCGACGATCCGCTCGCGGTCGCCGCCAAGATGCGCGAGACGCCCGTCGAGGATTTCTTCGCCCGCAACGGCAGGCTCCGCGCCGACAATCTGATGGTGCACGACCTCGTGCTGGCGCAGGTCAAGTCGCCGGAGGAGAGCAAATATCCATGGGACTACTACAAGATCCTCGCGACCATCAAAGGCGAGGACGCATTCGGCCCGCCTGATCCGGCCTGCCCGCTGATCAAGAAATGACGGTGCACTGACAATCGGCGGCCCGGCCGGCCCGGGCCGTCGCACGCGAGCAGAACAAGACGACATCGGGGGACGAGGATGAAGCTGGCACGCGCGCTACTGTTCGGACTGATCATCGCGGCAGGGCTCGCCGCCAAGCCGGGGCCTGCCCTGGCCGCCTACCCCGACCGCCCGATCCGCTGGTTGATCGGCTTCTCGCCGGGCGGCCCCGTCGACATCGTCGCCCGCATCATGGCGCAATGGCTGTCAGATCGGCTTGGCCAGCAGGTCGTGGTCGAGAACCGCACCGGCTCCGGCGGCAACATCGCCGCCGCGGCGATGATCAACTCGGCTCCCGACGGCTACACGCTGCTGTTCGTGGCGCCGAACAATGCCATCAGCACCTCGCTCTACAAGAAGCTGCCCTACGACTTCATCCGCGACACGGTGCCGGTGGCCAGCATCATGCAGCTCACCAACATGCTGGTGGTCAGCAACGATCTGCCGGCCAAGTCGGTGAAGGAGTTCATCGACTACTGCCAGGCCAATCCGGGCAAGATCGCGTTCGCCTCCTCCGGCAACGGCACCTCGGTGCACATGGCGGCCGAGCTGTTCAAGGCGATGACCAAATGCGACATGCTGCACGTGCCGTATCGCGGCTCGGCGCTGGCGTTCCCCGACATCATCTCCAACAAGGTGCAGCTGATCTTCGACAACCTGCCGACGGCGCTCGAGCAGTCCCGCGGCGGCAGCGTCCGCGCGCTCGGCGTCACCTCGCCGCAGCGCTGGCCGACCGTGCCCGACGTGCCGGCGATCGCCGAGACCGTGCCCGGGTACGAATCGGTCGGCTTCTACGGCATCTCCGCGCCGAAGGGCACCCCGCCCGAGATCGTCGAGCTGCTCAACAAGGCGGTCGGCGAGGCGCTGAAGGACCCCAAGCTGGTGGCCCGGCTGGCCGACACTGGCGGAATCCCGCGCGCCATGACGCCCGCCGAGTTCGGCAAGCTCGTCGCCGACGAGACCGAGAAATGGCGCAAGGTGGTCGAATTCGCCGGCGTATCGGTGGATTAGCGTCGTCCCCGGCCCGTCCCGTGCCATGCGGGGCCGGGCGGGCCATGTCGATCCGCGCCGGATGCTCAGGCAGTGCCATTGCCGGATCGGCAGCCAGGCTGTAAACGGAGCCCGCACCGTCGCCGGGCCGTTTGCGAGATACCGGGGCAGGCTCGCCCTCCCCTTCCCAACCGCCCCCCGCGCCGCGGGGCCTGTAGCTCAATGGTTAGAGCCGGCCGCTCATAACGGTCTGGTTGCAGGTTCGAGTCCTGCCGGGCCCACCAGTAAACTCAATGACTTACCGGCTTTCCCCTTCGGCGCCTCTGCGCATCCGCACCAGAAACCGCACCAGATACGTCCACTTTTCGTTCGTTTGGGACCCACACAGCTCAGCATCCGCTGGCTCACGCCAGCAGCGGGAAGGTTCGACGATGTAGGAGAACACTTGGCCGCAGGGACGCTGCCCAGCGACAGCATCGCTCACCCAGCAGACGCGAAATCGGCGGTTCGCGGCGCTATGGACCGCGAGGCGTTCATTCCGACTTCGGCCGTTGCAACGCGATCACGTTTCCGGCCACCGTCACCGTTTGCCTGGGGGCGGAATCGCGTTTCGCAATCTTCTCGACAGCGTCTGACAGATAGTCCGGATGATGGTGGCCATAGGTATTCAGCAGGACCTCGAGCGACATACCGAGATAGCCCGCGGCCTGCCAGGGGTCGGCACCGCGCTGCATCAGCCAGGTTGCCGCAGTGTGCCTGAGTGTATGGGGCGATATTCGAGGGCCGAGCTCGGCGAGCTTCACAGCGCTCTTAAAGGCGGTTTTGACCGACGCCACCGGCTTGCCATTGAACTCGACGAAATGCTTGGCCTCCGGATCGATCCGGTGCCAGCGGCGCAAGTGGGCCAGCAGGCGCGAAGGGATCGGAACCGTCGGCTGCCGCTTGTTCGTCTTCGCTGCACCCTGCTTCCGGCGATAGTAGCGGCCCCGCTCCAGATCCACGTAGGAGCGCCCGACCGCCGGCATCGGGGACGCTGACGCAATGGCTCCTGCGCGCGTCCCGCTATAGATCCCAATCAGAATGAAGCGAGACAAATGTCTGAGCGGACGTTTTGCTGTCGGCGCCTTGACGTCATGCTCGGGGCGGCGAGACGACTTCTGCCTTTCGCGGTAACGCCAGCACGTCCAGATCAGCTTTGCAGCCTCGCTGCGCGTGAGCCACCGGTCTCGGGGCTGCCCTTTCTCGGGCAACGAGACCTTGACGATCTCTCGATGAAATCCCTCAGATGCATGATGGCCGATGGCGGCGCGCAGATCCTCCAGATCGCGCCGGGCGCCGCCTCGATTGCAACGCTTCTTCCTGTACGCGCGGCATTCCTCGCCGTTGACCTCGCCAAGTGTTTTAGCGCCCCACCAGTCATTCAATCGTTCGATCCGCTTCTTGAACTTGCGGATCGCCGGCACGGTGTCTTCAGCTCCACTGTCCACAGCAAAGCGATCCCGCAGCTTTTGGAGCTGAGCATCGATGTAAATCGAGAGCACGTCAGCAATCGGGATATCGTCGACATGCCTCACGCGCCGCTTCGGCGTATATTTTGCCGCTATGTATTCCTCGAGCTTCTTCTCGGCTGCTGCAACCTCATCCGCAGCGCAGCCTGTGCTGACGTCCCGTCCGTTGTCTCTGATGATCCAGGTCGCACGATGGGTAATCTTTCCGCGCTCGTCGCGGCGGGCGGCCTTGAGCTGGAGTCGAGCTCCCTTGCTTCGTCGCGGCATAGCTCTCGCATCCGTTCAATGTGAGCCAGCGTCGTAAATTCTTTGCCGGCAATTCTCTCGATAACCAGCCGATTACGGTCGCGCTCCCGTCGCAGACCTGCAACTGTCATTCCTCCCAGAGGAAACGCGATCTTCACGGCGTCGGTAAGGCGAAGCGGAGTGTCAGGTGCAATTTTGGGTTGCTGACGATCAGACATCAGAGTTCTTCAGAGGCTGGGCGGGCTACTGCAAGCTAGATGCAGACACCCGCTGAAGAAATTGAACAGCCTAGCCTTGCGCGCAACGAAGTGGGTACGCGCACAATCGGATAGAATCGCAAAAATGAGGGACCTGTGCTTCAGAGGTGTATAATTACAAATGGGAATTTGAGCCGACGCTGACCCAAACCGCCCCAGGGCTACTAGGCCTGGGCAACTGTCGAATTGCTGCGGGATTGAGGCCTCCCAAGTGACCGCAACGGGTGGCACCGTCCCAGGCTCGTACGATCAGCGTCGTTGACTCTCGTGAAATAATTCAGCCAGCGTTGCATCCAGCGCGATGGCAACTCGGCTTAGCGTGTCGATCCGAACATCGAGCTTACCTGCCTCCAGCTCGCTGATCAGTGCCTGACGAAGACCAGCCGCGTTGGCCAACTCCTCTTGAGTCAAGCCCTTATCCAACCGAAGCCGCCGCAAATTGCGCGCCAGTGCCTGCCGCGCAGCATGAATGTCCCGCCGAACCATGAAGCAAGAGACACATTGGAAGCTCTTGCCATCTATACGTAATAACGTATATTCTGGCCGATATCCTCAAAGCGGAGACCTCTCTGGAGAGCGGATGCAGGCTTCCAGTATGCACCCCGCGCGACCGAAGCTCATTGCGAGGTAGAGGTGCGATGCCAGGCAATACTCCCGAACGGACGATTGCGGTGACAGCGATCGAGCACAACAACATTGTCATCACTGTCGCTAGCTTAATTCATGAAGCCGAGAGCTCGCAGCCTTCGGCTGCCTCCGCGACGTTCGTGACGATGATCTTGGGGGGACCACTTGCCGGACAAAGGTGGGTGGATCCGTCTTGGAGAATGATGATACGAAATCACGCTACTGCGGTAAGTCGAGTTGCAGACCTGGTTGCTAAACAAGTCGAGCAATAAGCGGCTGCTCACTAAGTCGGGGGTTCAATAGGCTGGAACGCTACCGCCTTTCCCCACACCAGCTGAACATACGATACCTCATCCATTCCTTCGCCTAGTTGTCCCGGGCGGAGCATACTAGGCAGTCACCTCAGCTAGCGCCACCGTTCGGCCGGTCGCACTCCCTAACGAAGCGCAGAAAGCCAGCAAAATCCAAAACTCAGAATCTGTTTGGCAAAAAGCGGCATTCGTTGTTCTGCAAGGTCTTCCAGGACCGGGGCCCGCATGACCTTGCCCCGAGGTTTTATCCAGACCTGAGTCCGTTGCGGCGGTTGGTAAAGGCCGCTGGCGAAGGACTCCATGGAGGCAGCATGGCAGATAATTCGCGCGATCGCTGCCCTTGACGTTTTTTGAAAGCAGTTCTGCGCCATACGGTTGACTCCTCAGCCGGGCAGTCTGGCGCGAATGTGTTCCTGGTGCGCGACCCGTTGCGCCATGCCAATGGCGCTGCGCCCGCACCCGGCTTGCCATGTGAAGAAGGCAGATGACCCGGTGAGGGCCCTGAACGGCCTTGTAGGCGATCGACTCTCGGTTAGCCTTGAGCGGAGCCCTTCCGCCGAATTGATCCAAGTAATGATGGGTTTAATTCATAACTTTCTAACAGTTTTCACCGAGGCCATCGTTTGCCAAAGGTGTACACAAGGGCCACTTCTCGCGTCGGTCTTCAAAGACCGAGCGAGTGTTCTATCGCTTTAGCCGCCACGCTAACCCCGATTTTCTCGGCAACCCCAACCAACTTTTGCGTGACTTCTCCCAATTTAGCAAAAGCCGATTGTACGCTACCTTGCCGAGCAAGGTCGGACGCCTCTCGTAGAATGCGAGCTTCGGAAGGTGGCACGCCTGGGTCTTTCTCTCTCATTTCTGCTAACTTCCCGAGTTCTCTAGCTAGCCGCTCGCGTCCTCGCTTCGTCTTCACAATCATTTGTAGGCTCTCAGCACTGCTTTTTTCGAATTTTTGATCTGCAGCGACGTCGGACAACATACGAACAGCCTTTCCGATTTTCGCATTTGAAACGATCTGGCTTGACTTTGATTTTCCTCGCCCGGACGCCATAGCTCTCCCCTTCGGTTTTACCGCGATATCCTGATAAATTGATCCCTCGACTACCGAGTGGCTTATATTGTTGGTATTATGAATGACCGTACTGCTTTGCCTGTTTGAAACTGCGGCAAGTTCAGCCTTTAAATAATTCCGTTCAATCGCCATTGCATCTTCAGAACCTTTAATAGCGCTAACTTCAGCAACGCCGCTTGCACGCTCAAGGTAAACCTTGGCCTGCTCGAAATTCTTGATCCGATATTGAAACATCCCGAAATTATTCAGTGCACGCGCATACTGCGAATGGCGACCGCCAAGTAGCTCCTCGGTTATCTTCAACGCTGATTGCAGACACTGCTCAGCCACCTTGAAGCAACCCTCATCCTGAGCCAGTGCGCCCAAATTGTTGTAGCTTTCTGACACAGCCAAACTGACTGTCCCGAGAACTGAGAGGCGCGTACTCAAAGCCTTCTTGTGAAACTCTTTGGCTTTACGTCTTTCTCCAACCCTCCTCATCATCTCAGCAATATTGTTTTCGATTTGCGCAATGCCTAGATCGTCGACCGGTTGTGTAGCGAGCCTAATATCCCTTGCCTTGCGAAAGGAATGCTCGGCCTCGGTGTACTTCGCCCTTGATGACTGTATCACGCCCAGATTGTTCAGTATCATCGACACTTGGTCGGGCAGCGACACCGAGCCGTCCGATGCTCGCTGTAAGGCATAACTCAGCATTCGTTCGGCTTTTTCGTGGTCGCCCGCCAAACGAAGCGCGCTAGCGTAGTTGTTTAGGAAACTTGCTCGCAGTTCGGCCGGCGCATCCTTTAGAGCTGAAGCTGAAGCGGAATAGAAGAACTTAATAGCGGCCTGGATTTCACCAAGCCAGAACGCTGTTCGAGCAGCAGCGTTTATCACCCCCAAATTATCGGCGCCTAGCCTCATAGCTTCGCAATAGAACTCGAGGGCTTTCTTATATTTGAAGTCACCCTCCGCGCGCCGCCCTCTCTCATAGTATACGATTGGCGATTCTATTTCGGTATTCGACCGAAGAACGCTGTCTAGATATTCACCTGCACTCAGCCCCTCTTGCGACTGGCGGAGAACCTCTTTCGGGTCATTGCAAACCTTGGCAACAGCGAAAATTTCAGTTTCCAGTTTTAGGAGTTCGGTCGGATCACTTATTTGACAATTGTTCAAGCGACTGCGCAGCTCTCCTACAGTCGCAATTGCCGGCCGAAGCATTGAGTCCGCTGAGCCAGTCCGCGAGATCTTCATCTCTTCAATAGGCTCACCTTTCATATCAATGGCGTATTTTCGGAACACGCGTCGGCGTCTGGAACTGCGGCACAGTGATGTTGTCCGCCTGCGAAGCAAATTCTTTCCATTCACTCGGACTCTGATCCCGTATTTGTCGGAAGAGAGCGGAGTAACGCATCACCTGCATCGCCGTTCGATAAACAGGCGTGTTAGCATCTAGAAACAGCGAATACTTCCCCTTCATCAAGGATGTGAAATTTTCATCACCGATCGACCGACCTAGCGACTTCTTAACAGCATTCAGAACGTCTTCCTCTGTTGCGTTGGGATGCCTTTTAATCCAAGCCATGGCAGCCATCTGAACTTCGGCTTCCGATGGCAGATATGGGTGCCAAAAGTAGTAGTAGGGAAGTCCATCAAAATCCACTCCACTTAGGTCTGTTTTAGAAATGAATTTGACATCTATATCGACATCCGAGAGCACCCACGACCCTATCGGCTTCATCTTGATGAGGTTTGCAAGTTGACTGGCAGCTTGTTCGGACTTCGCATCATCTATGTCCTTTTCTCCCACCCCTAATATGGGTCCGCCCGTCTTGTAGCGGGGAAGTTTCCTTAGACCCTTTGGATCCATCAGAAGCATGTCCGCTTGCAAAAGCCGCAGGCCTAACAAGCTCTTTTGGAAGGCACGATGATACGCAATATAGAAAAAATTATCTTTGTCTGGACCGGGCCCGAACAATGAGACGACTGCTGTCGTGTCGGAGTCTGCGTAAGCCACGATCGGCTTGATTTGCCAGTCGTATAGAGGTGCTACGCTCACTTTGCCATCAACGCTTACTAAGAGTCTTTTCCCGTCGGGTCGCGTGGCATCATAGGTTACGGCCAATTTCATATTGTTCGATGCTGCTATAACCCTGGTGTTTTGGAAATTGATGCCGCCAACCTCGCTGGCAAAAGAATAAGCGAATGTTGCTGCACCAAATGCACTTCGCTCCAGTGCCGCCAATGGTTCATCGTCTACTATTAGGCGATAGTCGCCCATAAATATGTCGCCTGCGGCGTGCGCAAGTCGGACGGACAATTGCAGAATAGCCACAATGGCAAGCAGAACCCGGAGGGTTTTGAAATATGACTTCATGAACGCTAACTTTCGTCTCGATAGTCCGCGTTGCAATTCTTCAGGCGAAGACAGCGGCCATAAAGTTACACATTTTTGCGGAGCATGCGAGCGGCCGCCATCCAATTCTGAAAAAAAATCACGGAGACGTGCGAGGAGCAGATACCATGCCACCGTTGCATAGCACGATCGGCTTGTCAGCTCCGGCCAGCGATGCGCCAAAGATGTGAGCAAGGGAACGTGATCGTCTCCCGATGATCGTGAATTCGACCGCCAGCTTGGATCGTGCTTGCACGCGCCGTGTAAAATTGCCGAGCCTTACGGCTCCAGGAATAAGACATTGAATTCGCACTCAAAGATCGGCGCGCCCGAAATCGATTCGAACGTCCGTCCGTGAGATTCGTAGTCTGGACACTGAAACCGAGTGCACATGTTAAGGCGATACTCGACCTTCTGCAGTCCGCTGCAATTCGTCGGTGCTTATTCGACAAATAGGTAGAGTTCGATTGCGCTGAGCTAAGCTACTAGATCATTGGCACCCCTAGGGAAGCAAAAACAGCCATTAAAGTCAGTGGACTAAGAATCCATTTGGGAAAGAACGGCATCGTTATTATGCAAAGCCTTTCATGACCGTAACCCAAACGACGCGGCCGAACTCGGACGGCATCAGGCGCAATATCAATAGATGTCCCCATAGGGAGGACTCGACTCAAGGTTCTTGATATGTTCTCATTCTGCCATGATCGACCGCCCGGCCAGCTGGCGTATGCCGACGCGGAAACAGATGGAGCATATGGCCCGCCGCGTTGACAGGAAGAGCCTTCCTGTGCGCGGGCTGGCTCCGGGGAAGCTTCGGCAAATCCAAGTATAAAAAGGTCTCCTTGTGCTCGCCAGAATTCTCCAGCCGCGACCGCGGCGCGGAGGGTTACGCCCGCCGCCAGGCGCCGCCATTCACAAGGCACTTCTCCACCAGGCCGATGCGTCCTGCTCTGCCAGGTACAGGCGGAAAAGCACCAACCCGCCATCGTGTGCTGCTAGGGCCGGGACCATATTGTCGAGCAGGCGAAACATCGTCGTTCGGTCTTCCTCCTTGGCGAGGGCACAGGCCTCCTTCCAGATCTGGACCGCCTCCGCGTCGCGACCGCGCTGATGGAGTATCATGGCCAGCCTGGAAAGGTTCACGATCCGCTCTGGGCCGTGCGCCGCCGGCTCAAGCATCGCGTGGACGTCATTGATTGGTCTGTGCGCCTCCAGGGCCTGGACGACCGCTGCGCCGAGCGTCTCGTCCAGATCGATGACATCGATTCCGCGCAAGATCTGCTCATAAGCGGGGGTTGACGGTCCTGGGTCCAAATCCCCGTCAGCCCATTCGGCTAGGATATCAGCATATTGGTCTTCGTCGAGCTCAGCCGCCCGGGCGCACGAGCGCAGCTTTTCGACAACTGCTAGTCGCGTCATAGCGCCGTTCGACAGCCATTCGGCGCCCATCGCCATCATCGCTTCGCGAATTACACCGCGCGAGTCGGACGACTGCCGAGCCAAGACGAACGCCATCTCCGGCGTCACCGTTCCGGCCAAGACGCGAGAGATCAGCCTCATGACTTCGTCTTGCCGGCCATAGAGGCTGACGAGCGCGGCCCACGTCTCGAAGGACAAGCTGCTGCGAACGCGCGGCGCTTGCGGGCTTGCCTCCGCCCAGGATTCGAGTGCGACCTCCGTCGCATCCCCCACGAGTCCTGTTCGCGCCAAGGTCAAAGCAATCTGCGCCAACACGACCGCCCGTATCCCGTTGGCGCCGATGTGTTCGCTAAAGGACTCGGCCTGCATGGCCTTTGCTGCGCCAAGCGCGGTCATGGCGACCCGCTGCGCCTGCTCGGCCGCCCCCCGCATGGACAGCTCATAGGCGATATGGCTGAGCGCGAGCGCTTGCGCGTTCACTGGCCCCAGCGCATTGGCCTCTTCGAGCGCGGCATCAATTAGGCCTAGTGCCTGCTCCCGATGGCCGCCCGTCAACGCTTCTTCGGCGAGGACCGCGCGCGAGGCTCCCGTATCATGACTCTGAGACACGGAGACGGCCCAGTCCAAGAAGCCCGCCCTGGCAAGCGCGGTGGCCGTAGTGTTCAGAGCTTGGTCGCGGAAACCGACATCTTGCAGACCTTCTGCCAAGTCGATAGCGATTCCCAGCCCGGACCGATCTCGCGCCGACGCGACAATCCGAACGGCGCTCTGTAGTCCGGCCGGACCATAGGTCGGGTCACAAAGCCCGCCGGGGATGCCCAGCATCTCGTGGGCGATTCCGAGGGCCTCCGCCTCCAGGCCGATGTCCCAGGCGAACACGGCTGCCTGCAGCAGGGTTTCGATGGGACCATAGATCGCATCGAAATCCTCTAGGTCGACGAGCCTTGCCGACTCGATGGCGCGCCCCGCCATCTCGACAGAGATCGGGATCTTGTCGGCGAGGACGGCAATTCGGCCGAGCGACACAAAGGCTTTCGAGCGTCGCTGCGGCTTGACGATGGACGCGGCGACATTGGTTGCACGGTCAAAGCGCTCGATGCGCGCGCAAGTCTCGGCGGCGCGGCACAGCGCCCAATCACGGCGTAGGGGGTCTTTTACCGCGTCGGCCGCCTCTATGGACCTGGCGACAAGAGTCTCGACGCGCGCCTTATCCCCTAGGCGATAGAGTGCTTCCGCACCGCGCGCCAGCACATCACCCTGGTCCTCGGCGTCGACGTCCGAGTCGATGGAGTGGAGGATCGCATCGACGCTGTCCACGTCGCCGACGGATCCGAACGCCACCAGCAATGCGCCAAGCAGCCTGGGCGCCGGTCTGGGGTCGGTCTTGGCCCTGGCGATGCGCAGGATCTCGCGGATCGGCTCTGGTCTTCCCAGTGGGACCAGGGCTTCGGCGATCGCGCAGAGAACCGTTGTCTCGGCGCTCGTCAGGTCGGGGTTGTCGCGCGTGAGTCTTCGAGCGAGTGCCAGCAGCTTGTCGAGCAACTCCGGACGTCGGGCCAGCGCTGCTGCTTGCGCGAGCTTGCAAAGGATATTCTCCATCCAGTGGCCCATCTCGCAGCGTGACAGGAGATCGAAACCGGCGGCGAGGATCTTTTCGGCCCGCAGCTTCAGAGCCAGATCGATCACGTTCGCCAAGCCGTCCGTGCGAGTCACGACCGACGGGATGTCTCCTGCTGCGGCGAGGGCCTTTTCGGCAGCGTCTAGAGCGGCACCGGCATCAGAGGCGCGCAAAGCGCACTCCGCGATGCGGCAGAAACTGACGGAACGTTGATAAGGATCTGAGGTTAGAGTCGCGAAAGCCTTGGCTTCGGTGGACCGTCCCGCCTCGGCGAGCAGCCGCACCAGGCTTGGTGACCATCCCGATGCACTGCGGACGCAAGTGCAGATGTAGGCCCCGCGCCAGACCTGTAGTAGCTGCTCCGACAGGCTCAGGTCGGGCCTGACCGACGCGCTTTGGATTGCGAGCGAGACATCCCGAAAAAAGGCGGTCTTGCCGTCGCCCTCTGCTATCTGGAGGTCTAGCCAGGACTTGCTGACCAAATGCTCCAGCTGCGTATAAAGGTCTGCCGCCTGCAGATGGTAGGCCAGGTGCGAAAGCGCATAGCGGCGCTCCTCGCTGATCGAGGTCGTTGTGGATCGAGTTTCGGCGTTCACGAGCGCACCCGTCAGGAGCGGGTGGCGACGCAAATCGTCGCGCCCAAGCGCTGGTCCCGTTCGCGACTGGCGCTGAAGCTGGGGCGAGGCGTCATCAATCGGGTCTCTCCGGAGGAAGCAGACCTGGGAGCCCCTCGATGGCCCTGAGGGCGATACGCCGATGGAAGGGCTTAAGGCCCATGCCCTCGACGGCCAGAAACTCCTGGAAGCTCAGATGGTACACGCGGAACCTTCGTTCATCGCCGATGTCTACCTCGTTGAGGAAGGGGCGCCAGCGGTCGATCACTTCGCGGATGCGCGACGGGGCCAGGCTGGTCAGGTCTTCGAGGTAGTCAACCGTCACCGGCTCACGTACCGTCGCCAGCAGCCGCAGCACGGGCTCGAAGACGCGTTCAAATCGCTCGGGCTCCATGCTGCGCATCCCTGCCCAATGCCGACGGTAATAGGCCTGAAGTCCGCGCGGCAGGTTGTGAATGTGCTCGATAGTCTCGGGGCCAAGCCGCCCGTCGCGGATATCGTTCAGGACATGCACCAGGTACATGAAGTTGCCCTGGCTGCGCTCCGTCAGCTCGTCGATGAAGCGCGCCCGTGTGACGCCCCATCCTGCCAGCCGCTCCCGCATGCGATCGGCATGGCTGTCAACGAAAGTCGAAATATAGAGGCTTATGTCCGCCAAGTTGGCGGGGTCATCATCGCGCAGATAGACATCTTCACGGCGATCAACGGCGAGGCGGAAATCCGCCTGCTCGCGCGAAGACACCACGAAGTAGACCCCGTTTGGCAAGGTGGGCGGCAGAAACAATTGGTTGGCCCCGCCGGGGGGGTCCTCGGCCTCGTCTAGGGCGTCCAGTACGATCACGATCGGCCCGTCGGCGACGGCGGCCGCCTCCTCAAGGAGCTGGCTGAGGAATGCACTGTCGTCCACCGCAGAGGCCGGGACCTCAGCAAAGGACAGCCGATAGCGCACGATTAGCTGGGCACAAATATTCTCGTGGAAAGCGCGGCTAGAACGGATGTTTTGCGGCGCGATGTTGAAGTGGTGCAGGTAGCCGTTCTTGCGAACAAGCGCGCACATCAGCGCGGTCTTGCCCACGCCAGGCTCGCCCCGGACCAAGATATAACCCGATGGGAAATCGGCGCCCCCGACGAGCCGCCGGATGGCGTCGAACGCGAACTCCCGTCCGACGAAGGCGCGCAATCGTTCCGCTATAAGGACGCCAAATTCCCGGATCCGCATCCGGTCACGGAGAGCGGGAGGTGATGCGAGAAAGAGTTGATAGAGGTCGCCGGCCACCTGGGTGACATCATGGACGTGCGAGCTGACAGCGTGCAGCGTTTGTTGCGATCCTGGCTCCCCCAAGAGTGTCATGACCTAATGCTTTACCTGGGTGCTGTTTTCGACGACGCTGTTGTCGAACGCCTGGATGGCTTGACGACCATCGCCTTGCAGCTGTTGCGCCGAGCCGCTGATGCGGCTGCCACCCCGCGCGATCATCTCCTGAACGCCGCGTTCGCCGCCGAGCGCCGCGACGAGCGTGTCACGCAAGGCCGGATCGTTGGCCAACCGTAACCCAAGGGTCTTTCGGAACATGTCGAGCGAATCCTCGTCGGCCGGGTCAGCCGCGAGTAGCTCGACGGCGCCTTTGAGCTTGGGATCGGTCCCGGACGCGTCGGTAAGTTGCGTCCAGACGCCTTGAGCCCGTTTCCAGGCCGCCTCTCCCCCTGCCTTGGAAATAGCCTCCACAACCCCCTTACCGGCGATCTCGACCGCTTTGGAAAGGTAAGGCAATAAGGGCGTGATCGTGGAGACCACAATTGATGTGAGGGCCGCTGCGTCGATCATGGTGGACTCCTCAGAATGCTACGCGAGCTCACGATAGGGCGCGTCATTCCGCTCTACTCGCGACCGCTGACCACCCGCACAGTGCGGCCTATACCTTGCCATCGTAGTCCGGCGTTCGGTCCGTTGGCTTGGTCGGGAGAGCGTTTCTCCACTTCGAGTATAACAGAGTTTCCGATGGGATTCGATATCCTGCGCCAGCCTCCAATGGGAGGCGTTCGATGGTCTCTTCTGTCGTTTCTTGCGTAGACCCGCATGCCTGGAGAGGGGCATATGCGCGTCTGGTAGCGGGCCACCCAAACAATCACGCGCTCTCTCGCCCCCGGGAGCCTTATCGCTGGCAACGTATGAACCACCCCGCCTGCTGGCGCAGACAGTTGATTCCGGCCCGCCGCAGGTCACACCAATGCGGACCGTCCCGTTTCTGCCCAACGATGTAGACGAACCTACGAATCCTGGAACAGCGCAAATGTCTGCTCTTTGCGCAGAAACGACGAGTCCAGCGTTGCCGAATGAGATCGCTTGCAAGTCGACGTCGCGCCAAGTCAGCCGCGCCGCACCTACGGCGACGACTGCCGGCTTGGTCAGCCACCCGGACCGTTTTCCACCAGAGAAGGAGTTAGCTTCCCGGGAGAGCCACATGTCCGAGCTGAGCAGCCCCGCTTACCGCCCAGGCTGGCGGCGGTGACCTTGCGCCCAAGTTATCCAGGTCTGAGTTTGTTCGGGCGGTTGGATGTGCCCATAGGGGCGGTGGTAGCGGCGGGAGCTGGCGCGAGATGTAGGTCACCAGCGTCAGGCACTCGCGGGTGCAGTCATCGACCAGGGTCAGGATGCGGAAGCGCCGGCCATCGGTCATCTGATCCGGACACGAAGTCGAGCGACCAGCGATCATTCGCGAGCAGCGGCACCGTCATCGGCCCGCCTGTGCCGAGGGCCCGCTTGCGGCCACCGATGCAGCGTACCGTGAGCCGTTCCTCCCGGTACAGCCGGAACAGCTTCTTGTGATTATGATTAATATCCTTCGCACACGCTTTAGTGCGCTATTCTACGATGAGTGCCACGAAGAGCGCTGGTTTTGCTGGCAAAAGCTACAAGCACGGCACTCACCACGACCGAACGGCACCGCTGAACGTAAGCTATGCCAATAGCTTGATGTTCAAACGGCGAGCCGCTTTTATCTTGCCCTAGAACGTCGCCCCGTAACCGTCCGGTCTCTGCACACCTTCCCCCTCGTGTGTTGTCGTTCCATTTCGAGTTCTCTGCTGCTGTGGAGACTCTCCGGTGGGATCCAAACATTTCGAGAACAAAG
>NZ_CAFI01000409.1 GCF_000239775.1 Bradyrhizobium sp. ORS 375
GGTGTCTCTTGGCCTGCCCATGGTCCTATTGGAAACGCGGCAGGCCGCGGCTGCGTTGGAAGCCCAGCGCAACAAGACCGACAAAAATGACGCGCGAGGATTGGCGCACCTGGTGCGTGCGGGCTGGTATCGACCGGTTCATGTCAAGAGTCAGGAGAGCCACAAAATACGGCTTCTGCTGGGACACCGGCGGACGCTGAAACGCAAATTGCTCGACATAGAGAACGAGATCAGACAGTCCCTGAAGGTTTTCGGATTGATGGTCGGACCGCGGGTCCAGCGCGCGACATTTGTAGCGCGAGTGCACCAGTTGGTGGCTTGCGACCGGCTTATCTCCGGCGTGACGGACTGCATGTTGAGAGCGTGGGAAGCGCTGTGGGCTGAGTACAAAAAGCTGCATGATCTGCTGGTGCAGATGGTCGGCCGGGACGAGCTCTGCCGACGCTTTTGCGCCATTCCCGGCGTCGGTCCGGTGACGGCACTGACCTTCAAGGCGGCTATCGATGATCCGTACAGGTTCAGCAAGTCGAAGACCGTCGGCGCGCATTTTGGACTGACATCCCGGCGTATCCAGACGGGCACATCCATCGACATCGAAGGGCACATTTCGAAGTGCGGCGACGGGGAGGTGCGTACCGTGCTCTACGAGGCGGCAAGCGCGATGCTGGTGCGTTCCAAGCAATGGTGCGGCATCACGGCCTGGGGTGTCCGGATCGCAGCTAAGCGAGGCCACAAGCGCGCGGTGGTGGCCGTTGCGCGCAAGCTGGCAGTAATCATGCATCGCATGTGGATCGACGGATCTGCGTTCCGGTTCGCAGCCGAAGATGCAAGCACCGCTGAACCGAATTTTAGCAACCCGACGGCGCTCGCCGCCGCAATGTGAGAGCTCTGGCGAGCGCCGTCTGGCAGACTGCTCGACGACAGAAGAATGGCTGAGCTTCCGCTGATCGGCGGAAAGGCATTTGGTGGATCGAAGCGGATGTGGAGAGCACGCTATCTTGCCGGCGACGACAGCCCGATCGAGGCTGCGAGCGCGCGTGAGTGCCTGTGTTGCCCCGCGATCCTGACGACGACATGTGCGCCCGCATGGCGAGCGGGGCAGAGCACGGACTCCTGCATGGACCACCAGATGTCATCACCGCAAGATCACGACGAAAGCCGGACCATTGTCGTGTTGTCGACCGCTCGGGTGCAGCCGTATGGTATGAAGCAGAGGAGACGATCATGTCGAAGAAGAAGGCGGAGAGACGCCCGATTACTCCGGCAAGATAAAAGCGCCTCTCCGCGGCGTAGAATCGGCGGTCGTAAGTTCTTGTCTCGCTTTCTTACAGCGTGGCACCATTCCGAGAATGGTGGTGTTGTTAACAGAAGAAAGCGATGAGGATTCAAGCTCCCGAACGGCACTCGTAGTAGATTGGCGAAGTCGGGCGTATATTGGTGCAGATTGTTCATTGGAGCGCGAAACGGCCGCTCACATTTCACATAGATCGTTCATGGTTCGGATCTTCAGCGCAAGCGGCGGACGTTCAACGGCCGCGGCTCATTGACGTCTGCGGCGACCAAGCCGCCTCAAGGTATCACCAGCAATGAAACAAAAGGAGTCGGCCGGCCCATTTGCCTTCTGACGTAGCCGGCGCAACGGGGCCGCAGCGGATGCGAGCGGCCAGTGCGTCAAGCTTACTTTTTATGGTATGATCGGAACTTTCTGCGCGCCGAAAGCAATCCGCCGAGGTCTACGCCAATGGAATTTGTTCTTGTGCCAGGACCCATGGTTCGTGCGTCTAGCCTTGAGCCAACCGCGTGCCATTTAGAGGCATTGGGATATCGTATTCAGCTGCCCGATGTTCTGGCGCATCGGCATACGCCACCCGCCTGGAGGGAGTGGACCTCCCATTTGGCGGCCCTCGTGGACCTGAGTCCCAGGGCCGTCCTCGTTGGGCACAGCTCCGCTACCGCATTGGTCGCTGATCTGGCAGCGAGACGGCCGTGCCGCTGCTTGATCATGGTTGACGGAGAAGTGCCGCCGTCGAAGGGAGCGGCCGCCCCGATTAGACCGGCATTGCGTGAGTTCATCGAGAGGTTTGCAAGACCAGATGGGACGCTTCCGATCTGGTCCAGGTGGCAGGGGGATCAACGACGCGATGCTCTCCTTGGGCTCGATATCTTAGGGCGTGACCCCTCCGCGCTAGCTGCCTTCGAAAGCGACCTGCCTGAGTTTTCGATCAAATGGTTCGACGATATCATCGAGCTTTCCGAGTGGGACCACATCCCGGCGGGGTTCATTCAAACATCAGCAATCCACAATCATTCGGCTGCTGAAGCCCGGCATCGGGATTGGCCGGTCGTACGGCTGGACGGGACGCATCTTCACCCGACTCTCAGTCCGGCCGAAACTGCAGACGCCATCGTTGCCATGTCCAAGGCACTGGTTCAAAGCTTCGGTCCCTAGTGCAGTGTTGGGTGGTTCATCCGTCAGCCGGTCAGGGCGATTCTCCGGCATAGCAGGGGTCCTTCTGCGCCGGCCGATGCCAGCAATCCCGGCGGCGGCTCAATTTCGATTGGTCCGACGTCGGGCTGAGGCTGCGCAGAATATGCGGTGCTGTTGACGACTAGAAGGTGTCGAGAGCCGTGGGCTTGAGGTAAAGTCTGTCAGCGCCTTTGTAGTTTGATCGGCGCCCCTAACTGTGGCCGGGAGAGCCCATGGAAAAAACGCGGGACGCTCAAGGAACAGCACCGGCACAGAACGAGCTGGAGGGCCAGCTCTTCACCCCTAATCGGTCGGCAAATGGACGCCCCGGCCACGTCACTCCGACTCAACTCGCGGCCCATCTGGCTTGTCCCCACCTCACTCAACTCGAGCGCCAGAGGCGTGAGGGGCTCCTGTCTGTCGAGTATAGCCCCGACCCTCGCCTGGGGGCGCTGCGTGAGCGAGGCCGCCAGCACGAAGGGGCCTACGTCGAGCGGCTGCGGAGTGCTGGCCGCTCGATCTGCGACCTGCGTGACGAGCGCGATCCCAGGGCAACCCAGCGAGCGATGGAGGCCGGCTTCGACGCTATCGTGCAGGCGACATTAGCCAATGATGTCTTCAGCGGCATTGCGGACGTGTTGCTGCGCGTTAGCAGCACGACTTCGTCATTGCCCGGCTACGCTTACGAGCCGGCCGACACTAAACTTTCACTTCAGACCAAGCCAGGCACGATCCTCCAACTGTGCACTTACGCCGAATTGCTGAAGCCGATGCAGGGGGTGGAGCCCGAATCCATCCACGTCATCACGCCGGTTCAGCAGGAAACCTACCGCACTGCGCAGTTTGCGGCGTACTACCGTCTGGTACGTACCCGCCTGTTGACCGCAGTAAGCGCAGTTCCGGCGCCGAGCACGTATCCGCAACCTGTCGCTCACTGTGACGTCTGCACCTATTGGCGCTATTGCGACCAGCAGAGGCGCGCCGACGACCACCCTTCCTTGGTCGCAGGCATCAGCGGCGCTCAAGTGCGTGAGTTCCAGCAGCAGGGACTTCCAACGGTTACTGCCATTGCCCAAGGAGAGGGTCGGCTTCCTGACAAGCCCAAGCGAGGCGCTGAAGAAACCTACCGACGGCTCGGACAACAAGCCCGGTTGCAAGTGGCAAGCCGAGGTGCCGAGATGCCGCAGATCGAGGCGCTTGCGCTTGAGCCGGGCCGCGGGCTGGCAAGACTACCAGAGCCCTCTGCCGGCGATATTTTCCTCGACTTCGAGGGCGATCCATTCGTTGCCCCGCATGGCCTGGAATACCTCACCGGGGTGTGTTTCACCAATACGGCCGGAATCATCGAGTTCAACCGACAGTGGGCGCTACAGACGGGCGAGGAGAAGGCTGCTTTTGAGGCCTTCATCGACTTTGCGCTGGCTCGCGTGCAGGAGCACCCTGGGACCCATGTCTATCACTTCGGCGCTTACGAGCCCGCGGCCTTGAAAAGGCTCTCAGCCCGTCATGCGACCCGGGGATCTGAGCTGGACCAACTGCTACGCGGCCGGCGATTTGTGGACTTGCACGCCGTCGTGCGCGAGAGCTTTCGCATAGGCGTGGAGCGCTACGGTCTCAAGGAGCTGGAAGCCTTGCATGGCTTTCAGCGCCGGCTGGACCTTCGAGACGCCGGCATCGCACGGCGTAATCTCGAATTAGCGCTTGAACTGGGCAATATCGAAGTGCTCCCAGACGAAGTTCGTGACCGCGTCGCCGCGTACAACGCGGACGACTGCCTCTCGACGGAGAGCCTGCGTGGCTGGCTCGAGCGCCAGCGCGACGATTGTCTCGCGCGCGGCCAGTACATTGATCGGCCGGTGCCCGGTACGCTGGCGCCAAGTGAGGACGTCAGCGCCCGCGATCAGCGCATTTCGGCGATCAGGGACGTCTTGCGGCAGGGCTTGCCGGCGGACCTCGAAACCTGGACGGCGGACGAAAGGGCGCGGGCGCTCCTCGCTGCGATGCTCGGGTACTACCGTCAGGAAGAAAAGAACGCCTGGTGGGAGTTCTTTCGGCTTCGCGATCTGCCTGACGATGAACACCTCGACGAGCGCCATATGCTCGCCGGGCTCGAGTTCGTCGAACGTCTTCCGAAAAAAGGGCGCGAGCGGAATGCGCGATGCCGTTTCCGTTTCCCCATTCAGGAAACAGCTGTCGAGCCCGGAGACAACGTCGTATGGCCGCTCCCAGCAGAGCCGGGCCAGGAACCCGAAACAATCAGGGCTGCGGTCGAAGCGATTGATCTTGATGACCGGACCGTCGTGCTGAGCATCAGCGAAAAGGCCATGCGGTCCCTCCCTATTTCGGTTTTCAAGGATCCGGTGGTCGGTGCCAAGGCGCTCGAGGAAGCCGTGCTTGCCTTCGCCGAGCATGTCTGCAAAAGCGGGTTCGATCACGACAGCCCCTACGCCGCTGCTGGTGAACTCTTGCGAGCTCGTCCGCCGCGCCGGTTCGCTGGCGTCGGCTACGAGCTCTGTGGTGCCGCGGAAGAGGCTGGTCAGGCGCTGGTGCGCCTGTGTAACGAAATCGATGGTGGCGTGCTGCCCGTCCAGGGGCCGCCAGGAGCCGGCAAGACGACGCAAGGTGCCAATGCCATCCTGGCGCTTGCCGCGGCGGGCAAGACGATAGGTATTACAGCGGTCAGCCACAAAGTCATTGACAACCTGTTGGTTGCCGTGGGCGAAGCTAACCGCGGATCGCACAGCCTCCAAAATCTGCACTTGGTGCACAAGGATGATGAGCACGACGGTGTGGATGGCATTGAATTTGCCAAGTCGTCAGGTGAGGCGCTCGATCGGATTGCCCCCGGCACCATCGTCGGCGGCACCGCTTGGCTGTGGGCGCATCCTGATGCTATAGACCGCCTGGACGTGCTGGTCATCGACGAGGCTGGACAGATGGCTCTGGCACAGGCGCTCGCGGCCGCGCGCGCCGCCCGCAATGTGTTGCTACTCGGTGACCCGCAGCAGCTTGAACAGCCCACGCGGGGCGCCCACGAAGACGGCGCGGACGTTGCTGCACTTGTGCACCTGCTTGGTCCCGGGCAGGCGACCCTGCGCCCCGACCAAGGTCTGTTCCTCGACCGCACTTACCGGCTGCACCCCGCCATTTGCGCGTTCACGTCGGAGGCCTATTACGAAGGGCGGCTGCAGTCTAATCGCGGTTTAGAGCGCCAACGTATCGATGGCGCCACGCTGTTGGCCGGTGCAGGGCTGTTCCTGGTGGAGGTGGCCCATCAAGGCAACCAAGCCCAATCCCTCGAAGAGGTTGAGGCTGTCGTTGCGATCGCTCGTTCGTTGCTTCAACCCGGCAACACGTGGACAAACGCCGATGGGGAAGGCCGCTTTTTGAAGCCGGAGGACATCCTAGTCGTCGCTCCCTACAATTCTCAAGTAAGTGCGCTCAGGCGTGCACTAGCTGGCCTTGATGTAGTTCGCGTGGGGACTGTCGACAAATTTCAAGGCCAGCAGGCGCCAGTAGTGATTTATTCGTGCGCAAGTTCTTCACCTGAGGACGCGCCGCGGGGGATGGCGTTCCTCTATGATCCGCATCGGTTCAATGTGGCAACCAGCCGGGCGCGCGGCATAGTCATTGTTGTTGCAAATCCACGTCTCTTCGAACCCGATTGCCGCACGCTCGAGCAGATGGCCTGGGCGAGCGGGTTCTGCCGGTTTGGGGAGTTGGCAACGAAGATCACGCTACCCGAAATCGGAGGCGGTGGTCGTCTTCAAGGCGATTAGCGGAATAGAGATTGTCTCAGGGCAGGGCCGACCGGCGGGGAGCAACGTCAGTCGAGCCGCCGCCGACGACTCAGCCCTCCTCATAAACAACTAGCCGCCTTGCGGATGTTCGCTATGCCGCGGCTAGCCAAAGACGAGCAGAAGGCGACGCTATTCGCCGAAGTTCGGCTGGCGAAGGTCTACGGGCACGTGCGCAATCTTACAGATCTCCTCAACGAGGAGACGTACCGCTCGCCCTTGCCAATCAATTTGATCGATCGGAGATTCCCAATACTCTGATAGGACGTAGGCCAAATGGCGCGCCTTTATGCTCAGGCCTTTCAAAGTGCTGGCGGGCGTTTCCATGATCGCTCGTTCGACGGGATCAAGGCGGGCCAGCAACGCCTCGTCATGTGCGGTAACGTCCTCGTCAGTTCGCTTCGACAGGTCGGAAACGCTGCGATCGAGTTCTGCCGCCAGCGCAATAAGCTGTTCCTCAAGAGCCCTGAGACTAGCATCAGGGTCCGACGAAGTTCCAGAATCAAGACTGTTAAACGATGTTCGCGTGTCCATTTGAGCTCCGGAAAAGTCGCGGGCGGCGCACGCCCTCACAGTCGTGTATCGCCCTAGCCGTTGGGCCCTTGCGATTCCGATGGTGGCTAATATTCGCTCAGGCTGCTGTTGCCTGCTGCTGTTGGGCCGTTGTGCCGACCCCCGGTCTCCTCGTGAGCCTAGCGCTTTTTGAGCTTCGCGCCTCTGCATCATCGCTCTGTCTCCGAGCTCAAAGGGGGCATGCGGTCCATCGGGATCCGCCCCACCACTCCAAAAGAGGCGGCGGTATTTTCGTATTATAGGTTATAACCTATAGAATTTCCAGCCCCGCTTTGGTCCTACCGTCCAGATGAACTGGTCGGACCCAAAGGCGGCGCGCGGCGTTCTCGGCGAGAATGTTAGGCGGCTTCGCAAAGCAAAACGGTTTAGCCAAGAACGCTTGGCAGAGCTGACCGAGCTCGACCAGCCGCACATCAGCGAAATTGAGGCAGGGCTGATTAATCTCACCCTCGATAACGTCCAGGCGTTGGCCGTAGCGCTGGGCGTTGAGCCCGCCGATCTGCTGAAGCCGCCTTCCTAAACGAGAACGTTTGGAATTGCGGTGGACGAGCCGGCTAGGCAGCAAGTGGATCCCTCTCCAAGCAGTACACGCGTCGTAGTTTGAGGCTTGTCCGGCCACTGACGCCGCTATTCGTCTGCCCGCTCATCTTCTACGCACGGGCCTCGTCCCGGCTGCCTTCAATGCGGCTGCCGCCGTTCGTATCCCTCGGTTGGTCGTTGACAGCCCAATCGCATATCCGTCGAGGCGAAGGGTGTGCTCGGCTATCTGCTGTCGCGTCCCCATAAATGGCACGTCCGCCTGGATCACATCGGGCGGACCCTGGTTGTCGGCCGCAAGAAGCTGCAGCGCATCTTTCGAGAGTTAATCGCCGCCGGCTATGTCGCCCGCGAAGCGCGACGATTCGTCGACGGACAGAGGCGCCGGAAGGGCTCAAGAGCCATGGATCCGAGAGGAGGGCTGAGGACATAGCAGTCAGGTGAGATCCGCTGCGGGGCAGGCTGCCTGAGCCTGGCCGGATGTTGCGTCACAGCGGGTGAGGTCGCCGAGCGCATCTGTTTGTCAATCGCCTAGATAGTCGGTGCGGCTCAGTGGCGGAACTCGGAGCGGAGAAACCGACAAACGCCTGTAACCGTATTTTTTCACTCTTCCCCGTGAGAGATCTCTCTGATTGGGCCTGTATCGTCGCGTCGGAAAGCCGAACGCGGCCGTCCAGAGGAAGAATTGGGGCGCGTGAGGCGCCCGGTATAGGGAACATATTGCGAGGCACAATCGAGCGCGATAGGCGGTCTACGCTATCCAAGCTGCGCTAATGCAGCCAATCAAAAATCACGATGAGTATTCGCGCTCCTCGAAGCTCGAACACTGTCCGCGATCTGCAGATCAGCCAACATGAGCTTTTGAGAAAAAGCTCAAGGAAGCTGTCGCCGCCCGGCTAAAGACATGGGCTATAACAAATCTATCAAGTTTAGCTTAGCGGACCATCTTCTATCGAAGGCTTCAACCAGCGCTTCTTGAAGGCAGAGAAGGGAGCGGCCGCACTGCCTCGCTTTGTTATTTTGACAATTCGGAGAGCAATGGCGAGGAGGGGGAGGCGGCCAGTTCGCTGCTACCCCATCGCGTAGACGATCTCCTTCGATACTGCGTCGATCTCTCTGAGGATTGCGTCCACAAGCGTCCAATCAGCGGCCGCAAGGATGTCGTCGAGTTGATAGGGATGAATGTCCGGCGCATTTTTGCAATATCGTTTTGCTGTCATTGTGTTGTGGCGAACACTCTCTCCGGCATTTGCAAGATTTTCTACGCCAAACTGCACTATGGGAATTCGATAGGCGACGTCCGCTTGTCGCATGACGGTGAGGTCTTGGCTGAATGGCACGGTGTCGATGGAGCGACAGCCGGCAGGGTGTCATTTTCAGGTGCCCTTCGGGGGCCTGCGCGGTCCTTAGCTCTCTGTTTCCACGCCGGGGATGACAGTCTTCGCGATATTTCGCGCGCAACGACAAATCTTCAGACGTCCAGTACTTCCTGGACGGCCTCAAATATGTCTTCTGCGGTCCCTTCGATCTTGCAGTCGGCCCAGGCTTGGTAGGCCTTGGCATAAACCAACTTTTCGGCACCTGGATCGATTGTTGAGACCATCTCATCTCTGGATACGTCCAGAGAGAGGGCTTTCACCTCCATGGCGATCGCGGTGATGAACCTGACGCGGCTTTCGTGCTCGTCGAAGACATTCGCGGTCATGAGCGCTTCTCCGTATCGTGATCGGCTCGGTGGCTCCTGCGCATGCTGCGCGCCGAAGTGATCGGCTCCAGCACAGTTTTGTGGCGTTGTGAGCTACGACCGCGGCCCTTGCGGGTGGTCCTTTGGCCGCTCGCTCTTGCATGCGAGACAGACCGAACGTGCAACCTGAGTTCCGTCGATGGCTAAACGTTCATGGACGTGAGGGGTCTTCATCGAACAGAATTCGCAATATGCCTGTGGCAATCGCAGCGCGGTTCCTCTTGAAGAGTCCACGAATCATCCCCCGTCCCAACAACATATCTTTCCTTACGCCGGGGCGGTTTTGAAGATATTCAACACCAGGAACCGTACGTTATCGTACTCACGTTCTATGTGGCGGTCTTCAGCGACGCAAAGCATGGAGGCTGTCGATGATCGCGGCGGCCTAGCTTCCTATTGCTTGCGGAAATGAGGCGCATCCGAGACTGTTCGGATATGATGGAGGTTTCGAATTCAGCAGAGCCGCAGTGGGAATCAGCGGGCCGCACATAGGCCTCTGCAAGCGCAGATGCGCTCCTTTGGACTGACCTACAACCGATACCGGCGTCCCGCCAGCTCAGAACGGCATGAATGAACGGTAGATGTTTGTCGACCTCGAATGGGGCGTTGCAGTGGTCGCCGTGCATCAGATCCTCGCGCGGATCAGTCCTCGTAGCTGTCGATGACGGCGTCAGCGATCGTACGCTTGGTCACGATGCCGACGATGTCGTTCACCCGCGGACGGCCCCCTCCCTGGAAGACGATCGCGGCACCGGCGCCGTGGCGCTTAAGTCTCGCAAACACCAGGCTCAAGAGATCCTGATCGCGACAGATGACGATCCGCCGCTCCGCAAAGGTTTCGACAAACAGGTCAGGGTTGATCTGAGATTCCATCCATAGACCCGAACGAGGCGGAATAAGCCCCACGATCCTGCCGTCCCGCTCCACGACGATCGCTCGTGCGTCATCGGTATCTTCCGCCGGCAAGGCCTGCTTCAGCGTCGTGCCGGCTCTCGCGACGATGAAGCGACGCTCCATGATATCCTGCGCCTGCCTGACCAGGTAAAGATTGATATGCCGCTCCTTGGGAATGCGGTGGCCGCGATGACGCAGCTTGACCGTGTAGATCGTCTCATTGATGAGCGCGCGCCTTACGCCCGCGGCAAGCGCCACCGCGACGATCACCGGCACGATGATCGCGTAGTCACGCGTCATCTCGAACACCATGACGATGGCCGTCATCACGCCGCCCGTCCCCGCGCCGACGATGGCCGCCATTCCAACGATTGCGGCCGAGGAGGGCGTCAGCCCGGAATCAGGCAAGATCGAACTGGTCGCGGCGGCAAATGCCGCACCAAGAGTGGCGCCAAGATATAGCGAGGGAGAGAAGATCCCCCCTGAGGCCCCGCAGCCCAGGCTGACGGTCGTGGCGAGCAGCTTCAGCACGAATAGCAGGGCAAGAAGACCCGTAGCGGTCATCTTGTGGTCCAGGATGTCCTGAATGACCGAATAGCCAACCCCATCGACATAGGAATGGCCGAACGTGCGACTCAGTCCCACCATCATGAGGCCGATCACGGCCATGCCCACGATGTTCTGGACGTACTCGTTTCCAGACAGCTTCGGAAATCCATCCTCCATGAACACGAGCAGCCGAATGAACGACCAGGCTGCCGCGCCGCACAGCACTCCGAGCAGGACAAATGCAATCGCCTCCTGCGGATTGAACGACGCGACCATGGGAAATCGAACGTCCAGCACCGAAAAAGCAGGGTCCGGGCCGATCAGAATTCGCCCGATCGTCGTCGCCCCGCCAGTCGCCACGACGACGGGAAGGAAGGTGCGGTTCGAGACTTCCGGCAGGAGAATTTCGAGAGCGAACAGCACGCCGCCAAGCGGTGTGTTGAACGTTGCGGCGATACCTGCGCCGGCGCCGGCGGACAACAGCGTTATCTTCTGCCGCGTGGACAGCCCGATGAATTGAGAGAAGGCCGAACCAAGTGCCGACCCGATCTGGATGATCGGCCCCTCGCGCCCGACGGCGGCGCCGCTACCGATCGAGATTGCGGAGGCCAGCGCCTTGATCACCGCGACCGTGCCGCGGATATTGCCGCGCTTGTAGAAGATCGCATCCATCACTTCGGGTACGCCGTGGCCCTTTGCTTCGGGAGCAAAGCGCCTGACGAGAAAAACGACAATGAGGCCCCCGACAATCGGAGAAAACAGAAGAAAGTCGCCAAGGCGGCTGGGACCCTCGCTGATATTGGCGTCGTAAACAAAACTCAATCTGCCATTATACGACACATTGTGCACAAGGCCGATCAGAGCGCGGAACACGACGGCGCCCAGTCCAGTCATCACCCCGATAACCAGGGCGAGGCCACAAAGAACGAGCAGACTTACCCGCCGCTCCTCGATCAGCGATTTGCGGCTGCCGGCTGCGATCGCTTTGATATTGTCGGAACTCAGTTGTTTAGGCATCCGGATCACAAGGAATGGATCAAGGTGAGGGATAGCAAGTGACAGAGCCGATCGGTGAGAAATGCCTTCCGCATTGCGTCCACGGGGACTTGGATGGTTTGACGCAGAGTAGGGGCAGACGCTAGACGATTGTCCCCCTGCTGATTGATGGCAAGCCGTACTGCGGAATTTGAATGGAATCGACGATATCCCGCCCGATGACGAGCCTGGCTAGCCCCGGAAGAGCAAAGGCCTTGACCACCAGGTTGCGGAATCGCAGTCCGAACTCTGTCTTCGGTGCGAAAGCTCCGGCGAAGCGCTCAGCCCCGCGCTGCTTGGCCTTGATGTAGCTTCGCAACAACGTTTCGTATCGCCGGAACGCGAGTTGATACTGTCCGTGCGCAGATGCGAGTTCACCGGCGAGGACATACGCCGAGATCATTGCCAGCGCCGAGCCCTGCCCAGCCAGCAGCGAGACGCAGAAGGCAGCGTCCCCCACAAGCGCAATGCGACCTCGTGACCAGTGTTGCATTCGGATCTGACTGACGCTGTCGAAATAGAGTGACTCAGCTTGCTCGAGTGCGGCCAGAATTTGGCAGCACTCCCAACCATCGTGCCGGTAGAGGTCGGCGAGGAACGCTTTTCTTGCATCCGTCGTGGCGGGCAGCTCCTCTCGTGTTGAAAGGAAGACAAACAGGAACAGTGTGCGATCGTCGCGCAATGTGAAGCGACCGAGCATCCGGCCCGGTCGTCCGTACATCAGGTAGATATCCTCGTCGCGAGGGCGATAGCCGCGCGCCTCAAACGCCGCGACGTCATAGCCGAGGTGCTTTTCGAACCTCGATTGCGGTCCGAAAACGAGCGCGCGCGTACGCGAATGCAAGCCGTCGGCTCCGATCACGAGATCGAATTGTCGTCCACGTCCGCGCTCGAACTGGACCCGGACGCAATTCGTCTGCTCGTCCAAGGCGGCGATCGTATCATCGAAGATGCTCTCGACCTGTCCCCGTGTCCTTTCAAACAGCAGCCGGGAAAGGTCGCTTCGTTGGAGAGTCACATAGCGCCCGGCCGTCAATTCCGAGAATATCTCTGCGCCGAAGCCGGCGACGGACTGGCCCGCGCGATCTACGATGCGCATCTCCCGCATGTGATAACCGGCACGATTGATTTCGCCGAGCAGACCCATGCGCTCCGCGAGATCATAGCCAAGCCCCCAAAAGTCGATGACGTAGCCGCCTTGACGCAAGGCCGGGGCGCGCTCAACGAGCGTCGGCTCGAAATCGGCCGCTTTCAACCAATACGCAAGCGCGGGACCCGCGATCCCTGCGCCGGAGATCAAGACAGTTCTCATGAGCCGGAACCAGCATCGCCGATCGGTCGTCCAGTTTCATCTTACTAACGCACGGACAGACGTCACGAGCTGTCAGGAACAGCGTTTATGGGATGCAAAGTGAAATAGTCGGTACGTTATCGTACGCGGCGTAGCGGGGTTGCTCTGAATGCGGTACTCGTACCAAGCTGCCTGCCTGGAGTCGTCGCTAGCAAAGCGGAGTTTGATAAGAACATCGGTGCCAGCAGTCAAATCTGCATAATTGACGCGAAGTCCCAATCCGCGTCAGGCGGGTTCTCGCCAATCCGGACTATGGTATCGTTGATCAAGCGATACGGCGGCACGGGAAGATTGTAGGGGGCTGGGACGCCGGCAAAGACGCGTCCCGCGAGGTCATATTTCGAACCATGACACGGACAGAAATATCCGCCGCGCCATCCCGCCGCCGGCATCTCGGCGTTCGGGTCGGGATAGAAGAGCGGAATGCAGCCGAGATGCGTGCAGATCCCGACGAGAACCCCGTAGGCGGGGTCGATCGAACGATGCCAATTCGTAGCGTAAGGCGGCTGCTGTACGGAGGTTGATTGCGGATCCGAGAGACGCGAGACAAAGCTCGCGTCCTGCAGTGTCTTCAGCGCCGCGGGCGGACGGTTGACAATGAAGACGGGCCGGGAGCGCCAGCGCACAACTGCCTGCTGCCCGGGCTGCAGCTTGGATGCGTCGAACTCGACCGGACCGCCGGCGGCGAGCGTCCTGGCATCCGGCTCCATCTGGCCGACCATCGGGACCAGCGACGCTGTCGCGCCGATGCCGGCGAATGCCGCTGTGACGACGTAGAGAAAGTCGCGACGCGTCGGTGATGCTGCCGCGTCTGAATTTGATGGTGAGTCGTCGGCCATGGAATCGCTCCACACGTTGTGTCGGAGCCCTGGAGGCCGAACGCGGCAATGTGCCGACCGTGCGATGGCGAGCCGCTCATTTTTTCGTGCGCCCGCGCGCCGACGCTTGCCTTACTACGAATTCATCTCACCGACAGGACAAATTAATCCGGCGGAGAGGATGCAGTAATCCGATGATCGTTAGTCCTTCGTGCAACGCCGCGAGGCGCAACATCTCGAAGGAGACATTCCATGTCGGACAGCTGTCAACAACCCCGCCGCAGGATCTGGGCTGCGCGGCGTCTCACCCTGCTGGGATCGGTCGCCGTGATCGGCTCGGTGCTCGCCCTGTCGGGACCGCTCGGCTACGGGCGCCTGATCGATCAGGCCTGGGCGGCCGGTCCGGTCCAGGCCCAGCAGGGCCCGACCGGCTTCGCCGATCTGGTCGCGAAGGTCAGGCCGGCCGTAATCTCCGTTCGCGTCAGCGTCGACGAAGCCGACGAGACCGCCGCCGCGCCGGGGCCGAACGGCGAGCCGGCGATGCCGGGATCGCCGTTCGAGAAGTTCTTCCGCCAATACGGCGACGAGGGCGCGCAGGGCGAGATGCCTCGGCATCGGCTGATGACCGGGGTCGGCTCCGGCTTCTTCATTTCGGCCGACGGCTATGCGGTGACCAACAATCATGTCGTCGACCACGCCAGGTCGGTTCAGGTGACCACCGACGACGGCAAGACCTATACCGCCAAGGTTATCGGGACGGATCCGAAGACCGATGTCGCGCTGATCAAGGTCGAGGGCAATTCGGACTTCGCCTATGTCAACCTGGACAGCAGGACGCCGCGCGTCGGCGACTGGGTCGTGGCGGTCGGCAACCCCTACGGCCTCGGCGGCACCGTCACGGCGGGCATCGTCTCGGCGGAGGGCCGTGAGCTCAGCTCCAACCCCTATGACAATTACATCCAGATCGATGCGCCGATCAACAAGGGCAATTCGGGCGGCCCCACCTTCGATACCAATGGCAATGTCATCGGTATCAACACCGCGATCTATTCGCCCTCCGGCGGCTCGGTCGGCATCGGCTTTGATATTCCCGCGCCGACGGTGAAGATGATCGTTGCCCAGCTCAAGGACAAGGGCGTGGTGACGCGCGGCTGGCTCGGCGTGCAGGTGCAGCCGGTGACGGCGGGCATCGCCGAAAGCCTCGGCATGAAAACCGCCGCGGGCGCGCTGGTCGACGAGGCGAAGCCGGATACGCCGGCGGCGAAAGCCGGGATTCAGCCGGGCGACATCATCACGGCGGTCGACGGTGACGCCGTCAAGAATTCGCGCGCCCTGGCAAGCCAGATCGCGGCGATGGCCCCTGGAAGCGAGGCGAAGCTCGACATCTTGCGCAAGGGTGAGGCCAAGACCATCACCGTGACGCTCGCGAACATGCCGAACCAGCCGGAGAAGCAAGCCCGTGTCGACGATCACGACAACGCCCCGACACGCGGCGTGCCGCATCTCGGCCTGTCGGTCGCGCCGGCGGACGACGTCGCCGGCGCCGGAAGCAACGGTCTCGTGGTCACGTCGGTGGATCCCGACGGGCCGGCTGCCGAGCACGGCGTGCAGTCGGGCGACGTGATTCTCGACGTTGGCGGCAAGAGCGTCGGCAACGCCGCCGATTTGCGCAACGCGTTGTCGGCAGCGAGATCGGCCGGCAAGCGCGACGTGCTGATGCGGCTCAGGTCCGCCGACAATACCCGCTTCGTCGCGGTACCGGTCGGCTGAGGCGAGGATGGGGAGCCTGCCGCGGCGTTCTCCCGATCGTCGCGGCGGGCCTCCAGTTGAGCGGCATGGACGACCGCCAGTTGGCGGCGGCCCACGCGTCTATTCGAAGCGTCGGATGCTGAAGTAGCAATCCGGTGCCGCGCACGGCGTCTCACTCTTCGGGATGCCACACAATCTTCGCTAACCAGAATCATGACCGGCCTTGATCCTGGAGCTAAGTGTGTCGCTGCAGAGAGCGCCGGCGCGGCCGCGCTGACCCGCAGCATTCCGCTCGAGAAGTGCCTCGACGACGGGATCCTGGCTACAGCCAGAACGGAGAACCGCTGCTGCCTTCTCTTCGCCACCGATCAGAGCACAATCGTGGATTTAGCCTGCCACCGCAATATCAACTCACCCGTCGCCGGCATCAAACTGTGAGAAGGTGAGAACCGTTCCGTCAGCATCCGGTTGTCCAAGCGAGAGCCATGCGTCAAGCGGCCGGCGCCTCCTCAATTGCTGGCTCATTCCGGCTTGAAGAATTTGCCGGGAGTTGACGCGACAGCTGCCGCCAGCGCTGCGCGTTCGGGCAGGCGAGCCCAGCCCCCATCAACAGCAGGCCGACGCCCATCGGCATGAAGGTCACGAGCTGCAGTGCGACGGCCCAGATCAGCGACCAGCCGAGCGTGAACAGCGCCTGACCAGCATAGAGCGCGTGCGTCGGCGTGAACTCATAGGCTCGCACCCAGCGCGTCGCAGCCACAGTGATTTGAAATGCCTTGGACATGCAGCTCAGCCTGGTCTGACGTGTTGCAGGGAGGCCGCTGCGCGGCGCTGATCTCGCGAGGCGCGTGCCTCGGCCTCGTCGAGCCAACCGAGAAAGACCAGTGCTGCCGCCAGCACATAGGCGCTGCCAGCGGGGATCCACATGATCAGCCCGGCGAGTTCCTGGTCCTGCATCGGGCTGAGGCCCCATTTCATGACGCCGTCGGCATGACCCGGGTAGAGCGGTCTTGGCGCGAAGATCATCAACGCGCCGGGAAGACCGCTGAGGACAGCAGTGGCGACGATCATCAGCAGCGCCGGACCGTGGGCGAGCCGGCGACGATGGCCTGCCGCCGGCAGCACCACCGACCAGAACATCAGCGCGCTGAGGAAGAAGCTGAGATGCTCCAGGATGTGAAGGCCGTTGTTCTGGAGCGCCCATTGATACGGACCCGGTGCGTGCCAGAACACAAAGCTGCCGTTGAACAGGATGAAGACCGGCAGTGGATGCATCAGGATATCTGTGGCGCGGTGAAGCCGCGCCCCGCGCCACAGCCGAACGAGGCACTTGCGCCCCGGGGCTGGAAAGGCGCGCAGGAAGATGCCAAGGCAATCGCTCGTGACCAGCAGCGGCGGCGCCGCTAGCATCAGCAGGAGATGCTGCACCATATGCGCCGAGAACAGGTCTTCGCTCAGCCGATCGAGCGGGGATTCCAGCGCAAGCACCAGGACGAGCATGCCCGCGACGAACGCGATCGTGCGTCCGGTTGAGACCAGCTCGGTCCTGCGCTCACGGATCGCCCGTTGGAGACCGAGCGCATACCAGCCGGTGGCCATTGCCAGCGGGACAACGGTCGATGCCTCGAGCGACCCGCCCTGGCCGAACACGGTCTCGGCAGAGCCTGTCGCGGCGCCGGCGCCGTGGGCGGCCGCGGGGCCGGTCAGGGTGCAAAGCACCAATGGCAGCAGCGGGCGGACGAGGCTCAGCTGCATGATTTCAGGATCCACAGGCTCGCCGAGTCAGAGCCGACGGCGATGAAGAACAGTGCGCTGATCAGCAGCCCCCACGCGGCCAGGAAGCGCGTACGCCCTTCGCCGGCTTCGATCATCTGCGAACGGTGCTCTGCCATCTCCTGCCGGCTCGCCCGCCAGGCGCTGTAGGCAACAAAGGCCGAGGCGGCCGAGACGACCAGGCTGAAGGCATCGATTGCGATCAGGCCTCCCCACAGCAGATCCGGCCGGACCGGCGATTTCGGCACGTCGATCGGATAGCACGCGTGACTCGCCAGCGCGTAGTTCGATATGAGATGCAGCGACCAGCCGATCGGTGGCGCGAACAGCGCGGCAAGCAACCCGACCATCCCGAAGCGGTGGCGATGCGGCGCGGGGTGTCCGCGGAGGTCGGCAGTTTCGATATCAGCCATGGCGCAAGCCCAGATACGGCGTGATGTAGAGGCTGAAGAACACCGTCAGCCAGACGGCATCGACGAAGTGCCAATAGATCGCGCCGATCGAGATCGGCGCCTCGCGGCCGGGGCCGAAATAACCGAGGATCGACCAGATCGTCAGCGGAAACAGCATGAGCAGACCGAGCACGACATGGCCCATGTGGAAGCCGGTGATGACGAAGAACAGCGAGCCATACGGGCCGGAATTGTAGGAGAAGGACTTGGACTTCCATTCCATCACCTGGATGACGACGAAAATCACTCCAAGCACAAAGCCGAGACCGAGGCCTGCGGCCTGCTTCAGGCGCGAACCCTGGCGGCCGCCGCGCTCGCCATACCACACGGCGACGCTGCTGATGAGTAGGATCGCGGTATTGGGGCCGGCGAGCTTGAAGGTGGGCATTTCAGCCGGCCACATCTCACCGCGGGGCTGGATCGTAAAATAGAAGTAGCTGAACAGCAGATAGGCGAAGAGGGAAGCTTCGGTGATGATACCGGCGATGATGCCCCACCAGCCGACGGTCCGCGGGGTCACGCCGCCGATGGGAAGCTCGCTGCGCGGGACTGCGACGATCGTCATCTCACAGCCTCCGCTCGGCGAGCTGCGCTCGCGGCCACAGCCAGATCAGCTGAAACACCAGACCGACCAGGAACGAGGCAATGACCAGCCACCACAGCTTGACGATCAGCCCCGCGAACAGGATGGTCAGCGAAAGCGCCAGCAGCAGCGGCATCAGCGAATCCTCGGGCATGCGCAGGATTGCTTCGGGCTGGCCGTCGAGGGTCGAGGTCGCCAGCGCCTCTTTGCCGTGGTCGAGCGGCAGGCCCTTGCCGAGATCCGAGCGGAACGGTGATTCCTCGAGCCGGCTCTCCCAC
The DNA here is from genome assembly GCF_000239775.1 of Bradyrhizobium sp. ORS 375. GTDB lineage: Bacteria > Pseudomonadota > Alphaproteobacteria > Rhizobiales > Xanthobacteraceae > Bradyrhizobium. Next base: position 18,601 of record NZ_CAFI01000409.1, read on the forward strand.
AGCGGCTCGCGGGTCGCGAGCGCCAGCAGAACGACGTAATTGTAGGGTGGCGGCGGCGACGGGGTCGTCCACTCCAGGGTCGCTGCGTCCCAGGGATTGGGTCCGGCGGCCGCACCATGCCGCAGGCTGCGCACGATGTTGATCAGGAAGAGCAGGAAGCCGAAGGCGAAGACGTAAGCGCCGATCGTCGTGATCAGGTTGAGCCAGTCCAGGCCCATGCCTTCGGGGAAGGTGTAGATGCGCCGGGGCATGCCGAGCAGGCCCGAGATGTGCATCGGAAAGAAGCCAACGTTGAAGCCGATGAACATCAGCCAGAAATTCCAGCGACCGAGCCTTTCGTCGAGTAGCTTCCCCGTGGCCTTGGGAAACCAGAAATAGCTCGCGCCCATCACGGCGAACAGATTCCAGCCAATGAGCACGTAGTGGATGTGGGCCACGACGAAATAGGTGTCCGTGAGCTGCCAGTCGACCGGCACCGAGCCCGTCATGAATCCGGAGACCCCACCGATCACGAACACGACGATGAAGCCGGCGAAGAAGTGGAACGCCGTGTTGAAGGTCGGCCGTCCGGTCCAGATCGTGGCGAGCCAGGCGAAGGCCGAGACCGCGCTCGGGATTACGATGATGATCGACACGGCACTGAAGAAGGCGAGCGCCAAGCCGGGGAGGCCGGTCGCGAACATGTGGTGCAGCCAGACGCCGAAGCCTAGAACCATCGTGAGCACGGTCGCGAGCGCGACAGCCGTGTAGCCGACCAGCGGGCGCCGGCAGAGGACAGGCAGCGCATCCGACACCATGCTGATCGCCGGCAGCACGATCACGTAGACCCAGGGGTGGCCCCACATCCAGAACAGATGCTGCCAAAGCAGCGGTTGGCCGGTCGGCTGCTGATAGAAATGCGTGCCGAACTGGCGGTCCATCCACAGGAAGAAGAACGCGAGCGTCACGCTCGGCATCGCAAAGAGATTGCCGACCGAAATCGTCAACGTTCCCCAGC
>NZ_CAFI01000408.1 GCF_000239775.1 Bradyrhizobium sp. ORS 375
ATGAAGCCCGAGAACAGCGGCACGCCGCCGATCCGGATCAGGCTCGGCTCCGGATAGATCCACGACCCGGTCGCGGTCTTGAACAGCTCCATCGCGGTGCCGACGAGATGATAGATGAGGATGACCTTGGCCTCCTCCCACGTCTCGAGCCCGAGCGCGAGCAGCGCGGCCTGGACACCGAGCATGCAGAGCAGCAGGAAGTCGTAGCGCGCCAGCGGCGCCTGCGCCGGATAGAATCGCCACGTCACCAGCATCAGCGCGACCGCGATGCCGCCGAACAGGCACGCCCAGCCCTGCTTCACGCCGAAGCGGAGGAATTCGTAGAGGAACGCGGTGCTGGGCTTTTGCGCCGCGCGAGAAGAGAGGCGGGCTTCGGCGGCGATGAAGGGATGGAGTGGTGGCCAGATGGCGGCGGCGCTTGGGATGTCGTTTGGTGAGGAGGATGGAGGATTGTCGTTGTGCATGAAGGCTGGACCGGTGGAGGACCTCATGCGTAACAGCGGCGTCCGGCGCCATGTCAGCGGAAAGTTCGGCCTTCTCCCGGAGCGATACGGACAAATGCGGACACTGCGGCTGAGCGTCGGAGGAGTCGTCCTGACCGCGAGCGCGGTGCCTATGACTGCGCCCTCTCCCCTTGCGGGAGAGGGCACATAGGTAGCGCTGCAAACTCGGTTGGGTGAGGGGTATGCCTCCACGAAAGCCACTCGCGGCTAGATACCCCTTGTATCTGCAGGGCCA
>NZ_CAFI01000407.1 GCF_000239775.1 Bradyrhizobium sp. ORS 375
CTCGGCGACGGTGACGTTCTCGTTCTCGATGTGATTCACGGTTGACCCCACTCGAAGCTCTGCGCCACATCGGACAGAAAATGCTCGAAGACCTGCCCGACCAGTTCGACGTCTCCGTCTTGCATCGGCGTCGAAAGGCACGCGGCGGCGCCGTTGGGCAGAATGATGCCCTCAGCTGCGAAGTAGCGCGTCATCTCGGTCATGATGGCGGCTTCGCTTGGCGACCAGAACGCCTCGCGGAAGTCGCGTGGCGGCCGGCGCTTCGGGTGGATGCGAAACAGCGATGCGGCTCCGGTGACGGAGAACGCGATTTGCCATCGCTCGATCGATTGCATCAGACGACTTCGGAGCAGATCGCCGAGTCTCTCCAGACGGGCAAAGGCTGCATGATCCAGATTCTGCATCGCGATCAGACCGGCCGTCATCGACATTGGGTTCGCCGAGAACGTCCCTCCTTGCGGCACGGCCGCCCTGCTCTGGCCAGCGTCGAACATGCTCATGACTGACGCCCGCCCGGCGATCGCACCGATCGGGAGGCCTCCGCCAATGATCTTGCCGAGCGTGTAGAGGTCTGGCTGCAGACCGTAGCGGGCCGACGCTCCAGCGAATCCCTGGCGGAAGTTCAGCACCTCATCGCTGATGATGAGGATGTTGTGAGCCCGGGCAGTCGACTGAATGGCCGCGACAAATTCGGGATCCGGAGCAATCAGGCCGGCGCGGCTCGGCATCGGATCGATCACGATGGCCGCCAGGCGATGAGCGTTGCGCTCGATCCGGTCCACCGCGCCTTGGACGTCGTTGAAGCGCAGCGGCACCACCTCATCCAATACCGAGGCCGGCTGGCCCTTGTAGTAGGCAACGGATTGAGGCTCGGCGGGTGTCCCCCAATTGCTGGGTCCGCTGGACTGGCTCACCTCGACCCAGTCATACGCACCGTGATAGGCGCCCTCGATCTTGGCGATGGCGGGCCGTCCGGTCCACGCGCGCGCCGCCTTGATGGCGAACATCACCGCTTCCGTGCCAGTGTTGCAGAAGCGGATGCGCTCGATCGCACCGACCCGCTCGCAGATCAATTCCGCCAGTTCGATCTCGCGTTCGGTTGGATTGGCGAAACACGTTCCGTCGCGCAGCTGCCGCTCGAGCGCCGACACGACGGGGCCGAACGCGTGACCATGGATCAGCGTGGTGAAATTGGCATTCAGATCGAGAAATTTCCGCCCGTCTGCATCGAAGACGTAGGCGCCTGAACCGTGGCTCACATAGCGCGGCAGCGGATCCCGTTCGATGGTAGCCCGGGTTGTGCCATCGGGAAAAACGCAACTCGCGCGCCGAAAGGCCTCTTTGGATCTGGGTCCCACCTGGGCGGGTCCGGTCTGCCTCGCAGAAGCCTGGGGCAGGGCTGATTGGACAGTCATCATGGTTCTCGCTTCGACTGAAGTGAGCCATGACTAGGCCGATTTGATATTTGATGCAACAAATTTGTTGCGGGAATGCTATTCGACGCGGGTGGCGAGCCTTCGGTATCCGTCGCGAATGTCCTTTTCGATCGCCGCCTGAACCCGGGCTGCATCCCGGCTTTCCAGGCCCGCGATGGCCTCCATGTGGTTGCTCACGCCCACTCTGGATGTCGCGAATTCCGGGTACAGGTCGTTCAGAGAGGGGCCGATACGGACCCACAGCGATTCGATCATGGTGGTCAGCCGCGGCATCTTCGCGGTCTGATAGATCAGAAAATGGAAGGCCTTGTTGGCCTTGAGGGCGGCAGAATAATTGCCCGCGTCGAGCGCCGAATTGATCTGGGATTGCAAGGTTTTGAGCTTGTCGATGGTCTCCGGCGAGATGTTGGCCGCGGCGATTTTTGCTGCCAAGGCTTCCAGCACCAGGCGTATCGCGGTGACCTCATCGAGCGCGGTCTTGGTCAGGGGCGGCACGATGACGGTCTTCGGACCCGCATTGACGAGGGCGCCTTCGCCAATCAGGCGCATGATGGCGTCTCGCGCCGGCGTGGTGCTGACTTCGAGCGCCTGGGCAACGGCGCGCACAGTCAGCTTTTGTCCAGCCGAGAACTCCCCTCGCACGATGGCCTCCTTGAGGGAGGCGTAGGCGAGTTCGCCAAGGCTGGTCTGTCGGTCGATCGGCACGAGAGGCATCTCGGCGGCCGATTTCAGGATGGGGTCGGTCAGGTCTGAGAACATGGCTGCACTCTGAGTGCAGCGGGCCCGGATTTCAAGCAGCGGCGGGCCATTTGGTGCATCATTCCCCGCATTTGAGGCTCAGATGATGCTCTCAATCGACCCGCAAACAGCTTCAGCCTGTCGCACGACAGGCTCTTGACATAACAAATTTGTTGTCTGATACATCAAAACGAGGGTGGTGGTACTATGGACAGTGAATTGAGGGGCGGGTTTCGCGTCGGTGTCGACATCGGCGGGACCTTCACCGACGTTAGCATCGTCGATGGTGTCGGTCATGTGCATGCAACCAAGTCGCCAAGCATGCCGGCCGATCCGGCCAAAGGTGTGGTTGCGGCGCTCGAGCGTGCGGCCTTGGAGCTCGGCCTGACGCTTCCGTTGTTGTTGTCACGGACCGACCTGTTCGTTCATGGTTCAACCATCGCGACCAATACCCTGCTTGAGAGAACGGGCGCGGTCGTGGGCCTGCTCGGCACCGAGGGATTTCGCGACACCATCGAGATCAGGAGGGGCTGGCGAGACAATCCCTGGGACCATCGTGAGCCCTGGCCAGATCCCATCGTGCCGCGGCACCGGCGATTGTCGGTGATCGAGCGGATGGACGCGGAGGGCAATGCCGTCATTCCGCTCGATCCGGCGTCCGTCCGCCGCGCGCTCGACAGGATGCTCTCGTTCGGCGTCGAGTCCGTCGCCATCTGTCTGCTTCACAGCTATCGCAATTCCGACCATGAGCACCGCTGCCGCGACATCGTCGCCGCGCACGCGCCGGAACTTTGGGTGACGCTGTCCAGCGAACTCGCCCCGGTCGTCGGTGAGTACGAGCGGGCTTCGACGTCGGTTATCAATGCCTATGTGGCGCCGCGCGTGGTCCCTTATCTTAACGGCCTCGAACGGGAGCTCAGGGCGATGGGCCTGCGCGCGCTGTTGGTGGTTCAGAGCAATGGCGGCGTCGTCTCGGTGGCTCAGATTGCCAGGCATCCGGTGGCCATGCTGCTGTCCGGTCCCGCCGCAGCCGCCGGTGCCCTCACCCATTTTCAGACAGAGGCCGATACGGATCATCTGATCTCGCTCGAGGTCGGCGGCACGAGCTGCGATGTGATGATGGTCAATGCCGGCGAGATCGGGATGACCGATCTTCTCGACATCGAACGTTTGCGCGTTGCGGTGCCATCGGTCGAAATCACGACCGTGAGTGCCGGCGGCGGTTCGATCGCCAGCGTTGACGAAGGAGGGCTGCTCTGTGTCGGCCCTCGCGGGGCGGGATCCAATCCGGGGCCGGCTTGCTACGAGCGCGGCGGCATGCATCCAACCGTGACGGATGCGCAGCTGCTGCTCGGCAGGCTGCGACCCGGAGCCCAAGGCGGCGGCGCGATCATTCTGAATCGCTGGCTCGCGGAGGAGGCAATCCGGACACAGATTGCCGAGCCGCTCGGGCTTCAGCCATATGAGGCCGCCGTTGGCATCATTCGGCTGGCCGAGCAGACGATGCTGCACGCGGTCGAGAACGTCAGCATCGAGAAGGGGCTCGATCCGCACCGCTTTACACTGGTTGCCGGTGGTGGAGCAGGCGCGCTGCATGCGAGCAGCATTGCGCGCCTGGCGCGCTGTCAGAACGTGTTCGTGCCGCGCCTGGCGGGAATCTTGTGCGCGTTCGGAATGTGCAACACCGACCTGCGCTGCGATCTGCAACGGAGCATTCCGATCGCGCTGGAGCAGCAACATCGCAGCATTCTCGACCGGCTGACGGCTACGCTCATCGGTCAGGCAACGGCTCTTCTGGAGACCGAAGGCTTTCCACCGGAGCGCCGGCGCTTCTTGACGCAGTGGCACCTGCGCTATTTCGGTCAGCAGTCGTCGATCCCGATCACCGTGCGGGACGACGAGCCGATCGCCGCGATCATCGAGCGGTTCGAAGCCGAGCACCGGCGCATGTTTGGTCATACGCAGCCGGATGGTCGCCATCAGGTCGTTTCCGTCAAGGTCAGCGGCTTCGGGCTTCTATCCCGGCTGCATGCTCAAGGGTCGAACGTCGCCAGCAGCCGCGGGAATGATCCCGTCGAGCGGCGCGAAATCTGGGTCGATGCCGAACATGACTGGAAAGAGGTCCCGGTATTCAAAGGGAGTGCGCTGGCGCCCCACCGGCTGGTCGACGGCCCGGCCATCGTCGAGGAAAGCACCACTACGATCCTCGTGGGCGCGCGCGATCGGCTCCGGGTGACCTCCGGCGGCAACTACATCATCGAGCTCCAATAGGGGAACGCCATGGATCCCGTCTTGCTCGCCCTGACGCAGAAGCAGCTCGATCATATCACCCGGCAGATGGGATGGGTGATGATGAAGACCGCGCGCAGTCCCATCTTCTCGCAGTCTCACGATTTTTCCTGCTTCATAGGCGACGCGGAGGGGGCCGTGGTGGCGCAGGCCGACGGCATCCCCATTCACACCGGGAGCGGCGGCTTCGCATTGCGCGCTCTGAAGCAGGCTTTTCGCGGAGATATCGCCGAGGGCGATGTCTTCCTGTCCAATGATCCTTATCTGGCGGGCAACAATCATCTGGCGGACTGGACGGTGATGCGGCCCGTCTTCGTCCAAGGTGAACTATTTGGCTTTTCCTGCAATCGCGCCCATCAGTCCGATGTCGGAGGAGGTGTCGCGGGCACCTATAATGCGGCCGCGCGTGAGATCTTCCACGAAGGCGTTCGCATCCCGCCATTGCGGATCGCGCAAAAGGAAGTCATCCGGGAGGATCTCCTGCGGTTGCTGCTCGCCAACACGCGCTGTCCCGACCTGCTCGTCGGCGATCTGCATGCCATGCTCGGATCGACGCGGATCGGTGCCGAGAGGCTGGCCTCGCTGGCCCGCGATCTCGGCAGCAGACAAGCGCAAAGGCTGTTTCCTGACCTGCTCGACTATGCAGAGCGTCGGATGCAGGCTGAGATCGAGCAGCTGCGGCCTGGCCGATACAGCGGCGTCGATGTCAGCGATCATGACTGCTTTGCGGCGGCCAACATTCGGATCGAGGTGTCGCTGACCGTCGAGCGCGAACGACTGGTCTTCGACTTCTCCGGTTGTTCGCCGCAGATCGCAGGCTTCAAGAACAGTCCCTTGGCCAATACCTCGTCGGCCGTCTATCTCGCGGTCGCGACGTTCCTGGACCAGTCCCTGCCCCGCAACGAGGGCGCCTACCGCGCGATCCAGATCATCGCTCCCGAAGGCACCGTCGTGAACGCAAGATCGCCTGCCCCCGTCGGCTTCACGACCACGCATCCGGCGCACGAGATCATTACCGCCTGCTGGCAGGCCTTGTCGGGCGCTGCGCCCGATCGCAGCTGCGCGGGGTGGGGCAAGTCGCTGCACCCCGTATCGGCCGGCTCGACGCGACAGGGCAACGTATTTGTTCTCTATCATTGGCTGGGCTACCCGGCCGCCGGTGCGGTCGCAGAACGCGACGGCTTCAACGTGCTCGGCACGGTCAACACCCTTGGCGGGCTCGTGCTGCCGAATGTCGAGGACCTCGAGCTCGCCTATCCCGTCGAGATCCGCCGCCAGGAGTTCCGCACCGATGGAGGAGGTCCTGGCCGGATGCGTGGCGGGACTGGAATTCACTACGAGGCCCGGCAGTTGGTGCCCACCGAGACCACATTTCGCGATGAGGCGAGCAGGCGGCCCTCCGGGGCCGGCGTGATGGGCGGACAGGCCGGGGCCGTCGCTTCGATCCGCTGCCGCGCGGCAGACGGCATGCTCGTTCAAACCCCGGCCTACGGCACGTTGCGCTGTGGTCCCATGGACATTTCGATCGAGTCAGCCGGCGGCGGCGGATGGGGCGATCCGGGAGAGCGGAATCCGGAAGCGGTGCGCCGCGATGTCGTCGACGAGCTTGTCAGCCTGGAGGCGGCCCGGACGATCTATCAGGTCGTGCTGTCATCCGACCTGTCGAAGGTCGACCACGCGGCGACGCTTCGCGAGCGGAGCAAGAGACGTTTCACCACGACCACCCTTGAGGAGATCGCCCAATGGGAGCATTCACGGCAAGAGCCTACGCCTGCAAACGACGAGCGATCCTCGCAGCGGCCGTCGCCGTACAGGTCGCACTAGGTTTTTCCCCAGTCTGGGGCCAGAGTCGTAACGAAACCGCGCGAGTGGTCTGGCCGTTCGAGACCAGCTCGCTCGATCCCGCGGGCGCCGGCGTGCAGCGATCGACCTGGGGCGTGTCCTGGCATGTCTACGATCGGCTGGTCACGTTCGCCCTGGATCAGCCGCGTGACAATGTCCAGCAATACAGGCTGGATCAGCCGCGCGGCGACATCGCGGAGCGCTGGGACATCTCCGAGGACGGCAAGGTCTATCGATTCCATCTTCGCAGCTCCGCGGCCTTCCATGACGGATCGCAAGTGACGGCCGAGGATGTCAAATGGTCGCTGCAACGTGCGATCAACCTGCCGACCACGCGCTTCGTGCTCAATCTGGGAGGTCTTGCCAGCGACGACCAGATCAAGGCCATCGACGCCAAGACCGTGGAGATCGCGCTCACCAAGCCGAATCGCTATCTGTTGCTTTCGCTCAGCACCCCGTTCGCACCCATTATCAATGCGAACCAGGTCAAGTCTCATGTCACCCCCAATGATCCCTGGGGCACCGAATGGCTGAAGGCGAACGAGGCGGGGAGCGGCGCCTATCAGGTCACGACGTTCCGGCCTGATCAGGTCGTCCTGCAACGTAACGACAAATGGCATGGCACGCCGCAACCGGCCATGCGGTGGGCGGTGTTCCAGACCGTGCCCGAAGATACGACCCGCGTGGCGCTGGTCGAGCGGCGTGCGGCCGATGTTGCCGTTGGTCTGACGCCGAATGCCATCGAGGGCGTCGAACGGCGAGCGCAAGCCAGGCTGTTGCTGATTCCCATGCCGAATCAGTTCGAGTTTCTGGTCATGAACACGCAGACCAAGCCATTCGACGACGTACGCGTGCGCCAGGCAATCGCCCACGCGATCCCGCAAGAGGACATCTTCCGGAGTGTATTCCTCAATCGGGGCAAACGACTGTTCGGCCCGCTCGAGCAGGCGCAGGGCACCAGCTTTCCGCAGCCTCAGTCGTTCGCCTATGATCCGGAGCTGGCGCGAAAGCTGTTGGCGGAGGCAGGGTACCCGAACGGCTTTGACACGACTTTGTCGCTATGCACCTGCAAGGCAGAATATTTCGAAAATCTCGCGGTGGCGCTCAAGGATCATCTTGCCCGAGCCGGCGTCCGCGTGACCATCGAGAAGCTGCCCGGGGCGCGTTTCGGCGAGCTGCAGACAGCAAAGCAGATGCCGGCCTATCTGGAGAACCAGGTCGCCTGGCTCAATCTTCCGGACTATTGGATCCGGATCTTCTATCGTGGAAATACACGTTCGAATTTCTCCGGCTACAACAATCCCGCGCTTGATCCGCTGCTGGCAAAGGCCGACGACGCCGGCAGCGATGCCGATTATGATGCCGCGATGAGCGAGATGATCGCGATCGTGAACCGCGATGTTCCGCTCCTGATGTTTCGACAGGCGGCTATGGAGGTCGTCATTGGCAAGGACATTGGCAACTACGCATACTGGTTTCACACGCTCCCAGATGTGCGGTCGATGATCAGGAACTGACACAAGACAAACGGCTCTTCGCCACCCGCGGCGAGGAGCCGGTGCTTCGCCATCCGACCGCGTCTGCGGGTCCTGTGATCGCTTTTGATTTGTTGACGCTGACGAGCCTGGTTGAAGAGTTGGAGCCCCGCGATGTTGACCTTCCTCGTGCGCCGCCTGCTTGCGGCGGTGCCCGCGATCTGCACCCTTGTTGTCGCGACGTTCCTCATCATGCGCGTTCTGCCCGGCGATCCAGCGGCCTTCTTCGCCTCGGGGCCGGTACCGACCGCGGAAGAGACCGCCTATGTCCGACAGAAGCTCGGACTCGATCGGACCGTTCCCGAGCAACTCCTGATCTATGTGAAGGATATCGCCCGGGCTGATCTTGGCATGTCGTTCACGACCGGACGTCCGGTTCTGACGGAGTTGCGCGAGCGCCTGCCGGCCTCGCTCGAGTTGGCGGTCACGGCGCTGCTGCTGGCGCTGGCAATATCGATTCCCCTCGGCGTCATGGCAGCGATATGGCGCGGCTCGCCGGTGGATCACCTCGCGCGCGTCGTCAGCAGCATCGGCGTGTCGATGCCGACTTTCGTCACCGGCCTGCTCCTCACCTATGTGTTCTTCCTCTGGCTCGGTCTGGCGCCTGAACCCGTCGACCGAATCGACATGTTCACCGCCCCGCCGCCGCGTCTGACAGGCTTTCTCCTGATCGACAGCAGCCTGAGCGGGCGTTGGGATGCGCTGCAATCGGCGGCTGGCAGGCTCGTGCTGCCGAGCATCACGATGGCGATCTTCGTGCTGTCGCCGCTGACGCGCATGACGCGATCCTCCATGCTGGGCGTGCTGAGTTCCGATTTCGTGCGTACGGCGCGCGCGATGGGGCTCAGCGACGTCACCGTCTATATCCGCTACGCGCTGCGTAACGCGCTGTTGCCGGTGTTGACGACGATGGGGATCGTGTTTTCGACGATGCTTGGCTCGAATGTGCTGGTCGAACGGGTGTTCGGCTGGCCAGGCATCGGCAGCTTCGCGCTCAATGCGCTGCTCGCATCCGATTATGCGCCGGTGCAAGGGTTCGTTCTGTTGATGGGACTGCTTCTCGTCACCGTCAATCTGGCGATTGATATCGCGTATGGACTTGCTGATCCACGCGCGCGCAGGGGGGCGTGATGCAGCCGTCATCTTCGATCGTCTCGCATGCGGCGCGGATCGTCACGCTGAACTGGTTGTCGGTTGCGGCCGTCGCGACCGTCACAATCCTGCTGCTGCTGGCTGTGTTCGGACCAATGCTGGCGCCGTTCGACCCGTATGCGACCGATCTCGGCCATGTGCTTCTGCCGCCGAGCCGGACCCATTGGTTCGGCACCGACCAGCTGGGACGCGACGTTCTGAGCAGAGTGATCGTTTCGGCGCGGCTCGATCTCTTCATCGCGGTGTGCGCGGTGACGGCGTCCTTCGCCATAGGCGTCAGCATCGGCGGACTGTCTGGCTATCTGGGCGGCGCCTTCGATCTCTGGACCAGCCGTATCGCCGAGATGCTCCAGGTCTTTCCGCTGTTCGTTCTGGCCATGGCGCTGGTGGCCGCGCTCGGCAACGATCTGCGCAACGTGATTCTGGCCACCGCGATCGTCAATCTTCCGTTCTATGTGCGGCTGGCGCGCGTGGAGGTTGGCGTGTTGAGCAGCCAGCTGTTTGTCGAGGCGGCGCGCGTCGCCGGAAACGGTGACGGGCGGATCATAGCACGCGTTCTGCTCCCGAATGTGATGCCGAACCTCATGATTCAGCTGTCCGTCAATCTTGGCTGGGCGATCCTCAATGCCGCAAGCCTGTCCTTCATCGGGCTTGGCATTCGGCCGCCGACGGCAGAATGGGGAATCATGGTCGCTGATGGCGCGGCTCAGGCCATGGCGGGCAATTGGTGGCTCGTCGTCTTTCCCGGCGTAGCGCTCGCTTTGGCGGTGTTCGCGTTCAATCTGCTGGGTGATGCCTTGAGGGACATCCTCGACGTTCGTAGCCGATAGAAGTCCGAGTGAGCAGGTCATGTTGAAAAGATCCGATCCCCCGCTGCTGAGCATCGATGGTCTGGCTGTCGAATTTGATACCCCGCATGGGCGCGTGCGTGCGCTCGATCACGTGTCGTTCGACATCGGAGCGGCCGAGATCGTCGGCATCGTCGGCGAAAGTGGATCGGGGAAATCTGTCACGGCCTACTCGATCCTCGGACTGCTTCCGCGACAGGCGCGGGTTCGATCGGGTTCTGTCACCTATCTCGGCCGGTCATTGCTCGGCCTGCGAGAGTCGGAGCTGAAAGCCATTCGTGGAAGCGAGATATCGATGGTGTTTCAGAGCCCGCAAACGGCTCTCAATCCGATCCGGCCGGTCGGAGCGCAGATCAGCGACGTCCTGAGGGCGCACAGCCCGCTGCGGGGCAGAGACGCCGACAGGAGGGCTGTCGAAGCCCTGGATGCGGTTCACATTCAAGCCGCTGAGCGTCGTGTCCACGCCTATCCATTCGAGATGTCCGGGGGAATGTGTCAGCGCAGCCTGATTGCCATGGCGCTTGCGTGCACGCCACGGCTGCTGCTTGCTGACGAGCCGACCACCGGCTTGGACGTCACCACCCAGAAGGCGATCATGGAACTGCTGGTGGAGTTGAACCGCTCTCGCGGCATGTCGACCATGTTCATCACCCATGATCTTGGCCTGGCCGCGCAATATTGTGACCGCGTCATCATCATGGAACGGGGACGGGTCGTCGAGCACGGTCCGACCGCGCAGATCTTCAGCCGACCGCAACATGTCTACACGCGTAAGCTGCTGAGTGCGACACCGCAGGGGCACGACAGACTGACGGACCTGATACCTGCCTCTGAGCGGCAGGACTTCGGGCCGGTCCGGCAGCGCTCGGAGGCGGCTCCTGCGCCAGGTCCTGTAAAGGAGCCCGTTCTCAGCGTCCAAGGGCTGACGCACGATTATGTGCTGCAAAAGCAGCCCCGCATTTTGTCGAACTTCATCCTACCTTGGCGCAGCCGCCCTAACGCCACCACGCCGGCGTTGTTTCGAGCGGTCGATGATCTCAGCTTCGAGGTGCACCACGGCGAATGTGTCGGACTTGTCGGCGAGTCGGGGTCCGGCAAGACCACAACGTCACGGCTGATCGCCAAACTGGTCAAGCCCTCGGCGGGTTCGATCAGGCTTCACGGTGAAGAGATCGCCGATGCCGACCCGCGGTCCTTTGCGAGGTCAGCCAAGCGGCGGCTGATTCAGATCGTGTTTCAGGATCCCGCCTCCAGCCTGGATCCGCGGCGGACCGCATTCGAAGCGATTGCCGATCCGCTGCTTCGTCTCGAACGGCTGAAGGGATCAGAGGAGCTCGAACGGCGCATCCACGGCATCTGCGACCTGGTCGAGTTTCCGAAGGAGCTGCTTGGCAGGTACCCACATCAACTCTCCGGCGGCCAGAAGGCCCGTGTCGGCATTGGCCGCGCCATTTCGGTCAATCCAGCGCTGGTCGTGCTCGACGAGCCGACCTCGGCCTTGGACGTATCAGTGCAGGCAGTTGTGCTTAACCAGCTGGACAAGTTGAAGCGGGCACTGGGCCTGTCCTATTTGTTCGTCAGTCATGATCTCAACATCGTCAGGCTGATGTGCGATCGCGTCATGGTCATGAAGGGGGGACAAATTGTCGAGCAGGCCACGGTCGCAGATTTGTTCAGCAGACCGCAACACGCCTATACCAAGGCGCTGCTCGACGCGATTCCGCGGATCGAATTCGGCGGCGCGCAGGCGCCGTTCTCCGGGTTTGAGAGAAGCCGCTTGAGTGCAGGCGCAGTCGCGGTGCCTCGGAACTAATACGGTGGTCACCATGCGTCACGCCTGGCTCTCGGCAAAAGGTTCAGCCTGGTAGACCAGATAGATCCCGGCGAGGATGAGGCCGGTTCCAGCGGCGAGTTGAGGCGACACGGCCTCGGCCAACAGGATCACGCCAGCGGCGGCCGCCGCGACCGGTCCCGCTGTGACGAAGATCGCGATCCTGGAAGCCGAGGCTCGTTCGATGGCCCAGGACCAGAGCAGCAGCACGCCAGCCCCTCCAATCGCCCCGCAGAACAGCACGGCGAGCCAATCTTTGACGGTAAGCAGTGGTATTCCGCGGGCAGCACCTTGCGCGAGCGTGAAAGCAAACAAGACGGCGAAGCCGCCGAGACAGGCGATCGGAGCAATCGTGTGGGCGGGATAACGCGCCAGCATGCGTGCAGCGCAGACGTTGAACAAGGCCAGCAACATAGTGGTGAGGAGCACGACCGCATCGCCACGATTGAGGGTCACTGGCGGCCCTGCACCGAGCTGTCCGGAGAGTCCGACTGCAACTCCAATCAACGCGCAGCAACAGCCCGCGACCCGGCGCAGGGTGCATCTTTCCTGCCCGAGCATGGCTGCGAATGTCAGGGTCAAGAGAGGGCTGGAGCAGATCACAAGCGCTCCCCGCGAGGCGGTGGTGTATTGCATGGCAATTGTCATCAGCCACGGACAGAGCCCCGCGACGACACCGCCAAGAGCAAGGATGGTTGCACAGTCCCGGGCCGGCGGACATTGCGATTTCCTGAGCAGCGGAGCGAGGCACACAGCCGCGATCGCACAGCGAAGAAGGGCGATGGCCAGCGGGTCGTGTTGCTGGACGATCAGGCGCGTCACTGCGAGTTGAGCGCCATTGGCGCAGCTCGCGACCGTAGCTGCGATTGCTGCTGCGGAGGTGGCACGAAGACCAAGCGGCAAGATGCCCGTCTGCCCAGGATCACCTTGCATCCGTCATCTCCTGGTCTGCCTCCGCACCCCGCGCCGACGTGAAGGACGTGATGTACGGGTGGTGACGAGCCTGGCTCACCGCCAGGTCTATTCCTGCGCCTGCGGAGAGCAGACCGCCGTGCCTTTGCCAGACGACATCTTTTCAGCCCGGCCTTATCTGACGCCCACGCGGGAGCCGATCAGCCTTCGCGTCCAGCCATGCCGGCCCCAATGTCATCCTAGTCGAAGAAAACGATTGTCACAGCTACCTGGAAAGGTAGGGGCTCTGGATGTAGCCGCATGTCTTATAAGAGGATGGTGGCATTCGGCGCGCCCGACGCGCCTACCCTGATTGCCTTTCGCCGCCTCGGTCCCGCGACCGGAACGTTGAGCCCGCGGTTGGTCTCCACCGCCAGCCATAATGCCTGCGAAGAGGTCTCCTTGATTTCAGACTTTGACAATTGATCACGGCTCTTCCAGCCTGATCACTGGCAACGGACGAGGCGCCGGATGATGGCCGTCCGTATGAAGTACATCTCCAGAGGGGCTCTTCCTGCATCGCAACCATGGTGACGACGACCGATTGTGACCGCCGCGGAGGTCCAGCCGGGAACTGCGACTGCCGCCCGACCGTCTGCGACGATGTCGTTGGCCAGTCGATGCGACGCAAGGCCCGGCGCGCAGCATACACCGACGCGCCGCATCGTCGCGTTGGAAACGCGGGATTTAACTCAAACGCACATCGCGGGAGTACCCGAAATCTACCCTGTTGCGTTCGATCAGTGTCAACTACGCAGTTTGGTAGCCCACGCGGCGAAGCCTGCGCTGCTAGCATTTGCAGTCGTTGATGAGAGATCCGCGACGTTTAAGGATAAGTGTGGAATGAGTGGATTCAACTGGCGGTCGTCCGAGTCTTACAAAAGCCTCGAAACAGCTGATGCCGTCGACTTCGCCTGGGAATGTCTACGCCGTAATCCAGACTATCGGCGAGATTACGCTGATATGCTTGCGAAAGAAAAGGACGGCCCGACCGGGCCGGCATTCCGGCAGCGATGGGGGCTTTCTTTTCGCTGCCGATCCGATGCGCCGATTTGATGCTCAGCCCGTATTCTGGGCGCCGGAAGCTCTGCCGAGTGTCCTGCGCCTCGCTCCTACCGCGCCGGGCTCGACTATTCCATTCTATCATCTCGATCTCCACGGATCGACCGACACCGAGCTTAGACGCGCGTCCGATGGCTGGCACGCCGTATTGAGGCTGGGCGGCGCGACGCACCGGCTGCTGCTTCCTCGCCTCCCGGCGAAAGGCGCAGCGGTGGCCGTCGAACTGCCGCTTGATCGTGATTTCGACTTGCAGACACGCGCCGCCCATCGGCTTTGGACGGCGTTGAGGAGAGGTTCAACCCGGTTGCCGGTTCAAGCCGGATCCATCCAGCAGCGCCGGCGTCTCGTCCTTGCGCTGCGAGCCTTGGACGGCCATGCCGAGGGCCAGAATTATCGGGCCATCGCGACGGTTCTATTTGGTCCTGAGCGTATTGCAGATCGCGGGTGGAAGACGCACGATCTGCGTAGCAGGACCATCCGGCTGGTTCAAACCGGCGAGAGCCTGATCCGAACCGGCTATCGAAATCTGCTGCGCAACCAACGGCGATCAGCATGATCGGCCAGCACCGACCTCACCTGCCGTCACCACGGACGAGGACCCTCGGCGGGGCATTTGATCCAGATCTTGTGAGATGTCCGCCGAAATCTGATGTCTGGAGATGCAAGGCTTCGGCGCCGCCGAGCGGAAGTGGCGGAAGACCACCAATCTCGGTAGCTCGCCAAGTGAAGAGCGCGGTGGCATGAGTGGCGTACGTAGTGGATCACGAAGGCTGCGTGGGACTCATCGCCCGGAATGTTGTTGCGTCGGACGACAGCCCGACTCCGCTCGGCAGGCGAGCGCGCCGCGCAACCGGTCGAAGCGATGCTCTGGCGCAACGTCGAACTTATTGATTACGGCCTGACGCAGATATTGTATTGATGTTAATACGACTGAGCGATATCGTCTGAGCTCGCAGACGGAGAGGGGCGGCGTCTGCGAGGTGCACGTCGATCCTTGCAGCCGGCAGGTCGTCGGCGGCCCTGCACCGACCGGCAATCTCGGGTTGGAGATCGGTGATGTCTCTTGAAGAAACATTACGGATATTGGCGACTGTCGATCCCGGTGGCCCGACATTCGATCGGCAAACCGTCGAAAGCAACCCCGATGCGGTGCTGGTTGCCCTTGGTCGCAGTTTCGAAGCACTTTCTGCTGAACTTGCATCTCTCCAGCAGCAGGATGATCACGCGGCTGCCAGCTGCGATACGCAATCGCACCTCTCTGTCGTGGTCGCGCCTGGCGTGGAGCGTATCGAAGCAGTGTTGAGCTCGCTTGCGCCCATTGAGCGCGCCATCATGACGATTCCGGCCAGGACGGTGGTCGGCCTGGGCGTCAAGGCCCGGCATGCTGCACATGTCCTATCCAACTACTGGATGGACACCCCCGAGAGCCTCGATTGGGATGCCCGGACCGTGCGTCACCTTATCGAAAATGCGTGCTCCGTTGCTGGAGTCAAGTTGAACTAGGCTGCGAACGGTCCCGTAGCTGCGTGTCGGTCGATTGCGGCTGGGGTGGCACAAGGGAGCGCATCCGGCAGACGAGGCGTCGATGCCGAGCAAGAAATTCCTGGGCCTCAGCGGCGGCGAGCAATAAGCGCTTGGGATTCGATGACTTCCAGGACATGGCCATCGGTTGCAAATGGCGCCATGGCCGTCATCATTTCCTCCGCGAGCTCACCTGAGCGGGCGCCCAGCTGTTCAGGCGAGGATGTCGACATCGACAATGCGCGATCGATCAGGCGCTCGACAGCGACCGATCGTTGCTCGATCACACCGAGTCTCGCGAGCTGATCAAAACGGGATCCGAGCAGAACCGGCTCGTGGCGCAAGCGTTCGGGCGCAAAGCCGATGCTCCTGTTGGTGAAACGATCGACAACATCCGAGTAGCGCTTGTACCAGCTGTTCTGCGGCACATCAGGACGAACGTCATTGAACAGCATGACCGCGCCATCCTCATCGATCAATGCGTCAAGCTTTCGCAGCGTCTCGGCCCGGTCCATCCAATGAAAGGCACGCCCAATAGCCACCGCGCGAAAGCGGCCGAGCTGTGGGCCGAGGCCATCTGAGCTGCCCTCAATCCAGTCAATCTCGACGCCTGCTGCGGTGGCGAGGGCGGAGGCGGCCTCGAGCATCGCTGGCTCCGGGTCGATCCCGATGACCTGCCCGACCAGAGGCGCGAATGCGATGCCGAGCCAACCCGGTCCACAACCGAGGTCCATCAGCCGGTGTTGTTTCGTCAGACGAAGGTGATCTGCGACGGCCCGTATCAGCGCGGGGGCATAATTCGGCCGTCCCGCCACATAGTGCGGGACCGTTGATTCAAAGCGGGGCAGGGAGGGCGAAGCTGGTGTGGGCGTCATCTGTCTCATTCAGGCGTGTAGAGGCGGATGTGTGATGACCCCCTTGGCAGGTTCGCCCACAACGAGGCTCGGATGATGACGTGGGGGAGCTGCTGCTCCCGGCTGCACCCGACGATCAGGGGGATAACGGCCTGTATGGGAATTGGCGCCTCCTGGCCCTAAAGGTCTTTCAACGGCATGCGAAGCTCGTAGGTTGCGGGTGGAGCCAGCAGCTCGAAATGTTGGATCGGCCGTCCGGCGCTGTCAAAATGAATGCGCACGACCTTCAACAGCGGTGCGCCGATCGCGACATTGAGTCTTGCAGCGACGATGGGGTCGGCGGCAGCTGCAGTGACAATCTGCTCGCCAGACGCGAAGGTGATGCCAAATCGCTGCAGAATGGCATAGAGCGACCCGCCTTCCATGTCGTCAGGACCAAATTGCCGTCCGATCGCCTCCGGAATGTAGGTCGTAACCTGCATGATTGGCCAGTCGTTCATGGTGCGGATTCGTACTGCTCGCTGGAAAAGGTCGTCTGCCCGAGCCTGAAAGTGCTCGCGTACGTGCCGAGGCGCTGGCTTGAACTCAAATTCCACGACATGAGCCCTCGTTGTGCGCACAATCTCACGATTGCGCGCTGCGAGGTCCATCATGGGAACGGTGAGAGGCTCTGGTCTTGCGAGCTCGCGGACGAACGTCCCGATTCCTTGACGCCGCTCGATCAGACCGAGTTCATCGAGCTTGTCCAGAGCTGCACGGATCGTCACGCGCGAAACGTTGAAGAGCGCAGCCAGCTCGGCCTCGGTGGGGAGTGCTTCGCCTGATGCATAGCGACGTTCTGCGATCTCATCCTGCAGAACCAGGAAGACTTGATGGTGAAGCGGGATATCGCGCCGCCGCCTCGCCAGCACCGCCGAGCCCTCTTTCGACGGGGTGGGCTGGTCTGACAGCTCCGTCTTCCGCCGTCGCTTTCTCGCGACAGAAGCAGAAATGCCCAATTGCTGCGGACGTCGCGGCACCACAGCCTAGCCTCGATGCCACAGTGCCGCGGGTGTGTTCATCGGGGGAAGCCCTCCAAGCTGCTATCTTGATGATAGCGTCTGGTGAGCCTTCTCAACGAATTTGTTGGTAAATGTCTGTGCGAGGTCGACCTGCACGCCACGCAATTGTGGGTCGACGGTCGACAAGACGCGAAATGCAATGCTTGCGCCCTCGGCGCTGAACCGGCCATCGGGCGAGAACATGTCTCGGGTCCCCCGGATGGACGTGAGAAAAACGTCCCGATTGGGCTGCGCCCACTCCTCCGGGAGCGCATCGGCAATGTCTTCGGCCGATGCGCGATCAATCCATTGCAGGGCACGCACCATGGCGAGAGCGACGGCTTCTACAGTCGCGGGATTCCGCTCGATGAAGTCCGAGCGAGCGTAGATCGTCCCGGACGGGTAGAGACCGCCAAAGATGCCGATCGTGCCTGCGTTGGTCCGGGTATCGGCGACCAGCTTGACGTCGCCTGCGAGCGTCAGCGCCGTCAGCGCCGGCTCTCCCGTGACGACCCCGTCGACGGCGCCGTTGCGGATTGCGGCCACGGCACCTGTCCCACCGCCCACGCTGACGAAGGAAATATCGGCCGGTGAGACCCCAGCTTGCAGAGCGATGTACTCGACCATGAACTGGGTCTGCGATCCCAGCGCTGTCACACCGATCTTCATGCCTCGCAGGCTGCTGGGATCGCGATAGTCCGACGCCTTGTCCGTTCGCAGCGCCAAGGCGAAGGTTGGATGCCTGCCGAACAGCACCACCCCGACGATCTTCTGACCCTTTGCGTGCATCTGAATCGTGTGGTCGAAGGCGCCGGCCGTAAGTTCGGCGCTGCCCGCCACAAGCGCCTGGAGCGCCTTGGATCCGCCGCTCACGTCGAGAATTTCCGGATCGATGCCGGCGTCCTTGAAAAAGCCGAGCCGTTCCGCAAGCGTCACGGGAGCATATTGGAGGAAGGTCCTCCCGCCTATCGTGATCCTGACCTTGCTCGGCTCGCCAGTGGTGCCGGCCCAGACCAGGCTTGGCGAACCACATAACGCCAATAGCGGAAACCCCAGAAACTCACGTCGCTGCAACACTGGCCGGGTCTCGCGAGATTTTCAGGAAGGATGTGTGCGGCAGGTGGCTCGATCTCACCATCCCGAACGCTGTGAACCATACGAATCATTATTCCCCTGGGCAAGGCAAAAGCTCGCCGAGGTTGCACACGTTCGTTGCACGTGCAGCGATTATAGTCACAATATGCGACTAAAAATGTCGGTATTCGAGCAAGGGAGCAAGACTGCTCACCGCTGCGCACCGAGATCACTGGTCTCGGCCATTCTCGGACAAGCCGTCGAACTCGGCATGTTTCTGTTTGACGACACTCGGAAGGCCCTCTCGGCGGCGTCAGGAACGTCTTCTCCGCCCTCAATCATGCCCGCGGATCAGTCCCGGGCGATGTGACGGCGCTCGCCGGCATCACCGACGAGGTGGTTGCTTAGCGGCGGATCGACGCGGATACGATGTCGGCGTTTGTCGTCGGCGCCGTGATCGTCTTATCGCCCGCAATATCTGCTTTGGCTGAAATTCGTAGAACGATGCTGGCCGATCTTCGAAGGCATGGCGCCGGCCTCCACCGTGAGGAGCTCGAGTTGGGCAGGCAGGGTCACCGGGCACTATTAAAGGGCACGATGGTTGCCCGAATCCTGCTACGCCGGTGTCTGCCAGGCGACCCCTTGACAGGAGGTAGCCTTTCTCAGCTGTGCGATCGACCGGCGCAGTGTTGTAAATGCTGCAGACGCCGGCTGCCTTTACGCGCCTTTCCAGGTGGACCCATTTGCGGGGAGATCTGAGCGTCTCGACAAGCTCGCGACTGGGAGGTTATTGCGCGCATACACCGGCCTTCTTCTCGCTACGGCATCGGCTGCTGCCATCGAGATCAGCGAAAGATGGCAAGGCCGCTATCGAGTCTAATATTGATCGGAGATGGCAGGAGCCATCGGCACGCTCCCGTTCGCGCGGCCTGTTAGGCAGTCGCGACCAGGAATGTCCGACGAAAAGCATGGCGCTCGAGGAAAACGAATTAAAGTTTCGCTTAGGAGAAATGTGCGCTGGGCGGATGATATTGAACAATCAGTGAAAAACGATCATGCGCTCCAGAATGCCCTCGCGGCGGGGTGTGTCTCTCAGCGAAAACGCGCATTCGGCGGGACTGATTCGGCCGGACATTGCGCGCGGTATGAGGTGTGGGACGCTTTTGAAATGCTCGAAGTTGCATGACCGATGATCGAAGCCGGGTGTCGGCGAGACTTGCGCAGGCGTTTGTGCTCGCTATCCTAGAATGCTGAGCAGCGGTCTATTTTCTCAGTTGTGGTCCCCGCGCCCAGCAGCCCGCATTTTGTGAAAAGTTGTCAGATCGCGTTGATCGCGGAAAACGAATGACGTCTGTTGTCCTTGGAATTGGAAGCAGGCTGCGGGGGCAGACATGTTCAATTATTCGAGACAGTGCAATCGAGTCCCGAGCGCGCGCAGATATTTGCCGAGCCCTGCGCTCGCTGCAGCGGCTAGTATTTTTTCGGCCTCAGTTTCAACCTTAGGTTTCGCCGGTGGAATGTCTCTGCCTGGAAATTTCTCCGTCGGCCAGACAGGATCGGCGACCTACTCCATTCCAATCGCCCTGCCGCCCGGAACGGCGGGCATGGCCCCCTCCTTGTCGATGGACTATGTGAGCAGCCAGGGGACTAATGGACTGCTCGGTATAGGGTGGTCGCTGGGTGGGCTGCCCGCCATCGGACGTTGTCCGCGAACGCCCGCCCAAGACGGCGTCCTTGGTGCTGTCAGCTACGATGCCAACGACCGATTTTGCATGGATGGCGAAAGGCTCGTCGCAATCAGCGGTGCCTATGGTGCCGACGGGACCGAGTATCGCACCGAAATAGAGAGCTATAACAAGATCATTTCGCACGGAACCGCAGGCGCAGGACCGGCGTGGTTTGAGGTCTATTCGAAGTCCGGGCAGGTCATGGAGTTCGGCCGTACTGCGGATTCGCTCGTTCTCGCGCAGGGCAAGGCCACCGCGAGGTCGTGGGCCGTCAACAAGATCAGTGACAGCAAAACGAACTATTTCACGGTCACTTACGCGAATGATAGCGCGACCGGGCAGGCCTATCCAAGCCGGATCGACTACACCGGGAATGTGGCGGCAAACGTCGCTCCCTACAATTCAGTGCAGTTCACCTATGCAAACCGCCCCGACGTGATCGTGAGTTATCAGGGTGGATCTGTGGTGAAAACGACGGTTCGGCTCACCAATGTGAAGACGTTCGCCGGCCCCTCTCTCGTTGCGGACTATCGCGTGTCATATCAGCAGAGTGATTCGACCAAGCGCAGCGAGGTCGCCTCCGTTGTTGTCTGTGCGGCCGACGGAGCTTGTCTTCCGTCAACCAGCTTCGTCTGGCAGTCGGGTGCCGGCAGCGGCACGTTCTCCGGGCAGACCCAGACCTTGCCTAACGGCTGGAAGTTCAGCGCCAATGGCAAGTACATCCCGATCACGGGCGATTTCAACGGCGATGGCCGGACGGATTACCTGCTGATCGATAGCAACGGCTACCCCTATCAGTATGTCTTCCTCAACAATGGTGACGGCACCTTCACGGGTCAGACCCAGACGCTTCCGAACGGCTGGCTGTTCCAGATCAACGGCAACACGCCGAACGTGAATACGCCGATCGTCGGTGACTTCAATGGGGACGGAAAGACCGACTATCTGTTGATCGATGCCAACGGCTATCCCTATCAATATGTCTTCATCAGCAACGGCAACGGGACGTTCACGGGGCTAACTCAGGCCCTGCCGAACGGCTGGACGTTTGCTGCAAACTACAGGTTCACGCCGATCGTCGGCGACTTCGACGGTGATGGTCGGACCGACTACCTGATGATCGATGGCAACGGCTATCCCTACCAGTACGTGTTCATGAACAATGGCAATGGCACGTTCCGTGGAATCACCGAGACGCTGCCGAACGGCTGGGATTTCCCCAACAACAGCAATACGCCAAACATGAACGCCCCGATCACCGGAGATTTCAACGGTGACGGGAAGATGGATTATCTTCTGATCGACACCAATGGCTATCCCTATCAGTACGTCTTCATTGGCAATGGAGACGGCACGTTCACGGGGCAGACTCAGACTCTGCCGAACGGCTGGAAGTTCAACATCAACAAGAACACGCCGAACGCCAATATGCCGATCGTCGGAGACTTCAATGGCGATGGCAGGCTCGATTATCTGCTGATCGACGCCAATGGCTACCCCTACCAATACGTCTTCTTCAACAATGGGGATGGCACCTTTACCGGTCAGACCCAGACGCTGCCAGCCGGCTGGACGTTCAAGGCGAGCCAGCCCTATCTGCCGATACCCGGCGATTTCAACGGTGACGGCAGGACCGACTATGTCGTGATCGATTGCGGTGGCTATCCTTATCAGTACCTGTTCATGAACAACGGGGACGGCACCTTCTCGGGACAGGTCCAAACGCTTCCCAACGGCTGGAACTTCCCGATCAATGCGAATACGCCGAACGTCAACTTCCCGATTGCGGGTGATTTCAACGGCGACGGCAAGGTCGACTACCTCCTGGTCGATGCCAACGGATATCCGTACCAGTATGTGTTCACTGGCAACGGCTTGATCGGCGATCTACTGCTGGCGGTGAGCACGGGTCTGGGGACGACGACGTCGATTTCGTACCTGCCGCTGACCAACGCGAATGTCTATACGCGGGACAATACAGCCTCATATCCCGTGCAGGATCTGCAGATGCCGCTGTACGTCGTCTCGCGTGTCGACGTGTCCAACGGTGTGGGAGGCACCTACAGTTCGACATACAGCTACGTCGGCGCCAAGGCGGAGATTACAAGCCGCGGCATGCTGGGCTTCCGCCAGATGACGGTGAAGGACCTTCAGACGGGGATCGCGGACACGACGAACTTCCGGCAGGACTTTCCCTATATCGGCATGGTGGCATCGTCCACGCGGACCCTGGGCACGCAGACGCTGGGGCAGTCGACCAACACCTACCAGTTCAGCAATGCGGCGGGAACGTCGACCATCAGCCCGTCGAGTGCGCCTTACCGGGTGTCGCTGGCGCAGAACGTATCGAGCGGGACGGATCTCGACGGCTCGGCGCTGCCGACGGTGACCACGGCGAACCAGTACGACGCCTACGGCAACGCGACGCGGGTCACCGTGTCGACGCCGGACGGCTACAGCAAGACGACGGTCAACACCTACAGCAACGACCCGTCGCTCTGGTACCTCGGGCGTCTGACCCGGGCATCTGTCACCAGCGTCGCGCCATAGCGGCACGGCAGTGAGAGGTTTTTGGCGTGGGCTCGTCCGCGCCACGGGGAGACTCTGTGTCCTGCGTTGGGCCGGTCAGGGGCTGACCGGCCGGTTTCGGCAGCATCAATCGGCGACTTGGGGGGCTTGGCGCCATGACGATCTCGATCAGAACCGTACTGCCGCAGCTTGCGGCCGTGATCGCGCTGACGCTGGCGGCGCCGGCGTGGGCGGCGAGCAGCATCACGCGAACGTCGTCGTTCGCCTATGATGCGGCCTCTGGCTTGCTGATCCAGGAGGTGGTCGAGCCGGACAATCCGGCGCTGCGGCTGCAGACCGACTATGTCTACGACGCGTTCGGCCACAAGCAGTCGGTGACGGTCAGCGGCGCCGACATCGTGAGCCGCTCGAGCTCAGGCACCTATGACGCGCGCGGGCAGTTCGCGACCTCCAACAGCAATGCCCTGGGGCAGAGCGAGAGCTTCCAATATGATCCACGGTTCGGCCAGCCGATCAGCCATACCGGGCCGAACGGACTGACCACGTCGTGGAGCTACGATTCGTTCGGACGCAAGATCCAGGAGACCAGGCCGGACGGCGCGATCACGCGCTGGAGCTACCAGTTCTGCAGCGGCATCAATGGAGGCACCGCGACTTGTCTCTCCGGCGCGAGCTATCTGACCCAGGAGACGTCCTACGCATCCGACGGCACGACGGTGATCGCGCCGACGGCGACCGTGTACTTCGATGCGCTCGAGCGCGAGATCGGCCGCCGCACCCGAGGCTTTGACGGCAGCGTCGTGCAGGCCACCAAGAGCTACGACGCAATGAGCCGGGTCACCCAGGCCAGCCGGCCGTATTTCGCGACCGGCGGCACGCCTCGCTATACGACGTTCTCCTACGATACGCTGGGACGGGTGGTCTCGACGACGCAGCCGGACGGCAGCATGTCGCAGATGGCCTATCACGGGCTGACCACGGTCGAGACCAACCCGCTCGGCCAGACCCGGACGACCGTCAAGAACAGCCAGAGCCAGATCGCGTCGGTGACCGACGCGATGGGCAAGACGCTGACTGCGGTCTATGACGCCGTCGGCAACATGGTGCAGACCACCGATCCCGACGGCAACGTCGTCACCGCGACCTACGATCTGCGCGGCCGC
Source organism: Bradyrhizobium sp. ORS 375 (assembly GCF_000239775.1). Taxonomy (GTDB): domain Bacteria; phylum Pseudomonadota; class Alphaproteobacteria; order Rhizobiales; family Xanthobacteraceae; genus Bradyrhizobium. The sequence goes on from NZ_CAFI01000407.1 coordinate 23,593, forward strand.
AAGGTCGCAAGCTCCGATCCGGATCTGGGCATCTGGACCTATACGTACAATACGTTGGGGCAGTTGGTCACCCAGGCCGATGCCAAGGGGCAGGTCGTCAGCCTGAGCTACGACGTCCTCGGTCGCATGGTGCAGCGGGTCGAGCCGGACATGACCTCGGTCTGGACCTACGACACCGCGGCCAACGGCATCGGCAAGCTGGCGTCGACCAGCATCACCGCGGGTTCCGGCAGCGGCGTTACCCGCAGCATCAGCTATGACAGCCTCGGCCGTCCGCTGCAGGTCGCGACCACCATCGATGGCGCGACCTATACGATGGGCGCGACCTACGACGCCAACAGCCGGTTGACCAAGGTCAGCTATCCCTCCGGCTTCACCGCGCGCTACGGTTACAACAATCTCGGTTTCGCCAACCAGCTGCAGGACGACGCCACCAGCCAGTCGTTCTGGACCGCCTATGCGATGGATGCCGAGGGGCATCTCACCCAGCAGGTCGCCGGCAACGGCCTCAGCACCATCAGGGGCTTCGATCCTCTGACGGGTCGGCTGACCAGCATCGCCACCGGCACCAACGGCGCTGTGCAGAACCAGACGTTTGGCTATGACCGGCTCGGCAACCTGACCTCGCGCAGCGACGCCAACACCCATGTCAGCGAGACCTTCGCCTATGACGCGCTGAGCCGGCTGACGTCCTCGACGACCAACGTCGACACGACGCCGCTGGTCAAGACGTTCTCCTACAGCGCGATTGGCAACATCCTGACGAAATCGGATGTCGGCAGCTACACCTATCCAGCGGCGGGCCAGCCGCGGCCGCATGCCGTCACCGGCATCTCCGGCACCATCACCGCCAGCTTCACCTACGACGCCAACGGCAACCAGACCTCCGGGCTCGGCCGCAGCATCGTCTACACCTCCTACAACAAGCCGGCGAGCATCACGCAAGGCAGCCGCACGATCTCCTTCGTCGACGATACCGACCACCAGCGCGTCAAGCAGGTGACCCCGGAGGGCACCACGCTCTACATCGCCGCCTTCGGCGTCGCGGCCGAGGTGCAGAACCCCGGCACCGTGACGCAGAAATGGACCGACTATCTGATGGTCGGCAACGCCCGCGTCGGCATGCGCGTGGCGCAGACGTCGGGCGGCAGCACGACGGTCACC
>NZ_CAFI01000406.1 GCF_000239775.1 Bradyrhizobium sp. ORS 375
AGTGGGAGCATCATGCGGTTCTTAGATATTGCATCATCCTGAAAGACTCAGGCGCGCGGTCCGCAGCGGACATAGACCATGGTCTGGTAACGGGTGGCCGCATCCTTGTCGACGAAGCGGGTGATCAGCACCCGTCCGTCGAACGAGACGACCTCGCGATCCTGCTCGCCGCCCGGCGGGCCTGCGGGACCGATATAGTTCTTGCCGCCGGCCGAACCCTTCAGCCGCAGCTCCTGCGGGGTCGCCTGGTCGGCGAGGTGCATGATCACGCCACCGGATGTTCCCTGCCCGATCGTGTAAGGCTGCTTGCACTGCGCCAGCGCCATCTTCTCGGTGCGCGCGCGGTCATTGGGATTGTTGTAGGCGGCCAGCCCCCATTTGCCCACGAGATCTTCCGCCCGGATGGTCGCCGGCACCTCCGGTTCGATGGGCGCCTCGGTCTGCTGCATGGGGGACGACGGCGACAGGCTGAAGCCCGTGCAGGCTCCCAGAAGCATCGTGAGCGCCGACGCGATACCGAGATTGGCGATCGGCCGCGCGCACCGTGAACTCGTCATGGCATCCCCTTAAGGAACAAGATCGTGGCTGCCCCGTCCGGCAACCAAGCGCAAAACACGCGTCAGAGCAACGACGTCGAACGACGACGCCGCTCCACTAACATGTCTGGCTCGGTTCAACATCCCCTAACAGCCTCAAGAAGGGCTTAACCGCCGGCCTTTGCTTGACAGGAACAGCGGCAAGCCATATTTCCGGCAGCGGTCTTTAGCACTCGGAGGGCACGATTGCTAAAGCTGCGCGCCGGTTGGAGGCCCAGTTGGGCGTCAATTGTGGCCGCATTCAGATTCCTCCGACAGCAACCTCTACCAAAGCACCCGCAAAGGGATCCGTCATGGCTAAATCGAAGTTTCGTCCCCTGCACGATCGCGTCGTGGTTAAGCGCATCGACGCCGAAGAGAAGACCAAGGGCGGCATCATCATTCCCGACTCCGCCAAGGAAAAGCCCTCGCAGGGCGAAGTCGTCGCCGTCGGCCCCGGCGGCCGCGACGAGAGCGGCAAGCTGACCCCGCTCGACGTCAAGGTCGGCGACCGCGTGCTGTTCGGCAAGTGGTCCGGCACCGAGGTCAAGCTGGACGGCGAGGAGCTCCTGATCATGAAGGAGTCCGACATCATGGGCGTCGTCGCCTGATCCCGATCCGCCCGGGGCGGCGCCGAGCCGCCCGGGGCAACCTAGCGTTTTTCAACCTCGTTGAGGCGACAGGCCGGCGATCACGCCCCTGGCCGGCGAGGTCCACTCCAGGAGAGTTTCAAATGGCAGCCAAGGACGTCAAATTCTCTGGCGACGCGCGCGACCGCATGCTGCGCGGCGTCGACATTCTCGCCAACGCCGTCAAGGTGACGCTCGGCCCGAAGGGCCGCAACGTCGTCATCGAGAAGAGCTTCGGCGCTCCCCGCATCACCAAGGACGGT
>NZ_CAFI01000405.1 GCF_000239775.1 Bradyrhizobium sp. ORS 375
GCCGTCCTTGGTGATGCGCGGCGCGCCGAACGACTTGTCGAGGACGACGTTGCGGCCCTTCGGACCGAGCGTGACCTTCACGGCATTGGCGAGGATGTCCACGCCGCGCAGCATGCGGTCGCGGGCTTCGACGCCGAACTTTACGTCTTTCGCTGACATATTGGGTTTCCCTGAGTTGAATGGTCTGTCTCACCCCTTGGCGAGGCGCCCGCAGGCGCGCCCCTCAGGGTGAGCGTTGTGCGAGCTTGGATCAGGCGGCCTTCTTCTTGGCGCCGGCGTCGGTGATGACGCCCATGATGTCGCTTTCCTTCATGATCAGCAGCTCCTGGCCGTCGATCTTGACCTCGGTGCCCGACCACTTGCCGAACAGCACGCGATCACCGACCTGGACGTCGAGCGGGACCAGCTTGCCGCTCTCGTCGCGAGCGCCGGGGCCCACCGCGGTCACTTCGCCCTGCGAGGGCTTTTCCTTGGCCGAGTCGGGAATGATGATGCCGCCAGCGGTCTTCTCTTCGGCGTCGATGCGCTTGACCACGACGCGGTCGTGAAGCGGACGGAAAGCCATACAGTCCTCCTAAGCAATTGAAGCGATTGTCAGTTTCTGGAGATTTGGCAGTCGATGCCGGCGAGTGCCAGCACGCGGGCTGGATTTAGGGGAGAGTGTCCAGCCGGGCAAGGCCTTGTAGCAGAAAAATTAGCAGTCAACTGCGCGCTCTGCCAAAGCGTTCCGATAGCGTTAACACAAGCGGAACGAAACGCGAAACACCGTATTAGCACCTGGGCTAAGTGGCTGCTAATGCAGCATTTTTCAACATGCCGTTAAACATTTAAGCTTGAGATGGGTTGAGGACATGCGTCACATTTCTTTTGCAGTGAGCGCATCTTTGCCGGGTGGCTCCATCCCGGTTGGCCACGCGGACATGCGCTCCAGAAACGGAGGGTTGGCATGGTGTCGAGGGTTGAGGTTTCCGAGGACTTTCGGAAACAGGTGCTGGGTTATGGGCTGACGACCGCGCAGATCCTGTATCGGATGCCGGACCATCGCTCGCTGCTGCAGACCTATGTCTGGCAGAACTACGACCTGTTTCCGAAATTTCCCGCGCTGCAGGACTTCCTCGCGTTCTGGCAGGAGAAGATCGAGGGCCCGCTGCACTCGGTCACGGTGGCGCATTCGAAGCTCATCAAGCCGGCCGAGCTGCGCGCCGTGGATGGCGTGTTCCGGCTGCATTGAGCCGAGGTCGCTGCAGGATCTCCACCCACCGCTGTCATTCCGGGGCGCGCGTAGCGCGAGCCCGGAATCCATCGGGCGTCATCACGTGCGGAGGAATGGATTCCGGGCTCGTGCTTCGCACGCCCCGGAATGACGACCTTTGTCGGAGAAGCTGCTGAGGTTCGACAACATGTGCTACCCTCGCGGCGAGGACTCGCAGGGAGAGCACCATGGCCAGCAAGAGCCGCACCACCAAGCCCGTCTCACGCGCCGCCGCCAAGGCCGCAGCGCTGAAGACCAGCAAGAGCAGCAGGGCGGCTGCGAAGACGCCCGCCAAAGCCAGCGCAAAGACGATCGCGAAGACACCCGCCAAGCCGGGAAGGGCGGCCGCGCCCTCCGCGCGCAAGGCGCTCGTCAGCAAGGGGCGGCCGGCACCGGCGCCGCGGCGACCGAAGCAGAAGGTCGCGATCAGCCATCACCGCGAAGAAGACTTCAAGGCCGACGGCCTGCGCGCCTACGCGCATTACCGCGACCTCGGCATTGCGGCTGCGACTCACGGCCTGGCGCGGGCGCATGTCATCCGCATGCTGCCGCCGTGCAATCCGCAGGAGGTGTCGAAGCTGCACACCCATGCCGTCGACTTCCAGATGGTCTATGTGCTCAAGGGCTGGGTGAAGAGCTACCTCGAAGGCGTTGGCGAGACGCTGATGAAGGAGGGCAGCTGCTGGACGCAGCCGCCGAAAATCCGGCACATGATCCTCGACTATTCCGATGACGTCGAACTGCTCGAGGTGATCCTGCCGGCCGACTTCAAAACGGTCGAACTTACGACGTAAAGGCGACAGAAACGGATGGAAACATTCGCGCGCGATGGAGGCGGCCATCGCGCATGTGTGTTGACGTCCAGCCCGCGTCAGGGCGACGGACGGGCCGGCGACGGA
>NZ_CAFI01000404.1 GCF_000239775.1 Bradyrhizobium sp. ORS 375
CCTTCGCGGTCGTGATCTGCGCCTCTGTGAGTGTCTTCGCCATCGGTATCCGCCCCAAAACTCGTCAAATATCCGTCAAATATACATAGGCGTATGGCAGGGAACAATGGCGGACGAAAAATACGTAAGATATTGATTTTATTGAATAGTGACGAACGGTCGCGAATGGTCGGCGAAAAAAATCGCAGCCCTCTCAAGGCTGAAACAGGGGTTCGATTCCCCTAGGGAGCGCCAGTTCTGCCTTTCCCCCGCTGATTTTCTTGAGGTTTTGGTCGGTTTTCCCAAACCGACGGATTGCGTTTGGGGAAAGTCGTTCGCCTTGTGTCCTTCGAGGCGCGCCAGAGCATCGACCGCAAGGCTCGCCTGATCAGCCTCCTCAGTGTATCGCTCGGCCTCTGCAAGAGTGGTGTGGCCAAGGACGGACATGATCATCTTTGCCGTCGCGCCAGCCTCAGCCAGACGACGGCCGGTAGCCTTGCGCAGGCCGTGCGGCTGACAATCAAGCGGCAGGCCTGCGTCCGTAATGGCATCGCGCATCCATTGGCTGAAGCCGTCAACGCTGAAGGACTGGCCATAGGCGGTCGTGATGATCGTCACGTGGTCACGCTTTGCGATGGCCAAGGCTGAAAGCAGGTCACGGTGGAGCGGAATTAACAATCGCCGTCCTGTCTTTTGCTGCGCGACGGCGATTCTGTTCTCGGGCGTGATGTGGGACCATGCCATGCGGACCACGTCGGATCGTCGTTGGCCCGTGTTCAGGAACAGTTCGAAAGCCAGCCGCTGTTTGGTTTCCAGAGGCCACTTCTTGCGAAACAGCTCGATCTCGTCCTCAGTCCAAGATCTGATGCGCTGAAGCTTGGGTCGCTTTATCCCGAGCGACGGATCGTGCTTGATCCATCCGATGTTGATTGCGTGACGGATCAGAATGCGAAGTTTCTTGAGGGTATCGAGAGCCGCGCCGGGCCGGTCGGCGAACGGCTGAAGAATGCCGGTGATGATGCGCTCGCGAGAAAGTCCAGCGACGGTCCGATGCCCGTGCTCGATTCTGAGGGCCTCGAGGCGCCTGCCGTAACCCTCCTTGCTGGTCTTCCGAAGGCCGATGAATTCCGAACTTCGCATGTAAGAGGCGATCAGCGCGGAGATTGTGCCCTGAACGGGAGAGCGAAGTTCGGGTCTCGATGATGTCACCTGACCGAGAAGGGCGCTTTGGTAGGCCGACATGAACTCAGAGCTGGTCGGGTCATCTGGCAGGCGAATGCGCTCGGGATCGCGCACATCATGCGCACCGGCGGGTTCCGGCGCGCGCACATCAAGACCGCGCCGTGCTATCGGCTGCGACTGCTGCTGACGCATCGCCGCAATCTCAAACTCAAATTCCTCGATCTCGAGAACGCGATCCGGCACTCCTTGAAGGCGTTCGGC
>NZ_CAFI01000403.1 GCF_000239775.1 Bradyrhizobium sp. ORS 375
CGCGTTTGCAAGACCGCCCATGACGTTGCGCTGGTTGACATTGTAGCCGCGCAGCGGATCGCCGTCGCGGCCGGAGCCGCCGCCGCTACTGCCGCCGCCATCCTGACGACCACCACCACCACCCGTGCCGTCGGCGGTCACGTTGAGGAAGACATGGTTGGGGTCATAGGTCAGCGAGGCCGAGAAGATCGGCAGCAGATTGCCGGTGACCAACTGGCCGAAGCGACCCGTGACGCTGTTCGCATCGAGGATGCCGTACTGCTTCGTCACATAGCTGCCGTTGACGAAATTGGCCGACACGGTGGCGCCCCCGAGCGTTGCGGTGCCGGTGACGCTGGTCTTGCTCGCGGCATCGGGCGAGACGTTTACGGCATACGTCGCTCCTTTGGCCAGGGCCAGGTCGCCGCGAACCTTGAGCGTGCCGAACTGAGCGGCATCGCTTCCGGCACTCAGTGTGCCGCCGTCGTTGACCACGGTGCTCGACACGGTTCCACCGCCGCCCAGCGTGGCTCCAGCGTCGACTGTGACGCCGCTGGAGCTTGCAATGGAGCCGTCGACGATGAGCCAGCCGCCAGTGACCCTCGTCGCTCCGGTGTAGCCGTTGCTGCCGCTGAGAGTCAGCGCGGATCTTCCCTCCTTGGTGAGGGAGCCGCCGGTGCCGCCGCTCTCGCTGAGGTCCCGAATGGTGCCCGCGAACGTCGTCTCGATGTTGTTGCCACCGACCGTGAGATTCTTGCCGCCGAGCCGAACCGTCCCGCTGCCCTCGAGCGAGCCGATCGTCGTGCCAGAGGTTGTCAGGGTGGACACGTCGAGAATGCCCCGGTCCGTCAGGGACAGGCGAGCGGCTCCGCCGCTCGATTTCTCACGAAACGACACGATTCCACTCGAATTGATCGTAGCATCGGCTGCCGTGCTCGTACCGAGAAAGTCCAACCCTGCATGGAAGTTATTGGCGATGATTGCACGGTCGGCTGTCGCGCTCCCTTCGAAGGAAGTCGTGCCGGTGTTCGTAATCGACGCCTTGGCGGCAGTACTCTTGTCGGCGAACAGCAAGCTGGCGCCGGTGCGATTCTCAATTGTCGCACCATCCGCGGACGCGCTTTCGGTAAAGCGGACATATTGGTTGTTAGTGATCTTCGCCGTAGCTGCCTTGCTCAGGCCGATGAATTGCAGCGTGGATTCGACGTCGAATCTGACGGCTCCCGCGCCTGGCTGGGTGACAATCCCGGCACCCGTCAGTGCGAACGAACCTGCCGCAATGGTGAAATCGTAGCTGCTCGAGCCTGCGTTGAACTTGAGCGTGTCGACGGACCAGAAGGACTGCGACGTGATACTCGTCCGGTTGCTCTGTCCGAACGTCGCCACCCCGTCCGGAAGCACACTCCCGCTCCAGTTCAAGTTGTTGCTGAAGACCCCGTCGACGCCGCCCTGCCACGTTCCATCGTCCGCGCGTGCGGACGTTGCCGATCCCAGCAACGCGAGCGCGGACGTCGTCAGCAGCAGCGTGTGCAAGCAGCGCAACTGTCTGCGTGCGCCTGTCTCTCGTTGGGTCCTGTTCTGGCGCGGTGGTCCTGACACTTCTGACAACATGACGGTCCTTATTCTGGCGGCGACTAAAACTCATCTCGTCGTCGAGAATAGAGTTCCCGGCATGAGCGGGGCGTCGGGCGAACGGGTGATACCGGCCACAAGAGAGTGCGCTGTTGATTTTCAGCGACACCGACATTTTCGGCCCCGATTGCGGATGACGTCGTCGACCTCCCGCTTCATGCCCTCGGCGGCACCTGCCGCGTCGTTCATCAGGGGGGCGCTCGTGCGGATATCTTCGGGCCGGTCATGGCGAGCCTGGTCGGCGCGCAAGGTGAATGCTAGGACGAGGCGGTGATTGATGAATACCGCGATGTCTTCGCCTTCCGCTCGATCGTCGACACCGAGATCTGCCGGTGCGAAGCGGCCCGCATCGCGACGCGGCGCTTGCAGATTTCCGACTGGCCGTGCTCGTCAAGCCCTGCGAGCGCATCAAGAAGGCAACGGGCCAGTTTGTGTCGTACTGCTAGGGGTCTCGGACAGAACGATGAAGTTGCGCCGTCCGAGACAAACTCCTGATGCTCTGATCTCGTTGGCGTTCCCGGGAGCGCGACCAGCGAGCAGGGCTCGGCCTCGTGCTCCTGGGTGGGATCTGCCCGGCACGACTTAGTCGAAGGACTGGATGAGATATCGTAGCTCGGTTGGTGTGGGGAAAGGCGATAGCGTTCCCCTGACTCCAACCCCGATACCTATGATGGCGCTCCTAAGTGTTGGGTCGCAGGCGCGGCCCTGCAGCATGCTGTCAGCAGCGAGTGACTACCTCCAGCCCGGGGGCGAGAGGGCAATCCTTGGGCCCGTTTCAACTCGGGCAAACCAGAAAAGCGTTTTCGGTTAATGTTCTCGGTGCCTGTCAGGAAGCCCGCACCGAACGGATACAGTGGAGCGTTTCTGGCTTTAGGTGTGTGTAGCGGCGCAGCATTTTCCAGTCCTTGTGCCCGGTGACAAGTGCGACCTGTTCGATGGAAAATCCAGCTCGAAAAGGCGCCTCGTGCCTTGGTGACGCAAATCGTGAAAATGAAGATCATCGATGTTCAATTGCTGACACTGGCGTCGAAATGCTGTTCCAACAGATCGTCCATTGTAAGGGAAAAATCCGACCTTCGCGAGTATTCGAGAACCGAACTTCCTCCTCATTGATCTTGCATGCGTCAGCCTGATACATCCAGCAGGGGAATTCGCTGATCGTTGCCCTTCTTCTTGTGGGGATCTTTTCGACTGCGAATGAGGAGCATTCGGCCGCGGGCGTCGACGTCGCGCCATTCGACTTTTAGCAATTTCGTCTTGCCGCATAGCTGTTGCGACCGCAAATCGGATGATACGACCAACCGCGATCTGTTGCCGACTGTTTGATTCCAACGCTGAGATAATACGATCGCGTTCGTCTTGCGTGGGACGGCGATTGCGCTCGTGGGCTTTTCGGTGCGCCATTCTTCGGCGTCCTTTCGGCGGAGAAATGTCTCATTGACATATTTCCCCTTTCGTCGGACTTGGGCTCTCCAAGAGCCGGATTTCAGTCTGGTGATAGTTGCCACGCGTGTGCGCTCCGTGCGCACTGAGGCGTCGAAAAGCCGGAAAAGACGTCGCACTATGGGGTAGGATACAGTGCACACGACGCGACCTGACGGGTTGAAGTTTCCGGAAAAATGCAGATAGATCAATTACATAGATTTGCCGTGGCGCCGATGATGGACTGGACCGACCGGCACTGCCGCATGTTCCACCGGCTGCTGTCGCGGCGGGCGCTGCTCTATACCGAGATGGTCACGACGGGCGCCGTCATTCACGGTGATCGGAAGCGTCTGCTCGGCTTCGATGCGGCGGAGCATCCTCTGGCGCTGCAGCTTGGCGGCTCGGATCCGGGCGATCTCGCGACCTCGGCGAGCATCGGCGAGGACTTCGGCTACGACGAAATCAATCTCAATGTCGGCTGTCCGTCGGACCGGGTGAAGGATGGCCGCTTCGGCGCGTGTCTGATGGCCGAGCCGGCGCTGGTTGCGGCCTGTGTTGCCGCGATGAAGCGCGCGGTGCGCATTCCCGTCACCGTCAAATGCCGCATCGGCATCGATGACCAGGATCCGGAGACCGCGCTCGATGCGCTGGCGGATGCGGTGGTCGACGCCGGTGCCGACGCGCTGATCGTGCACGCGCGCAAGGCGTGGCTGAACGGGCTGTCGCCGAAGGAGAACCGCGACATCCCGCCGCTTGACTACGACAGGGTGTACCGGCTGAAGGCGCGGTTATCGCACGTGCCGGTCATCATCAATGGCGGCATCACCAGCATCGAAGCGGCGGAAGCTCATCTCGCTGATGTCGATGGTGTGATGCTCGGGCGTGCGGCCTATCAGGAGCCGTGGCGGCTGCTCGATGTCGATCCCGTGCTGTTCGGCGAGGCTGCGCCGCATCGGAGCATGAAGGATGCGCTGGCGGCGCTCGAGCCCTATATCGAACGCCAGCTCGGGCAGGGCACGCGGCTGCACGCGATGACGCGGCATCTCGTCGGCGCCTATCACGCCGTTCCGGGCGCCCGCGCCTTCCGCCGCCATCTTGCCGAGCGCGGCGTCAAGCCTGACGCGGGCATCGATGTGTTGCGCGAGGCCGTGGCGATGATCGAGGAACGTGCGCCGGCCGCCGCGATCGCCTGACTTATGAGTTGACCGGCAGCAGCTCGGCCACGACCTGCCGCGCGATCGCATTCTCCTCGGGCAGTCCGATCGAAATGCGCAGCCAGTTTTCGAAACCCGGCTGCGCACGGCCGATAACGATGCCGCGGGCAGCGAGCGCCGCCGCCGCGTCCGCATGCGGCCGGCCGCAATCGAAGAACACGAAGTTGGCCTGCGAGGCGCTGAAGCGGCGGCCGCGCGCGCAGCAGCGCATGCCACGCCTCGCGCTCGGCCGCGACCTTGGCCCGCACAGTGTCTACGTAGGTGCCATCAGCCAGGCTCGCGATGGCCGCCGCGAGACTGAGCCGGCTCAGCCCGAAGAACGCGCCAACGCCCATCTGCTTCAGCGCGGCTGCCAGCAGCGTCGGCGCCAGCGTATAGCCGATGGCAAGACCGGCCAGCCCGTAGATCTTGGAGAACGTCCGGAACACCGCGACATTGGCGCCCTCGCGCAGCAGCGGCGTGACCGTGCGGGCGGCGAAATCCGGGACGAATTCGAGATAGGCCTCGTCGACGATGACGAGCGTGCGTGACGACAAGTCGTGGACGGCTTCGACGAACAGCGCGGCGTCGCTCACCGTGCCCGAGGGATTGTGCGGATTGACGAGATAGACCGCGCGGGTGGTGCCGTCGACGGCGGCTGCGATGGCCGGCAAATCGTTCTCCAGCGCGGCATTCAATGGCACGCCGATCACGCGGCCGCCCGCCGGCGCCACCGCATCGACCAGAGCCGTGTAGCCCGGCTCGGAGTAGACGAACGTGCCGCCGGCGCCGCCCTGGGCGGACAGATAGAGGCCGAGCACGTTGAGGTTCTCGCCGAGCACGATCTGCCCGGCCGCGATGCCTTCGCGCGCGGCGATTGCGGCCGTGAGGTCATCGACCTCCCGGCCGGTGTAGCGGGCGAGGCCGGCGAGATCGGCCTGGATCGCCGCGATGGCTGCAGGCGAGGGGCCGAACGGAGTTTCGTTCAGGGCGAGCTTGATCTGCGGGATATCGGCCATGGCGGGAGCGTAGGCCGACATCGTCCGCCGGCGCAAGGCAACGCTGGCTGCGGCCTCAGCTGCGGTCGGGATAGCCGTGCAGCATCAGTCGGTCGGAGCGAACCTCGAAGCGTTCGAGTCGGTCGAGAAAGCTCATGCCGAGCAGATTGGTCTTCATCTGGCCGTGCGGCACGACCAGCGCCGGGACCGAGCGCTCCACCAGCTTGCCGATCGCCAGCCGATCGAGCGTCAGCCGGGCCGCCTTGGTGTGGCCGCCCGCGGTCTCGACGTCGACGTCATAGTTCAAAAGCTCGAGCGGCAGGCCCGCGGCCTTCGCGGTCTCCCAGGTCAGCACCACCGAGGTCGCGCCGGTGTCGACCACCATCGGCGCGGTGACGCCGTTGATCTTGGCGCGCAGCGCGAACTCGCCGCCTTTGGTGCGTTCGATCTCGACGGCGTTGGTCGGCGGACTCGCCCCGGCCCGGAAGGCCCGGCTGCGCAGCATCTCCGAAACGGTGTCGCTGGCCAGCGCCGCCTGCTCGGGATCCTTGTAGACGATCACGGCGCTCGCGGTGACCACCATGGTGACGAGAACCAATGCGATCTTGTTCATGCCCGGCCTCCGATGAGGGCGGCCTCGCTCAGTCGCGCTTGCGCGTCATCGCGGGCAGGCCGGCATCGTGCATGCGGCTCTGCAGCCCATCCATCACGCTCAGCCGCTCGTCGCGTGACATGCGGCCCCAGCGCGCGATTTCCTGCAGCGTGCGGCCGCAGCCGAAGCACAGCTTGGTCTTCGGGTCGATCATGCAGACAGCAATGCAGGGGGTATCCTGGCTCATGCTGCGAGTTGAAAAGGTTCTGGTCCGGCTTTGCAAGTGTCATCATCTCACAGTCCCGTTCCGGCATTCATGATCGGTTTGCGCAGCAGCCGCCGCTTCTCCTGGGCGGGCGCGGCGGCAGGATCCGGTTGCAGCGGCGGCGCCTCGTCCGACAGTGGCGCCAGCGCCGACATCACCCGCTCCGGCGGGAAGGTGACGATCACCTCGGTGCCGATGCGGACTTTCGACTTCAGCGTGAACGTGCCGCCATGCATCTCGATCAGGTTCTTGGCGATCGGCAGGCCGAGGCCCGCGCCCTGTTCCGCAGACTTGATCGAGTTCGAGCCCTGGCCGAACGAGGCGAGCACGATCGGGATCTCGTTCTCAGGAATGCCGGAGCCGGTGTCCTTGACGCTCAGATATTGTCCGCCCGACGCGGTCCAGCCTGCCTTCAGCCAGATCTCGCCGCCCTGCGGCGTGAACTTGATGGCGTTGGACAGCAGATTCAGCACGACCTGGCGGATCGCGCGTTCGTCGGCCCAGAGGCGCGGCATCTTCTGCTCGAACACCTCGTGAATGGTGATGCCGCGGCTCGAGGCGCGCAGCTTGAGGAGGTGGTGGCAGTCGGCGATCACGTGCACCAGCGCCACCGCTTCCTCGTTGAGCTCGTAGCGGCCCGCCTCGATGCGCGAGAGATCGAGGATCTCGTTGATGAGGTTCAGCAGATGGACGCCGGAATTGTGGATGTCGGCGGAGTATTCCTTGTAGACCGGCACCGCATGCGCGCCGAAGATCTCGCTCTTCATCACCTCGGAGAAGCCGAGAATGGCATTCAGCGGCGTGCGCAGCTCGTGGCTCATCTGCGCGAGGAAGCGCGACTTGGCGACGTTGGCGGCTTCGGCGCGGTAGCGCGCCTCGTCGGAGATCGCCTTGGCCTGCTCGAGCTCGCCGATCAGCGCATCCTTTTCGGCGCGCGCTTCCAAGGTGGCGAGCGTGGTCGAGTGCAGCTGATGCGCCAGCAGCACGAAATAGCCCTCGGCCGCAATTGCAAAACCCGCGAGCAGGTAGTTGTCGAACGTGCCTGACAGCGCGAGGCTCAGCGTGATCGCGACAGTCACCGGCGCGGTGACCGCGACCGCCGCGATCGGCAGATTGGCCGCGAGCATGCTGGAGACGGCGATCACCAGCAGCATCAGGAACATCATCAGCGTGCCCGACACCTCGGCCAGCGCGGGATGGATCAGGATCGCCATCCAGCAGACGCCGTAGAGCAGGTCGAGCAGCACGAAGCGCGTGCGCCAGCGTCGGGTAGCCGCCAGCGACGGCTGGTCGGCGAGGAAGTTGGTGCAGTTGCGGACGATCGCGGCATGGATGCAGAGCACGCCGAGCGTCCAGGCGCCGGCGGCCAGCGCGTGCAGCCAGACGCTCAGCATCAGGCCGGTTGCGACCACCAGCAGCATGACGATGTAGGAAGCGGAGATGCGGGTCTGTGCGTATTGGCGCAGCAACTCGCGATCGAATGCCGGTCGCGTTCCCGAGGTCGACGTTAACCGGTCGCGCGCCTCGCGCACCCGCTGCTGCGCCGCCCGGCGCTGGCTTGCCGGCGCGAGCGCCGGCGCATCGGCCGGAAGCTCGACAATCTCGGGCTTTTCCGCGGGTTTACTCATCAACAACACAAATCCTGCCCGGGGCCGCACGGGCTGCTTTCTGCATCGTCTATAACTGGCTCGAAATCCTTAAGACGGATTATAGACAACGAAAAATTTGCGTTAACCGCGCGTTAAAATTAACCATTGTGGCGGGGCGCGAGCCCGCTCGCGCGCAACCGCCGCCACCCGATCACGAGGCCGGTGATGCTGAAGGCACAGCCGGCCGCGCACAGGCCGACGATCAGCAGTGTGCGCAAGGTCGCGTGCGCGAGCAGGGTCGGGAAATCGAGCGTGTGCAGCGCCTGATAAAGCCAGCGGTAGGTGCGCCTGGACGGATCGAGCTTCTCGAGCGCAGCGCCCGAGGCGGAGTCGATGTGATACCAGGTGTCGCCGCAGACCACGCGATGAACCGGGGCCCGCGGCACGTCAGAGACGAACGGGTAGTCGTCGCCGGGCTCGACCTCGATCGATCGCGCGCAGTCGCTGCGCAGCCGGGCGGTGACGGCGTTGATCTCTGCCGGCTGCAGGAAGCGGCCGACGATATGCCAAGCGGAGCCGTCGAGCACGGAGATCTGCTGCTGCATCAGCGCGCGGCGCGTGCGCTGATGCAGGCGGCCGCCGAAGCCGAACCATTCGATCTCGCGGACCTCGCCCGACACGCTTGACAGCGGCGTGGCAGTGAGCCGCGTCCAATCCGGCGCGCCGGTGAGGACGGCGTCCTCGGAGGGCGTGAGATGGCCGGTCGCAAACAGCCGGCCGTGATCCATCGACAGCCAGCCGCTGACGATCCAGGTCAGCAGGAATTGCGTGCAGACGAGGCCCGCCCAATGATGCCACAGGTGCCAGCCCCGATAGCGCGAGGTGAGCCGGGCCCTGCGCAGCCGCAGCCTGACGGGACCGAGCAGGGCGCCGGTCGCGGCGGCAATGACCGCCGCCAGCGACAACCACCAGACCACGACGTCCCAGGCGGCCCAGTCCTTGCGCAGCACTGTCGGATAGATCCAGTGGACGACACTGCCGAGATAATTCCAGCGGCGCTCGAAGCCGGTCGTGTCCAGCACCACGTCGCCGGTCCGGGAGGAGACGTAGAGCTCGGTGCCTTCGGCATCGTTCAGTGCGATCCGGTAGAGCGGGCGGTGCGCATCGAACCGGTTCGGCACGGTCCATTGATCGTAATCGTCGAGCGCCGCGACCGTGCCATCGGCGCCGAGACCACGCTGCTGCGCCGTTGCGCGGGCGATGGACCGCGCGAGATCGGGAGCCTCCACGGTGGCCGCTGCCAGCGTGTCGGCACGAACGGCCACGCTCCGGTCGGCGGCGGAGACGACATAGACAGGACCATCCGCGCGTTGCCACAGCCGCACGCGGCTGGGGCGGTCGATGCCGCTCGCGACGACGGCGTCTGCAGGACTGCGTAGGCTTGCGGCAGGATCGAGCGGCTTCAGCCCGGCGAAGCGCTCGCTCTCCGTTTGCGCCGGAAACGGCACGAAGTGCATCACGATGCCGGTCGCAAACCACAGCACGAACAGCGGACCGAGCGGGATGCTGAGCCAGCGATGCGTGAGGATCAGCGCCCGGATCATGCTGTCAGAACTTGAACGAGGCTTCGACCTCGTAGGTGCGCGGCGCGCCGAGGAAGATCTGGTCGGGATAGAACGGATCGCTCCAGGCGGCGTAGCGCTGGTCGGCGACGTTGCGGAGCCGGAAGGCGAGACGGGTGCCGGTTGCGGTCGCAAACAGGGGCACCTTCGGCAGGTCGACGAAGGCGAACAGGTCGGCGGTGGTATAGGCGAGGAGCTTCACCGTGTTGGCATCGGTGCTCCAGCGATCGCCGACATGGCGTACGGAGAAGCCGAGCTCGACCGGCCACCAGCCGGGATTGAGGAAGCGGTAGGAGCCGCCGCCATTGACGATCACGGCCGGAATGTTCGGCGGGGTGTTGCCGGAGAACGAGCCGCCGCCGGCGAGGTCATAATCGGCATAGCGCGCGCGGACATAGGCGACGTTGCCCCACAGTCGGCTCTCCGGCGTCGGCCGCACGGCGGCTGCGAGCTCGACGCCCTGCGACTTCACCTTGCCGGCAAGGTTGAGCTGCTGGCCGGCCTGGGCGCTGTAGACGTTGTTGCGCTCGATCTCGAAGGCCGAGAAAGTCCACTCCGCGCGGCCGTTCCATGTGAGCTGCTTGACGCCGGTCTCATAGCTGCGGGAATCCGACAGCGTGAGGTTCTGCGCCGGGGTCACGATGAAGATGCTGTCCGCGGAGATGTCGGTCGCAGTCGCATATTGGCTGTAGAAGGTCGTGCCGGGCAGGGCCTCCCAGGTATATCCGATGCGGCCGGTGAGCGGCTGCCAGCTCTTGGAATAGGGGAAGCCGGGCCGTTCGGCGCCGTTGCGGATCCAGTTGCGGTCGAGCGTGAATGGATTGTAGCGCAGCCCGCCCACCACGGCGAACGTGTCGGTCAGCCTCAGCCGGTCCTCGAGATTCAGCGCGACGCTGTCGAGGGTGGCCGTCTGCATTTGCGTGGTCAGGAGCCCATAGGTGCCGCGGTCGAACCCCACCAGCGGCACCGACTCGCCCGGAAAGTTTGCAGCACCCGGCCGCGAAAAATCGGTATGCGAACTCTCGACCGAGGCGACGAGGCGGTTGGCCAGACCGAACAGGCTGCCGTTCCAGGTGACGTCGGTGACGTTGCCGACCATGTTGTGGTTATGGTGGACGAAGAAGCGCTCGCGATCGACCAGATTTGTATTGGCGTTGAAGGCCGACACCTCGTTGTTGTACCAGTCGCGGCTGGCATTGTAGTTGTAGATCTGGCTCCGCAGGGTGACGGCGTTGTTCAGGTCCCATTCGAACCCGCTGCGCACCCAGGATTCCTTGATCGTCTTGTGGCCGTCCACGACGTTATAGTTGCTCGACAGCGTGCGGCGGTCGATCGTCACGGCGCCCAGATTGCTGCCGTTGTAGTCGGACACCTTGGTGCCGGAGACGATGCCGCTGGTCGCATTGGCGCCACTGAAGCTCACCGGCACCAGCGGCGTGCCTTCATAGGGCCTGGCCTTGTAGTCCTTGAACTCGGCTGCCACGAAGGTCTTGAAGCTGTCGGACAGGCGATAGTTCAACTGCCCCGAGACGTGGACGTTCTTGAACTCGGTATCGTCGATGAAGCCGACTTCCCTGGTGCGGCTGATGTCGAAGCGATAGTCGAGACCTTTGACGGTCGTACTGCCGCCGGAGCCGAAGCCGCTGCGGAACGTGCCGCGCTGGTCGAAGCCGATGAAGGCCTCGTTCTCGACCGGGCCCGACTGCGGCGCCTTGGTCACGAAGTTGATGGTGCCGCCAACCGCGCCCTGGCCCGAGATCAGCGAGGAGGGTCCCTTCAGGATCTCGACCCGGTCGAGATTGAAGGTCTCCATGGTCAGCGCGGTGAAGCCGGTCGGGCCGATGTTGATGCCGTTGTAGAGGACGTTGACCTGGTTGCCCTGGAAGCCGCGCATCGCGTAGCCGACATCGTTCGGCGCATCGCCGGCGCTCACGCCGGTCGCGCCTTTCACGGCATCGACCGTCGTGTGGTAGCCCTGCTCGCGCAGCGTCTCGGCGCCGATCACTTCGATCGTCGCCGGCACCTCGCGCGCAGTCAGGCCGAGGCGGCTGCCAGCGGCCGGGGTGGCGTTGCCATTGAGCGGTGTCGCGGGCGAGGCCGCGCTGACGGAAAAGGCGGCAACGGACGGCGCGGTTGCTGACGATGGCGCCGCGGAACGGCGTGACGCAGGACGCATGGCCCGGTCAGCCGTTCGGCTCGACGATGGCGCTCGCGCCTGCCGCTGCCGCGGGACATCGACTGTCACGTCCGGGAGCAAGGTGTCCGATCTCTGGGCTGGGCTGGCGGCCTGCTGGGCATGGACGGGCCCGCCCGACCAGCCGGCCATTACCGTTCCCGCCAACGACAGCGAGCCCAAAATTGTCCGTACATTCATTCCGATCCCCATCGCAGGTGTCGACCACGCCGGCGCCTGCGCCCCCGTAACGTTCACGATGACACGGACGAGAATTAGCCCGAACCATCAAGAATGTAATGTTATAACGTTACATTTATCCGATTTCTTATCATGCTGTCTCGAGCCGGCAACACCTGCGAACGATTAGCGATCGCAACGGGTATCAGCGAGTCGCGGGGCGTGCAATGGAGCGCCCGGTCAATGGGAAGCGCGCGTTGGCCGGGGGTCAAAGGAGAAGCGTCGCTTCCCCCCACCATGCCAGATGCAAAACGGCCGCCGCTCGGATGAGCGGCGGCCGTTTGAACCGCAGACAGGCGTTCGGATTACTTTTCCAGCCGGGCGAGCAGGCTCGACGTATCCCAGCGCTTGCCGCCGAGCTTCTCGACCTCGGAGTAGAACTGATCGACCAGCGCGGTCACCGGCAGATGAGCGCCATTGCGGCGCGCCTCGGACAGGCAGATCGACAGGTCCTTGCGCATCCATTCCACCGCAAAACCAAAGTCATACTTGCCGTCGTTCATGGTCTTGTACCGGTTCTCCATCTGCCAGGACTGGGCGGCGCCCTTGGAAATGGTCTCGATCACGGCGGGAACGTCGAGGCCCGACTTCTTGGCGAAATGAATGCCTTCGGAGAGGCCCTGCACGAGGCCCGCGATGCAGATCTGGTTGACCATCTTGGTCAACTGGCCGGAGCCGGCCGGTCCGAGCAGCTTGCACATCCGCGCATAGGCCGCGATCACCGGCTCGGCGCCGGCATAGGCGTCCGCCGTGCCGCCGCACATCACCGTCAGCACGCCGTTCTCGGCACCGGCCTGGCCGCCCGACACCGGCGCGTCGATGAATTTGAAGCCGGCCTTGGTGGCTGCGGCGTCGAGCTCACGTGCCACTTCAGCCGACGCCGTGGTGTGGTCGACGAAAGTCGCGCCCTTGGCCATGCCGGCGAAGGCGCCATCCGGGCCGATGGTGACCGAGCGCAGGTCGTTGTCGTTGCCGACGCAGCACATCACGAAATCCTGGCCTTCGGCGGCCTGCTTCGGCGTCGCTGCGGTCTTGCCGCCGAACTTGTCGGCCCATTCCTTCGCCTTGGCCGCAGTGCGGTTGTAGACCGTGACCTCGTGGCCGCCCTTCTTCACGAGATGCCCTGCCATGGGGAAACCCATGACGCCGAGACCGATGAAAGCGACTTTAGCCATATGCGTGACCTTGACCTTGGGGTTCTGCCGGCGGCCTTGGGATGGCCGGGCGATTCTTGAACAGACACATCAGCAGCCGGCGGGGTTCCGGCGGCGTGCTGGACGCCGCACCATAACGGCTTGCGAGGCGGGGGCAACGGCTTCGTGACGGATGCGAAAGCGCGCCGCCATGCTAAAGAGGCATCGTCATGACGGCTTGCAAAGCCGTCATCCGGCAACGAAATCCGAAGAACTCAACGATCCAGTCAGGGAGTGTCTCGCATGGGCGTCAGCGTCGGTGTGCTCGATCATTTCAACATCCGGACCCGCAACCTCGCGGAGACCGTTCGCTTCTATGAGGACGTGCTCGGGCTGGAGAACGGCGCCCGTCCGAACTTCGCCTTCCCCGGCGCCTGGATGTACAGCGAGGGCCGGCCGGTGGTGCACCTCGTCGACATCTCGCCGACCTCCGAGGCACAAAAGCCCGACTCCGGCGTCGTCCATCACGTCGCCTTCGTCAGCCGCGGCTTTGCCGGCATGAAGGCGCGGCTCGCGGCCAAGGGCATGCCGTTCGACGCGCGGCAGGTCCCGGGCGGCGAGTTGTGGCAGATCTTCGTGCGCGATCCCAACGGCGTGATGATCGAGCTCAATTACGAGGCTGCGAAAGAGCAGGCCGAGGATGCGCCGGTCGAGACCGCGGGCGACATCGGAACCAAGGTGGCGTTTTGAGTCGACCTTCATTATGAAGCAGCGCAGCAGAGGGCTGGCGCGATCTCGTCGCGAACGACGGAAGATCGCGTCCGGCCAACAGGATAGGGCGCGACGATGTGGCGCGTTCTGAAGCACTTCAGGAGATGCGCCGTGAGCGTGACGCAGCAGCAGGTTCTCGAAGCCCTCAAGCGGGTCCGCTCGCCACGCGGCGTGGCGCTGCCGGACGCCGGCGTGCTGTCGCCGATCACAGCCAATGA
>NZ_CAFI01000402.1 GCF_000239775.1 Bradyrhizobium sp. ORS 375
TACGGGCTACGCGTGGCGCAGCCACGCAGGAGCCCGTAGGGCGAAGCGTGCCCGGCGTAGCCTCTTCGCGAAGCCGGGCGTTTGAGCCCCCCAAGTCTCGCTTGAGCCGCGCTCTCTGATCTCCGATCAACCCTGTCAAACAGCCTGCCGCTCATCGCAGCCGTCGCTCGCGCCCACACGGCCGCGCTCTCGCGGCCTGATCAGCCCGAGCTCTGCTGCATGTGAGCGTCCTCATCGATTGAGAGGGCGCAGGGAAGGCCGAGTGCCGACTGGCACCCATGGCCCCCGTGCGAAAAAAATGCACGGGGCAGGAACCACAGGCTCAGCCGGAAACAACCCGGCCTTCCCTGCGCGATGGTTTGAACGGCTGCTCCGCGCTCTCCCAGGGGACCGGCTTGCTTGCCCCCGTCATCGACATCGTCGCCGACCAAGACACCAGCGTCGGGGTGTCGGGACCACACGGCTTGACCGTCCGCGGCACGACGTTCGTCCGCACCCTCAAGGATGCTGCGTCGCTCCGCGGCCACCGCTCCCCGCCGCAACGTCCCGTGACGATCGCGATGCGCCCCTCTCAGTGCGGGCGGGATGGCCGGATAAGATCACTGATTTGGGGGCGGCGTCAACAAAATTTCTGGTATTCGGAATTCGCGGCTTGCATCGCTCCCGTGCCGCGCACATCGACAACGCCAGGTATCACCTGCCGGCTCGAAGCTGCCTTCGTCGGCCTCTATGATTTCTGCTTTGGCACAGTCGACCGCGCGAAGACGGCATCGATGAGAACGATACCAACGACAGCCGGGCGAGAAGGCGCGCTCGTCTCTCACTCCGTCATTCCGGGGCGCGCGCAGCGCGAGCCCGGAATCCATAGCCACGACATCGCGTGTGGCGCGAGATAGCCGTGGCGCTGGTGGACGACGCCCGACGAGTTGGGGTTATGGATTCCGGGCTCGTCGCTACGCGCCGCCCCGGAATGACGCGTGGAGAGAGTGTGCCCTCAATCTCGCCGTCTTGCGCCAGCCGCCAAACGGATCCGGACCTATAGCAGCGCGACCAAAGCAAATGCTGCAGGAGAGCGCAAACTTCAATGCGAGCGCTTTCGCGAGTATCCGGACTATTTCCTCCGACGATGATGAAGTCGATAAAGACGGGTGGGGCGAAGGATTCATCGCCGTGACGACCATAGGGCAAGCGTCGCGCGATGTCGGCTTCTGTCACCGACAACGGACCTCGAGCCACTTGTCATCCGCTGATCCTCTCCTGTAGGATCACTTGGCGGTCACAGGCTCGGCAATTTTGCTGCCTAAGTGGCGCTCCAAATGAATGCTGAGATCAGCTTCGATTGCTACTACCCGGAAGACTGCAACCACATTGAAGGCTGCTATCGCCTTCCTGGCGAGGAGTGGCGAGTTTTCTATTTCACCCGCCGGTGGCAGGGAAAGCCGGAAGTCCTACTAGACGCGGTCTGGAGGAGCGGAATCAGGGGCGTCCAAGTGAATCACCCCAAAGATGCTGCGCTCAACAACTCCGTCGTGATGCAAACGCTATCGAGTGCACTCGGCGTGACGCACTGGACGGAGGTTCGCGGTCCCGACTCTCTCCGGCTCAAATAGCTTGGCGTTAGCCAACCTCTACGGATGCCCACAGAAACAGCGCGCCCCCAGCACGCCAGAGCCATGAACGAACGCGAGACTCTCCGCGCCCTCCAAGACGGCATATTTGCTGCGTGGATTGACTTGCTGCGACAGAACCGGGGCGCCGAGGGACGGCCGGACGACTACTATGCCCTGACCGTCGAGAACGTCCGAGGTCATGGCGAGCAGTTTGACCTGTGCCTCACGTTTCGCGCCGACAGGATATATTGCTGCTGCGAAGACATCTGCCATACGGGTCTCTTCACCGAACGGCGGTGGCAGCAGCTGCGCGCGGCACTCGCTGCTCATGGCGTCGAATCCCAAAAGCCGCTCGTCGTGCGGATTCACACTCGGCTCGAAGCAGGCGCACGACTGCGCTGCGGCCGGACCGATGACCCCGAGCCCGAAATGCACGATCAAGGCCCATGGACGCTGACGGTCCGAGAACCGCCCCGGGTCGCTCCAGCTCATCACGAATGATCCTCGAATTGAGGAAGTCAGGGGGATATGGACCGTGGGGCTCCCTCTTCCGGCACCAGCCTGCCAGCCACGTATTTCCCTCAGTATTCCGGCCGTCCGTGACCGGTTAAGAATTGCTTAACCCAAATCGCGCCATCGTTTGGCGCGAGCCGCGGGGTGAATACCCGCGCTGGCGGTAGGCGGCGATCGGGACGACAGCATCCGTCGCGTTCGAATGTCGCTGGGCCGGTTGCGCTCGGGCGTACGTCAGCGGCGATGCCGGTGGCGATCAGTATCCAAAGGTCATGTCGGGACGTCTCACTCGCGGGGCTGCAGCGCTCGCGCGCGTGACGATTCGATCCGACGCTTTGGCGTTCGGCGGCTTCGGGGCCGCGGCACGCCGGATCAACGGCCGGAACGCAGCGCGACACCACGAGACACAAAGGCGAGCCCTCGACATGAGCACCACTGCCCTCGACAGCCACACGCAGTTTCAATCGATCCTCGGCCAGATCAGGACGCTCGCCTACAAATATATCGAGGACAAGGACTACGTCAGCGCGCAGCTCGCCTTCCAGAAGCTGCTCGAGCTCGACCCCAAGGACATCAATGCCCGCTTCATCTATGCGCAGCTGATCGACGACGGCTCGCACAAGAAGCGCGCCGAGGCGCGCGACATGATGCTGGCGATCCTCGACGAGAACCCGCAGATCTTCGAGCAGGCCACCGAGGGCAATCTGCACCTGATCCGCAGCGCGGCGGTGCGCTGCAGCCATGTCGGGCCGTTCACGCGGTCGATGGAGCTGTTCCGCAAGCTCGCCAAAGCCTCCAACGAGGCCGCCGACTATTTCTCGCTCAGCGAGATCCTGACCCAGAACAACGAGTTCGAGGAGGCGGTGGCGGCGCTCGAGAAGGCCATCCAGCTCAACCCGGCCTACGACAACCCGCTCAACCGCGAGACGCTGGATCTGGCGCGCACCAACGCCAAGAAGGGCAGCAAGGCCAAGGAGGCCAAGGGCCGCGCCAAGGTCGGCCGCTATCCGGAGACCAAAGATTTCCTCGGCGACCTGCAGACGCTGATCACCAACCACATCGCGGTCAACCTCGCTGCCGCGCCCAAATTCCTCGACAAGAGCACGCGCTTCTTCACCATGGGCTCGTGCTTCGCGCGCAACCTCTCCAAGAGCCTCAACGACAGCGGCTACAACAGCCACCACATGGAGATCTCGGAGTACATCAACACGACGTTCGCCAACCGCGTGTTCGTCGACTGGCTGCGCGGCGCCAAGATCGATCCGGAGATCCGCGAGCGCATCGTCGAGCTGCTGCCGCCGGGATCGAGCCAGGAGAACACGCTTGCCGTCATCAAGCAGGCCGACGTGTTCATCCTGACGCTCGGCGTGGCCGCCGCGTTCTTCGATCGCGAGACCGGCGCCTTCGTGCTGCCGCGGCCGACCGCGCTGAACTCGCGGGCGCTGGCCGAGAAGTACAAGTTCCGCACCGCCAGCGTGCAGGAGAACGTCGACAATGTGCGCTACCTGATCGACTTCGTCCGCAGCGTCCGGCCGGGCATCAAGGTGATCGTCACGGTGTCGCCGGTGCCGCTGCTGACGTCGTTCGAATATGAATCGGTGGTGCAGGCCGACTGCCTGTCGAAGAGCACGATGCGGCTGGTGGCGCACGAGATCGTCAACAATTCGGACCTCGAGGACATCTGGTACTGGCCGTCCTTCGAGGTGTTCCGCTGGGGCGGCTCCAACGCCTCCAGCTTCTTCGCGGCCGATGACGGCGCCGCCTGGCACGTCTCGGAGGACAAGGTGTCGGCGACCGTGCGCGCCTTCGTGCAGACCTTCTCGCCCGTCTGAGCGGACAGCTTGCGGAGCGGCGGCCTCAGGGCAGCCGCTTGCGCCACAGGCGGATGACCATGATGCCGGCCTGGGCGTAGCCCGGCGGCGAGCTCTCGGGGCCGAACGGCGTCTTCGAGTACAGCGAGCTGGAGATCAGGAAGCCGCCGACATAGGGCTCCGGCAATCCCGACAGCGCCAGGAAGCAGCGGTGCGTCAGCAGCCCCTCCTCCGGCAGGTTGCCGCGCACCAGCCGGCAGTCGCCGATGCCGGTGAAGGCGATGCCGTTGAGCTGGCCCTCGGTGTAGGTGCCGAGCAGGGTCGGATCCATCGCCTGGCCGATGCACACCCGCATCTCGCCGATGCTCTTGTCGTTGCTGCCGGTCATTCGGCCGTCGCTGGCCTGCACGTTGAGCGCATGAACCGAGAGCTGGTCCTCCAGCGCCGGCGCGAAGCCGGTCTTGGTCGGCGCGCAGAAGTCCGACGGCACGACGCGGCCGTGGCGGACGCTGCGGGCGAGGTAGATCTCCTCGACCTCATTCTCGCCGCCCTGCGCCCGCCCTGGCCCGTTGCTGGCGAGCATCCCGAGCACGGCCATCAGACCCGCAATCATCATTCGGCGCATGCGCCCATCCCTTCCCGCGAATCGATGATCCCTATCGGATTCGGCGAACTTCCAGAACAGCACCAACGAACAGTACGTATGCATACGATCATACCCCAGCCTTCGATCGTTCCGGGCTCATGGAACACTGTGCGGTGACGGTATTGTGGTAGCAAACTCAGGTGAACGGGATCGGCATGCGCGTCACTGCGCACGTGCTTCGACGATCGTTGTCTGGATGTCCGACAGGCGCGTCCCGGCGCCGCTGGTGCCCCTCCACGGAAGTCGCAGGGGCCGGAAAAAGGTTCTGAAAAAAATGGTGTCCGGTGCCGCGACCGCGTGCCGCCGGCTTCGGCTCAACTCAGGCTCGCATGGCCCGATGTGACCGGGATCACATCCGGAGCTCGCAGCGCCCGGTAAACCTCGCCGCAGTCAACGAGGGGAGCTTTACAATGCGCAAGATGATCCTGATCGGAGCCATGGTGCTCGCGTCCGCCACGGTCGCCCACGCCCAGGGCACCCGCAGCCTGTCGCTGTCGTCGAGCGACAGCACGGCGCCCGCGCCGCAGCGTCCGGTC
>NZ_CAFI01000401.1 GCF_000239775.1 Bradyrhizobium sp. ORS 375
CGTCTCCGGGCCAAACCCCGCCGCCTCCGGGTGCCGAGCCGCGACCGGGCCGGCCAGGCGCCGGTGGGCCGCCTCCGGGCGCCCAGCCGGGTGGACCGCCGCCGCGTGGCGCACCCACGCCTCCGGCCGGAACGGTGACCCCAGCGCCGGGCACGCCGCCGTCGCCCTCACCAGCAACGCCTCCTGCAGCCCAGACGCCTGCGCCGGGTACGCCTCCCGTTGCCGGCAATCCGCCGCCGGGCGGCCGCCCCGGCACGCCTCCGGGCGCTCCCGGCGGACCTCCGCCCGTCGCGGGACCTGGTCCCGGTGGCGCGGGTCCGGGACCTGGTGCTCCTGCAGCGGGACCGAACGCTGGACCTGGTGCGCCGCAAGCGGGCCCAGGCGCCGTGCCGCCCGCCGGTCCCCCGGCGATGTCGAACCGTCCGCCGCCGCAGGTGGCTGCGCCGATTCCGGCTCCGCCGCCGCCGACGCCTCAGCAACTCACGCCGATCGCTCCCGGCGCGCCGATGCAGGGACCGCAGCGGCTCGACGACTTCCGCGCTCAGCGCCGCGAGGTGCAGGAGGGCGGCCGGACCGTGATCTACGAGCCGGGCCGCGTCATCGTGCGCGATCCCAGCGGTCAGGCGTTCGTGCGCCACGACGAACTCGAGCGCTTCCGCTACGGGGCCCGCGACATCCGCGTGCTGCGTGAGGATCGCGGCGAGACCCGCACCGTGGTGATCCGTCCGGATGGCAGCCAGATCGTCACGATCACCGGGCCCGACGGACGGCTGCTGCGGCGCATCCGCCGCGACATCGGCGGCCGCGAGATCATCATCATCGACAACACCTACCGCGATCCCCAGGCGGTCGGCGGCTTCTACGTCGATCTGCCGCCGCCAGAGATCCGCATCCCCTACAACCGCTACATCGTCGACGCCGAGGAGGCGCCGCCGGATGTCATCTACGACACGCTCGTCGCGCCTCCGGTGGAGCGCGTGCAGCGGCGCTACTCGCTCGACGAAGTCCGCTACTCACCCTCGGTGCGTCAGCTGATGCCGTCGATCGATCTCAACACGATCACCTTCGAGACGGGATCGTGGGAGATCGGCCCTGACCAGGTGGCGAAGCTGCAGGTCATCGCCGACGGCCTCAACCAGGCGATCCAGCGCAATCCGCGCGAGGTCTTCCTGATCGAGGGTCACACCGACGCGGTCGGCAACGAGACCGACAATCTGTCGCTCTCCGATCGCCGTGCCGAATCGGTCGCCACGCTGATGACGCAGCAGTTCGGCGTGCCCGCGGAGAACCTGACCTCGCAGGGCTATGGCGAGCAGTACCTGAAGGAGCAGACCCAGGGACCGAGCCGCATCAACCGCCGCGTCACGGTCCGCCGCATCACGCCGCTGCTGAATGGCGGGCAAGCGGCGCTACCGCCACCGCCTCCGGGCGTGGCGCCGCCGCGGTGAGGTGCGACTAACAGAAATGAAAAATGGCCGGGAGCGATCCCGGCCATTTTGTTGATGGCAACCTGCCACGTCATATTCGGTGTCGTCCCGGCCTTGAGCCGGGACCCATACTCACCGGGTCTAGTTCCGTGATGGCTGGAGCTCCAGCCCGCTCTCACCACTTAACGCGGTGGTTATGGGTCCCGGCGTTCGCCGGGACGACGCCGGAGAATGTGGTGCGCGTCCCGCTCCGAGACGATGAGCTCAGCTCTTGTCGCCCTTGTCGTGGCCGAGCTGGAAGATCTGCGCGCCGTCCGCGCCCGACAGCAGCCCGGTGTCCGAATAGAGCTTCAGCTTGGCGCGGGTGTCGGTGATGTCGAGGTTGCGCATGGTCAGCTGGCCGATGCGGTCGGCGGGCGTGAAAGCGGCGTCCTCGACCTTCTCCATACTCAGCCGCTCCGGCTGATAGCTGAGGTTCGGACTCTCGGTGTTGAGCAGCGAATAGTCGTTGCCGCGGCGCAGCTCGAGCGTGACCTCGCCGGTGATGGCGCTGGCGACCCAGCGCTGCGCAGTCTCGCGCAGCATCAAAGCCTGCGAGTCGAACCAGCGGCCCTGATAGAGCAGGCGGCCGAGGCGCAGGCCGTTGATGCGGTACTGCTCGATCGTATCCTCGTTGTGGATGCCGGTCAGCAGCCGCTCATAGGCGATGTGCAAGAGCGCCATGCCCGGTGCCTCGTAGATGCCGCGGCTCTTGGCCTCGATGATGCGGTTCTCGATCTGGTCGCACATGCCCAGGCCATGGCGGCCGCCGATCGCATTGGCCTCCAGGAACAGCGCGACCGGATCGGTGAAGGTCTGGCCGTTGAGCGCGACCGGCTGGCCCTCCTCGAAGCGCACCACGACGGTCTCGGGCTTCACCGCGCAGTCCTGGCGCCAGAACGGTACGCCCATGATCGGGTTGACGATGCGGATGCCGCTGCTCAGGCTCTCGAGATCCTTCGCCTCATGGGTGGCGCCGAGCAGATTGCTGTCGGTCGAATACGCCTTCTCGGCGCTCATTTTGTAGTTGAAGCCGTTGGCGGTCAGGAACGCCGACATCTCGGCGCGGCCGCCGAGCTCGTCGATGAACTGTTGGTCGAGCCAGGGCTTGTAGATCTTGAGGTTCGGGTTGGTCAGCAGGCCGTAGCGGTAGAACCGCTCGATGTCGTTGCCCTTGTAGGTCGAGCCGTCGCCCCAGATGTTGACGCCGTCCTCCTTCATCGCGGCCACCAGCATCGTGCCGGTGACGGCGCGGCCGAGCGGCGTGGTGTTGAAGTAGGTCGCCCCTCCCGTCGAGATGTGGAAGGCGCCGGACTGGATCGCCGCGATGCCCTCGTGCACCAGCTGGGTGCGGCAATCGACCAGGCGCGCCTTCTCGGCGCCGAAGCTCATCGCCTTGCGCGGGATCTCGTCATAGTCGGACTCGTCGGGCTGGCCGAGATTGGCGGTGTAGGCGAAGCAGCGCGCGCCCTTCTGCTTCATCCAGAGCAGCGCGGCGCTGGTGTCCAGGCCGCCGGAGAAGGCGATGCCGACTTTCTCGCCCTTGGGAAGGCCTTTGAGGATCGTGGTCATGGGGAGTCCAACCGGTGTTGATGGCCGTAACGTTCGGAAATTCGCGCGCGGATAGCAGATTTCGCCCCGCTGGGCACGCGATTAATGGGGCTGGGCCGCGCTCAGGCCGCGGGGCTGGTGTCCGGCTGGCGGCGGCCGAACAGGCGGCGCATCAGGCGGAAGCCCGGCATGGCGAAGCGGGTCAGCGCGGCATCGATGCCGGCATCGGTCAGGCGCGTCGACGGCCAGCGGTAGATGTAGCCATGCGCCATCCAGATCACGAGGAAGGTGACGAGGCCGGCGGCGGAAATGTCGGTGAAGAAATGGCCGCCGAACGCCATGCGCAGGACCGACGTGGCCAGGCCGAACAGCACGGCGGCGGCATAGGCGACCGGCCGGACCGCCGGCGGCGTCAGTGCGGCCGGGGCAAGCGTCCAGAATGCCGTGGCCCCCTCGCCGGAGAAGAACGAGCAGTTGCGGCCGCAGCCGCCGCGCGGATCCCACCACGGCACGAACTGCATGTCGCCGCCGAACTCGGTCACCACCACCGGGCGTGGCCGGCCCCAATAGGATTTGAACGTGAAGTTGGTCAGCACACCAGCCGAGAGCGACAGCGTCAACAGCAGGAAGGCGATGGTGCGGCCCTTGATCAGCAGCGGCCGGTCCGGCCGGATCAGCTTCACTACCAGCGCGACGATCGAGGGCAGCGCGAGGCCCCAGGCGACCCACATCGCCGCGTCGCGCGCGAAGGCGGCGGTGCCGTCGAGCTTCAGCGGGAAGCTGCGCGTGTGCGGATCGTAGAACAGCGCGGCGAGCTTGAGGTCGAGCTCGGGATAGACGCCGAACAGCACGCCGATGACGAGCGCGAGCGACAATGCGATGAAGAGGCCGTTGCGGTTCATGGCGCGCGGTTTAGCGAAAGCGGATGGCGATGGAAAGGCGGCACCTCAGCGCGACGATCCGGCCGGGAGCGGGGGCGGCGGCAGTCGCGGCGGTGATTCGCGCCACCGGCCCGCATTGCGGCCGGCGACCAGCCAGTAGATGAGGCCGCCGAGAATGCCGGCGCCGGTCAGGATCTCGAGCTGGCGGCGGTCGATGCCGTCGAAGCGCAAGGTGTCGGGATCGAACGGAATCAGGCCGAGATAGCAGGCGGCGCCGACGATGCCGCCGCCGATTGCGTAGGCGAGCACGCTGCGGATCGAGAACGCCTCGGTGATGAGCGCAATGAGCAGCGCGGGGATCAGCGCGAAGCCGGACACGAAGATGAAGCCGAAGCCGATGACGACCTGAAGTGCGCTCTGGTCGATCGGGCCGAAGCCGATGTCGGAGAATTCCGGGATCAGGATCGCGGTCACGACGACAAGGCCCGCGACAAATGATGCGAGCACGAAGGCGAACGCGATCACGATGAGCCGGCCGATCAGCGCCATGGCTTAAACCCATAGTAGACGAGGAGGACCCCGCTCTCCCCACTCGTCATGGCCGGGCTTGACCCGGCCATCCATCTCTCAAAAACATTTTCGGCGAAGAGTGATGGATGCCCGGGTCAAGCCCGGGCATGACGATGGTGCTCGGAGATGCAGGCGCGAACAATCATCAATCCGTCATCGCCATCGCGCGCAGCGCCTGGCGCTCGCGGGCGGACAGCTTCTCGGTCTCCGACTTCAACTGGCCGCAGGCGGCGAGGATGTCGCGGCCGCGCGGGGTCCGCACTGGCGAGGAATAGCCGGCGTTGAAGACATATTCGGAGAACTTCTCGATCTGCTCCCAGTCCGAGCATTCATAGGCCGAGCCCGGCCATGGATTGAACGGGATCAGGTTGATCTTGGCCGGAATGCCCTTCAGCAGCTTGACCAGCAGCTTGGCGTCGTCGAGCGAATCGTTGACGCCCTTCAGCATCACATATTCGAAGGTGATGCGCCGCGCGTTGGACGCGCCGGGATAGTCGCGGCAGGCCTGCAGCAGCTCGGCGATCGGATACTTCCGGTTCAGCGGCACCAGCTCGTTGCGCAACTCGTCGCGCACCGCGTGCAGGGAGATCGCCAACGCCACGCCGATCTCCTCGCCAGCCCGCCTGATGTTCGGCACCACGCCTGACGTCGACAGGGTGATGCGGCGGCGGGAGATGCCGATGCCTTCATTGTCGGACACGATCAGCAGCGCGTCGCGCACCGCGTCGAAGTTATATAGCGGCTCGCCCATGCCCATCATCACGATGTTGGTGATGAGGCGGTTGCCGTGCGGCGTCTCGCGATCCGCCCAGTCATTCAACCGGTCGCGCGCCACCATGATCTGGCCGACGATCTCGCCGGCGGTGAGGTTGCGCACCAACCGCTGGGTCCCGGTATGGCAGAACGAACAGTTGAGCGTGCAGCCGACCTGCGACGAGACGCACAGCGTGCCACGGTCCGTCTCCGGAATGTAGACGCACTCGACCTCATGCGCCTTCTGCAGACCGTCGCCGCTCGGCAGCCGCAGCAGCCATTTGCGGGTGCCGTCATTGGAGATCTGCTCGGCCACGACCTCGGGGCGGTCGACCGTGAAGCGCTCGGCCAGACCGCTGCGCGTGTCCTTCGAGACCGAGGTCATCTCGTCAAAGGATTGGGCGCCGCGGAAGTAGAGCCAATGCCACAGCTGCTGCACCCGCATCTTCTGCTGCCGCTCCGGCACGCCGATGTCGCCGAGCCTGGCCGCCAGCTCCGCGCGCGACAGCCCGATCAGCGACGGCTTCGCCGGCGGCACATAGGTTTCGAGCGGCGTCTTTTCGAGGGGCGCGGCGGTGTCGCGCAGCCCGGCAGTCGTTGCCATGTCCAGGGGCCCAAAATGCTGCCCGGCCGCTGCGGCCGGAGGCTTTCAACGGCTGTATATAGCAGTCCGGCCGCCGAATGCGACCCGGATGACCACAGGCGGTATTGGCAGGCCGCTCAGCGGCGGCAATCCTGGGCGATCCGATCGAGCGCCTGGGCAAGGCCCTTCAGCGAGAACACGTCCGTGGTCTCGGTGCCCTTGGCGGAGACGCCCTTGACCACGGCCTCCGGTGCCTTGCGCAGGGCCTCGACCATGCGCTCCTCCTCGGCCGCGTTCTTGATCCAGAGCCCGTCCCCCTGGGCGTACATCGCATAGGACGCACCGCCGACATCGAGCGAACCGTCGGCGCCGGGCTTGAGCGCGTAGCCGATCATGATCGACACCTCGTTGAACACCTTCTCGGAAGGCCGGGTCGAGACGAAGGCATAGGCCGGATCACGCGGGCGGTTGGCGGGGTTGGTCTTGGAGGAGGCCGGCTTGGCCAGCGCGAAGCAGACCTTCTTGCCGCCGGGCATCGCCGTGTAGGCGCCCCATCCACCGTACTGGCCGATCAAGGTCGGTTCCGCGCCACCGATGCTCGGCACGGCCGGCTTGGCGTCGGCCTTGGGCGCGGCCTTCGGCTGTGGCGCAGGCGCAGCCTTGGGTGGCGCCTTCGGCGCAGCCGTCTGGGCCTGGGCCAGGCTCGACGCACCGAGCATGAGTGCGCCGGCCGCCAGCGCTGTCGACAATCGCAAAAACAACATGATTAAGCTAAGTCCCCCGCGATCTCGTCCACCAACATTGTGACTGGAACATGGCCCGGATTCGCAGACGGCCCGCGGCGAGGGATAGCGGCTCAGTCTGCGCTTGCAAAGCCTCTGCTGTGCACAGCTGATCCGTTCCGCCGAACGCGACCGTGGTCATCCGCGCGGTTCCTGGTGTCGAGATCAGCCTGGCCGACCCGGGGTCGATCGCCATGCTGTTCCGAGAGGCGGTATTTGCAGGCGGCCACGCGTCGCGGCCGGCGCCTTGCCGATTGTCGCGGGAACGTAAATCCGGCATGACGTTGCAAAAGCCGGGCACGATCCGGACAACACAACAAGGAGCGCGCCCGTGAAAGCCATTCTCTGCTCGCAGTTCTGTCAGCCCGACGATCTCGTTCTTGCTGACGTGCCCGATCCGGTGGCCGGCCCGGGCGAGGCGGTGATCGCGATCAAGGCGGCGGCGCTGAACTTCTTCGACATCCTGATGATCCAGGGCAAGTACCAGATCAAGCCGCCATTCCCGTTCTCACCGGGCGCGGAGGTCGCCGGTGTCATCGAGAGCATCGGCGACGGCGTGACCGACCTGAAGGTCGGCGATCGCGTGGTGGCCTCTTGCGGGCACAACGGCGCACGGCAGAAGATCGCGCTTCCGGCGGCGTCCATCGTCAAGATTCCGGACAACCTCGATTTCGATCGTGCCGCCGGCATTATCATCATCTACGGCACGGCGCTGCATGCGCTCGAGGATCGCGCCAGCCCGAAGCCCGGCGAGACGCTGGCCGTGCTGGGCGCTGCCGGCGGCACCGGCCTCGCGGCGTGCGAGCTCGGCAAGCTGATGGGGCTGAAGGTCATTGCCTGCGCCTCGTCGGACGAGAAGCTGGCGTTCGCCAAGCAGCACGGCGCGACGCTGACCTTGAACTACGCCAAGGAGGATCTGAAGGAAGGCCTGCGCCGGCTGACCGACGGCAAGGGCGCCGACATCATCTTCGATCCCGTCGGCGGCAGCTATGCCGAGGCGGCGCTGCGCTCGATCGCCTGGGAAGGCCGTTTCCTGGTGATCGGCTTCGCCGCCGGCGACATCCCGAAGATGCCGCTCAATCTCGCGCTGCTGAAGGGCTGTGACATCCGCGGTGTGTTCTGGGGCGCCTGGACCCGGCTCAATCCGGCCAAGAACCGCGCCAACCTCGAGAAGCTCGTGCAGTGGACCGCTGAAGGCAAGCTGTCGTCGCATGTCGACCGCACCTTCCCGCTGGCGCAGACCGCCGAGGCGCTCAAGGTGCTCGCCGGCCGTCAGGCCATGGGCAAGGTGATCCTGCATCCCTGACGCGGTTCACCAAGGAGGCCTTGGACTGAGTCAGTTCCGAGGCCTTCAAGTTGCGGATCGTGCCAGTCTGGCGCGCGGTCGGATCGTGAGAGACCCAGGTCCGGGATGCGCAAAAATGTTGCGAGGAAGTCGCACGTTCGGCGAAAAATGCCGCTGACGATTCCCAGGGCGCCGCAACCTGAAGCAGAAAATCCGAAAACGAGCATTTCATAGTTAACGCAACTCAGCCACATTGTGGCAAGGTTAACGACTGAGCTTGCGCGTTGTTATCTCGACGTTTCCTGGTTTGCTGCCATGCAACCGCGCTCTTAGATCGCCACAATCAGATCAAATTATTTCCAGAATCGTGCCGGGTCTCGTCCACTTTTAGTCGGATTCAATTAGTCAATTAGTTGTCGGCAGTGGGGTGCCTCTAGCAATCTTGACGCGTCTCGAGCTTCTGACGGGCTCGGGACCAAGATGTATGTTGCGTGAAGTGAGATGGGGATGAAGGCCATGGCTGAGCGGACGACGCGCGGACGGTTCGACGACAGATCATCAACCGGTCCTGAGTTCAGACCATTCCCGGATGAGACCCCTCAGGAGCGTCCGCAAACCTATCGGTTCGGACGGTCCGCTCAGGATCACTACCCCAACGACGAATCGATGCCGATGTTCCTCTCCGAATATGAGGCCGGCCATCAGATCGAGAGCACGGAGTTCGACGACCAGTGGCCGGTGCGGGCGCGGCGGACGTCGGTCTCCTCCCGAATTCTGCTTGCGGTGGTTGCCGCCGCAGGCGTGGCGGTGCTGTTCGCGCTGGTCACGTCGGATGCGACGCGCGACTTGATCGCCAGCGCCAAGGCATCGATGGTCGGCTCCGCGCCGGACCCGACCGCTCCGCCGCAGCCAAGCGCCACCCAGCTGACCGCGCGCGACATGCAGCTGAACGAGCCCGCGCGCGTCACGCCGGAGCCGCAGCCGGTCGCGGCGCCGCCGGTGCAGATGGCCGCCGTGACGCCGAGCCGCGATGACATCGCCAACGCCTACCAGACAGCGCTGCAGAACCGCGTTCCGACTCAGCCTGTGCCGCCCGCGCCGAGCGTGGCCACGGCGCCTCCGGCGATGACGCCGCCGTCGATGACCTCTCCGGGCGCCGGCGCCGCGATCGTGACCCCCGGCTTGGGCTCCGTCACGGCCGCACCGCCGCCCGCCCAGGCGCGCCGTCTTGATCCGGATGAGCTGGCCGGCATCATGAAGCGCGCCAAGGGCCTGCTCGCGGCGGGGGACATTCCCTCCGCCCGCCTGCTGCTCGAGCGCGCGGCCGAAGCGCAGGAGCCGGCAGCGGCGCTGATGCTGGCGCAGACCTACGATCCCCACGTGCTGGGAACCAAGGACATCCGCAACATCAACGCCGATCCGGCCGCGGCACGGAACTGGTACCGCCGCGCCGCCCAGCTCGGCTCCGGCGAAGCGCAGCGCCGGCTCGATCAGCTGCAGAATTGAACGCACGTGACGGCAGGAATGCCGCCACGTTTCATTTTTTTGTTTCACGCATGATTTTCGAGTCGGTCATGGGCAACGCCGGGGATCAGCTGGCGCAGCGCGCGTTTCGACCCGCGATCATGTGCCAGCTCAATCGAGGGGACACATGCGACGTTTGATTGGAGCGGCTTTGGCCGCAATGATGGTTGCGTGCGGATTTTCTGCCCACGCCGAGGATGGCGAGTTCGATCCCGCCAAGGTCAGCGACAGCCTGAAGGCGATCTTCCAGTTCGGCTCGGTGCAGACCAAGCAGGCGCTCAACGCCAACACGGTCACCCTGATCACCGGCACCATCGGCGGCACCTATGTGCAGTTCGGCGCCGACCTCGCCTCGTTGCTCGATGACGGCAACAGCCTGCGTGTGCTGCCGATCGTCGGCCGCGGCTCGGTGCAGAGCGTCGCCGACATTCTGTTCCTGCAGGGCGTCGATCTCGGCGTCGTCCGCGCCGACACGCTCGATTATCTCGAGCGCAAGGGCTTCGCCAAGGACATCAAGAAGCAGTTCACCTACGTCACCAAGCTGTACAACGAGGAAATGCAGGTCATCGCGCCGCGCGCCGTGCGCAATCTGCGCGACCTCGAAGGCCGCCGGGTCAGCGTCGACCTGCCGAACGGCGGCACCTTCGTGACGGCGCTGACCGTGTTCGAACGCCTGGGCCTGCGCGCGAACTTCCTCTACATCGAGCAGCGCATCGCAATGGAGAAGCTGAAGCGGGGCGAGCTCGACGCCGTCATCGTGGTCGGCGGCAAGCCCTACAAATCCGTCAGCACCTTCGTGAACGACGGCCGCTTCCATCTCGTCAACGTCGATTACGACCGCCCGCTGCAGACCGACTATCTGCCGGCGACGCTGACCGCCAAGGACTATCCCAATCTGATCGCCGAGGGCGAGAAGGTCGACACGATCGCCGTCCCGGCCGTGCTCGCCGCCTATAACTGGGCGCCGAACACCGACCGCTACCGCAAGCTCGCGACCTTCGTCGACGCCTTCTTCACCAAGTTCCCGGCGTTCCAGAACCCGCCCTTCCATCCGAAGTGGAAGGAAGTGTCGCTGTCGGCGCCGCTCGCCGGCTGGCAGCGGCTGCCGGCCGCCAGCAAATGGCTGGAGACCCATGCAATGGAAGGCGCCCAGCGCGACCGCTTCGACGACTTCCTGAAGCAGAGCAGCGCCGGCAGGTCGCTGCCGAGCGAGGCGGATCGCGAGGCTCTGTTCAAGCAATACCAGGCCTGGGAGGCCGAGAAGACTGGCAACGCCCGCGCCCAGGCGCGCGGCCAGCGCTGAGCCGACGATCCGTCCTATGCCCCTAGGTGGAAAAGCCCTGCTCACGCAGGGCTTTTCGTTTGTCGTTGCTGACGATCGCGTCTCACCAAGACCCAGCACCTGGCTGCGGGCGTGACCGTGGTGCTGTCAGCCGCCGTCCTCGCTCAGATCGGCGTCCGCATTGTCATGGAGCCGCGCCAGCGCCGCCTTGGCCGCTGCATGATGATCCGGCGTGATGTGCGAAGCGACCAATCGGATCGCCGTTGCAAGCACTGCGGCGTCGTCGGTGAAGCCGAGGACCGGCATCACGTCGGGCAGAAAGTCGAATGGCAGGATGAAATAGGCGAGGGCGCCAAGCAGCGCGACTTGCACATGCCGCGGGGTCTCCTTGTCGAAGGCGCAATAATAGGCGGCAAGCAGGTCCTCGGCGAACGGGATCCGGGCCACGACCTGCTTGAACTTGATCCAGAAGCGCCGGCGCACGCTGTCACGATCCCGCGCCAACCGGTCGGCCGGCTCGAAGCCAACGCTGTAATCGGTCGAATCCGACACCATGTGCGATCTCCCCACCGAGGCGGACGCCGCCTGCGCGGTCATCCTGCCGTCATGTGGGGACGGCGTCCTGCGCTGCAAGACGCCGTGAGCTCGCAGACTGGCGCGCAAGATCGTCAGGCGCTGCCCGCCGCCGCGATCCTGTCCATCGCCCGCGCCAGCTCGATGTCGAGCAGGGTCACGCCGCCGGCGTCGTGGGTGGCGAGCACCACCTCGACGGTGCGATAGACGTTGCGCCACTCCGGATGATGATCGCGCTTCTCGGCGATGAGGGCGACCCGGGTCATGAAGCCGAACGCTTCGTTGAAGTCCCGGAAGGTAAAGGTGCGGGTGATGGCCTCCCGGCCACCGAGCTCGGACCAGCCCGAAAGGCTGCGGAGGGCGTTGGCACGTGCCTCGGCCGACAGTCGCTCCACCATCTCTGAATCTCCTGTTCAACGCATCTTCGTCTCGCCGGTGCGCCGGCCCGACCCCAACCTATCCGGATGTCTACGGGCACCTGCTCGGGGAGCGGGACCCCGATCGTGCTGCGAGATT
The DNA here is from genome assembly GCF_000239775.1 of Bradyrhizobium sp. ORS 375. Lineage (GTDB taxonomy): Bacteria > Pseudomonadota > Alphaproteobacteria > Rhizobiales > Xanthobacteraceae > Bradyrhizobium. The sequence continues at coordinate 11,767 of NZ_CAFI01000401.1, forward strand.
AGCAGAAACATGATCCGGATCAGAGCCTTGAGACAAAGTCGACGCAGTCGGGCCATGCAACCGCCCGGTTCATCGCGTACTTGGCCCCCGGTAACCATGACGCAGATGTCACCCCGGGCGGACAAGAAATTTGCTACAGTTTCGGCCTAGCGAAGGACGAGGCCCAACGGAGCTGCGCGTGGCGCCGCTCCCAGGCGATCGGATCACCGGAGGATCGGACCTGGCAGACCCGCAGACCACGCCAGCGCAGCGCTCGCAGATGCGCCCTGCCGTGTTCATCGTCATCGCCGGGATCCTCGCGATCATCGGCGCGCTGGCGGGCGCCTATTATTTCGCCATGCGTCCGGTGGTGCTGAAGATCGCCGTCGGACCGCCCAACAGCGACGACCTCAAGGTCGTCCAGGCCCTGACTCAGGCCTTTTCGCAATCCCATTCCTATGTCCGGCTGCGGCCGGTGCCGACCGAGGGCGCCGGCGAAAGCGCACAGGCGCTGGCGACCGGCAGGGTCGATCTCGCCATCGTGCGCGGCGATCTCGAGGTGCCGAAGAACGCGCAGGCGGTCGCGACCCTGCGCAAGAACGTCGCCGTGCTCTGGGTGCCCTCGTCCGCCAAGGGCAAGGGCAAGAAGGGCGCCGCCAAGATCACCAAGATCTCCCAGCTTGCGGGCCATAAGGTCGGCATCATCGGGCGGACGCCCGCCAACGCCAACCTCCTGAAGGTGATTCTGCACCAGTACGGCGTCGATGCCGGCAAGGTGGAGATCGTGCAATTCCCCATCTCCGAGGCGGCCGAAGCCGTTCGCAACCAGAAGGCGGACGTCTTCCTTGCCGCCGGCCCGGTCAACAGCAAGATCACCGCCGATGCGATCGCCGCCGCCACCAAGGAGGGCGGCACGCCGACGTTCCTTGCGATCGATTCCGCCGAGGCCATCGCGCAGAACCATCCCGAATACGAGGCCGCCGAGATTCCGGCCGGCGCGTTCGGCGGCTCGCCCGATCGTCCGGAGGACGAGGTCAAGACGATCAGCTTCAACCACCACATCGTCGCGCGCAAAGGCCTGGCGGATTCGACCGTGTCGGCGTTCACGCACCAGCTGTTCTCGGTGCGTCAGCAGTTGCTGTCGGAATTCCCGCTGGCGGCCAAGATCGAGACGCCCGACACCGACAAGGATGCCGCGATTCCCGCTCATCCCGGCGCGGCGGCCTTCGTCGACGGCGAGGAGAAGACCTTCCTCGACCGCTACAGCGACTACATCTGGTGGGGCCTGATGGCGCTGTCGGCGATGGGCTCGGCCGGCGCCTGGTTCGCCGGCTATCTCAAGCGTGACGAGCGGACCATCAACACCTCGTTGCGCGACCGCCTGCTGGAGATGATCACGATCGCGCGCAAGAGCGACTCGACCGATGAGCTCGACCAACTGCAGGCCGAGGCCGACGAGATCCTGCGCAACACGCTGACCTGTTTCGAGGACGGCGCGATCGAGCATGCCGCGCTCACCGCCTTCAACATCGCGCTCGAGCAGTTCCACAATGCGGTCGCCGACCGCAAGCTGATCCTGATGAGCATGCCGGCCAACCTGCAGCGCACGGGCGCGCAGTTGCGCGCCGCCGGCACTTGAGGCGACCTCACCTCGTTTCACGCCTCGCCTGGAGTCTGCCGGTCCTCGGACGCTTCGGAGCGCCGTGTAATTCCAACGTCATCAATCTTTTCTAGGTCTCCGGGCGACGTGGCAGCGCTCGTTGCGCGCCATCGCCCAGGAGATTCGCATGACCATTCACGTTCCTCGCCCGCATCTCAAACTGTCCCGCCGCCGCTTCCTGTCGACCGCCGCCGGCGCCGGCGTTGCGACGCTTTCGATGCCCTATCTGAGCCGGGCGGCCGACCGCCCGCAGATCACCCACGGTGTGCAGTCGGGTGACGTCAGCATGGACGGCGGCGTGGTATGGGCGCGCGCCGATCGTCCGTCGCAGATGCTGGTCGAGGTCGCCACCACCGAATCGTTCAAGGACGCCCGCGCGCTGCCGCCGATCGCGGCGCTGCCGGAGAGCGACTTCACCGCCAAGCTGCTGCTCGACAATCTGCCGAGCGGCCAGGACATCTTCTATCGCGTCAAGTTCCGCGATCTCTCGCACACCGCCGTCGAGAGCGAGCCGGTGGTCGGCCGCTTCCGTACCGCGCCGGGCAGCAAGCGCGACGTCTCGTTCGTCTGGGGTGGCGACGTCGCCGGCCAGGGCTGGGGCATCAACCCCGACGATGGCGGCATGTTCACTTTCGCGACCATGAAGAAGCACCGCCCGGACTTCTTCCTGCATTCCGGCGACACGATCTATGCCGACGGTCCGATCAAGTCCGAGGTCAAGCTGCCGGACAACAAGGTCTGGAAGAACCTCACGATCGAGGAGAAGGCCAAGGTCGCCGAGACGCTCGACGAATTCCGCGCCGCCCACAAGTACAATTTCCTCGACCAGAACGTCCGCGCCTTCAATGCCGAGGTGCCGATCTTCGTGCAGTGGGACGACCATGAGGTCACCAACAACTGGTCGGCCTCCAAGGATCTGCCGGCGGCCTACAAGGAGCGCAACATCCAGCTGCTCGCCGCGCGCGCGGCGCGCGCCTTCCACGAGATGTATCCGATGCGCGAAAGCATCGTGGAGCCGGGCCGGGTGTATCGCACCATCAACTACGGCCCGCATCTCGACGTGTTCGTGCTCGACGAGCGCAGCTATCGCGGCGCCAATGGCCCCAACCTCGAGGACAAATATGGCCCGGCGTCCTACTTCATCGGGCCGGAGCAGATGCGCTGGCTCAAGCAGGCGCTGCTCAACTCGCGCGCGACCTGGAAGGTGATCGCCTCCGACATGCCGCTCAGCATCATTGTCTATGATGATGCGGCCAACAAGAAGGGCTCGGAGGCGATTGCGCAAGGTGACGGTCCGGCCCGCGGCCGCGAGCTGGAGATCGCCGAGATCCTGCGCTTCATCAAGGCGGCACCGATTCAGAACACGGTGTGGCTGACGGCGGACGTTCACTACGCAGCGGCGCACTACTACGATCCCAACAAGGCGCAATTCCAGGACTTCGAGCCGTTCTGGGAGTTCGTCTCAGGCCCGCTCCACGCCGGCACGTTCGGTCCGAACGAGCTCGACAACACCTTCGGGCCCGAGGTGCGGTTCATCAAGGCGCCCGGCCTCGACAAGCAGAACCTGCCGCCGTCGGCCGGGATGCAGTTCTTCGGCCACGTCAAGATCGACGGCGCGAGCGGCCAGATGACCGTCACCTTGCGCGATCGCGCCGACGTCGCGCTGTGGTCGACGACGCTCGATCCGAAGCTCGGCTGACGCTTCGTCGGCTGTCAGCAGACGGGCCGACTGCGGCGGCAACTAATCGCGCCGCCGCAGCACTGCCGCTAGCGCGTCGGTGGGGCAGGGTTTCGGCAGGCGCGGCCGGTCCGAGTAGGCTGCCGGCACGCCGTCTGCGCCGTAGCCGGTCGAGAATGCGAAGGGGATGCCGAGCGTGCTCAGCCGCTCGGCGATCGCGAAGCTCTTTTCGCGCACCAGGCCGACGTCGAGCAGCGCGAATTCAGGAGCGCGTTCCTCGATCATGGCAAGCGCCATGGCTACATTGGCCGCGACCCGGACATCGGCCACGCCGAGGTCGGTGATGGTGTCTTCCAGTCCGAGCGCGATGATCGGGTCGTCTTCGACGACCAGCACATGCTGGTAGAGCTCGGGCACGCCAAGTTGCGAGCTGGTCATGTGATCTGCGGGTTCCAAGATGAAAGCTGGCTCCCGCAGCCGGCGTCTCGTCGCAAGCACGCTGGCGGGTTCCTGGAACCGAAGCCATCATATCTGAGTTCCTGTGTCGGTGCACTTGTGAACACAAGGGGCACAGATCACGCATATGCGTAGCGCGGGGGACCACGATGCTGAGCCAAGGTGTGACGACGCTTGCACGAGAACGGCCCTACAACAACCTGCTGCGCCGGCTCAGCCCCGCCGACTACGCGCTGATCGCGCCCTATCTGGTCGAGGACCAGGCGGCGCCGAACGAGCTCTTGTATCGCCCCGGCGACGACGTGCAGATCGTGCACTTTCCCTGTGGCCCGTCGCTGACTTCCTATCTCGTGCCCAACGAGGACGGCCGCGATGTGGAGACCATTCTGGTCGGCCGCGAGGGCGCGGTCGGCGGGATCGTCAGCGAGGGCTTCCTGCCGGCCTATACGCGCATCGTCGTGAAGTTCGGCGGGCCATTCGCGCGGCTGCCATTGTCGCGGCTGGCCGCAGCGAAGCTGCAATCGAAGACGTTGCGCAACGTGTTCGCGCGCTACGCCGATTGCATGCTGGCGCAGGTGTTTCAGTCGACCGCCTGCAACGCCATCCATTCGATCGAGCAGCGCACGGCGAAGTGGATCGTCGCGGCCATGGACCGCACCGATGGCGAGCCGATCGTGCCGCTGACGCATGAGCAACTCGCGACCTTGCTCGGCGTCGGGCGCAGCTATGTCAGCCGCGTCGTGCAGACGTTCAGAGCCGAAGGTATCCTCGATACCCGGCGCGGCGCCTTCATGGTCCGCGACTTCGACGCCCTGAAGCAGCGCTCCTGCCTGTGCAACGAGGCGGTGAAGACGCATTTCGAGGAGGTGCTGCGCGGCGTCTACCCGACCGAGCAGGCCGCGGTGGGCTGATACGAACCCGTCATTGCCTTTGACCGTGGGAACTTGCCATAGTCCGGTTGCAACCGGATGAAGGACGTTCTCGGTCAGCCATGGACGGCGCTGCTCTGCACGCGATCTTCGACGTCGTCGCCTGGCTCAGCGCCGGGATGGCCGGCTGGTGGCTCACGCGCATCGCCGGCGTGCGCTTTCCGAAGCAGTCGACCGAATGGCCCTATGTCGCCGCGCTGGTGTTTGGTGCAGGCGTCGGCGCCTATCTGTTCGGCACGCTGAATCTGTGGCTGTCCGGCGTGACCGGGCTGGCGCGCTCGGTCGAGGGCGCGCTCGCCGGTGGCATCGTCGCCGTCGAGCTCTACAAGTGGCGGCTCGGCATCGTCTTGCGCACCGGGGCCCGCTTCGCGCTGCCGCTGGCGATCGGAATCGCCGTCGGCCGCATCGGCTGCTATCTCGCCGGGCTCGATGATTTCACCTACGGCACGCCGACGACCTTGCCCTGGGGACATGACTTCGGCGACGGTATTCTGCGCCATCCGGTCCAGCTGTACGAGAGCCTGACCATGGCGGCCTTTGCGGTGATCTACATTGTCGCGGTGCTCACGCGAAACGCCGCCATCATCGCCAATGGCTTCTATCTCGCGCTGCTCGTCTACGGACTGCAGCGCTTCGGCTGGGAATTCCTGAAGCCCTATGGGCCGGTGACCGGTCCCTTCACCCTGTTTCACCTGCTGTCGCTCGCCATCGCCGTTTACGCCGCGGCCATGTTGGCGACGGCGCCGCAAGCGAAGGTCCTGCATGAACGCGCCGCTGCGTAAGTCACGTCCCTATGTGTTCTGGGGTCAGACGCAATCGCTTTGCGAGACCTGCCTCGACCTGGTGCCGACCAAGATCCAGATCCTCGACAACGAGGTCTGGTACGAGAAGCGCTGCAAGCAGCACGGCGTGCAGTCGACGCTGGTGTCAGACGACGCTGCCTATTGGCGCCGCTGCAAGTCCTTCATCAAGCCGGGCGACACCCCGCTCAGCTTCCAGCGCCGCACCGACTATGGCTGTCCCTATGACTGCGGCCTGTGCCCGGACCACGAGCAGCATTCCTGCCTGGCGCTGATCGAGATCACCGACCACTGCAACCTCACTTGCCCGGTGTGCTTCGCCGAGTCCTCGCCGCAACGCGCCCATTTTACGCCGCTCGCCACCGTCGAGCGGATGCTGGATGCGCTGGTGAAGAGCGAGGGCGAGCCGGACCTGGTGCAGATCTCCGGCGGTGAGCCGACGCTGCATCCGCAGTTCTTCGACATCCTCGCCGCCGTGCGTGCCCGGCCGATCCGCCACGTCATGATCAACACCAACGGCCTGCGCATCGCCCGCGAGCCGGACTTTGTCGCGAAGCTCGCGGAGACCAAGCGCGGGCTCGAAGTGTATCTGCAGTTCGACTCGCTGTCGCGCGCCGGCCTCACCAACATCCGCGGCGCCGACCTGCGCCGCATCCGTCAGCAGGCGCTGGAAAATCTCGAGCATCAGGGCATCTCGACCACCTTGGTCGCGACCATCAAGCGCGGCGTCAATGACGACGAGATCGGCGACATCGTCCGTCATGCGCTGCAATGGAGGTGCGTGCGCGGCGTCACCTTGCAGCCGGTGCAGGACGCCGGCCGCAACGCCGACTTCAACAAGCAGACCGACCGCATCATGCTGTCGGAGATCCGCCGCCGCGTGGTCGAGACCGGCGTGTTCGGCGAGCAGGATATGATCCCGCTGCCCTGCAATCCCGAGAGCATCTCGATCGGCTATGGCCTGCGCAACGGCACCACCGTGCTGCCGCTGACCGCGATGGTGCCGCAGGACGAATTGCTGTCGGTCATGCCGAATACGATCAGCCCGGAGAAATACCCGGTGCTGCGGGACAAATTCGTCGAGCTGTTCTCGCTGTCGTCGGGGCCGCTCAACACCAGCGAGCGCGTCGCCGAATTCCTCTGCTGCCTGCCATCCGTCCAAGTGCCCGACAATCTCGGCTACGAGCACGTGTTTCGGGTGACCATCGTGCAGTTTCTCGACCGGTTCAATTTCTGCGTCGGCAACGTCAAGCGCTCCTGCATCCATTTCGTCACCGAGCGCGGCGAGATCATCCCGTTCGACACCTACAACCTGTTCTACCGCAACGGTGCCATTGACGGCATCCGCGCGCGGTTGGCGGGGGCCGGGCATGAGTGATCCCGAGGACAAGATTCCGTCCTGGCCCGACGGACCCGAGCAGCAACGCGAGCTGCGCAGTGGCTGCATGACGGCGTTGCTGTTCCTGATCGGCGTCATCCTGCTGCTCCCCGGCGCCTGCGCCGCAGTCTTCGGCTATCTCGGCCTGCAGGAGAAGCGTTGGCCGTCGGAGTTGACCGGGTGGGTCGGCCTGGGTCTCGCCATCGGCGCGGGCGGTCTTGCGCTGATCATCAAGGCGTGGCGGCGGTGAGCACAGCAGGCATGAGGCGGGTCAGCGTTCGCCCGTTTCGAAGGTTGACGGCTTACTCGCGAAGTCGCCACTGTCGGTGCTTCGCCCTGCGTTCGCGCTGCTGATGCCGCTCGCCGGGCTGGTGCTGTCGGCGCCGGCCCTGATAGGATTGTCCTATACGTTGCGTGCGTCGAGTCCCGACCGTGTGGTCGAGGGAATTCTGTTGGGGGCGGCCGCAATCGGCCCGCTTCTCGTCTGCTTCGCGATTCGCCTGGTGATACCGCGCCGCCATGGATGATGATCCGTTCAACCGCCGTCCGCCGCTGTCGCCCTTCCTGGAGGAGGTGCGCCGGGCGCGAGAGCCTGCCAGCCTGGTTGCCACGGTGGGAGCGATCCTCACAGGCTTGGGCCTGGCCTTTCCGTTCGGCTGCACCATGGCCTTCATGCGCCGCGAATGGAATGAGTTCGGCGGCTTTTTCGGCCCCGGGGCGCTTCTCGCTTTGGCAGCCCTCGTTGGGCTCGCGAGGATCGCGTGGGCGGTGTACCGCCGTTGGGGCTGAGACTGGTCCGATGACGTCTCCCGAACGCCCTGGCTCGGACTCCGCGCGCGGCTTGCCGTTGCCGAAGGAGCGCTGGAAGGGGCCGCCGGAGGGCGTGCCGAACGAAGACGGGCCGCGCGGCAAAGGCTGCCTCGATCCGCTGATCATGGTCGGAAGCCTGGGGTTGATCGCGTGGGGGCTGTGCGCGGTGATCTACTTCACTGTCTTCGTGCGCTGGCACATGGGCGGGTATTTCGATTTCTTCCTCGAGGGGCTGGCGGCTTCGATCGTCGGGGGCGCTCTGACCTTGTACGCGCAACATCGCTTGCGCTCCGCTGCTCCAAACCGCCCCGAGCCTGGAAGGACCGCTGCGAGCGGCTGTCTGCCGAGCCTCATGCTGCTCGGCGGCTTTGCGCTGCTGCTGCCGGGGGCCTGTTCGATGTTGTTCGGGCTGAGCGCCCTGGGCTCAATCCAGCATATCGGTGACCCCAGTCCGGTGCTCGCGGGCTTCACCCTGGGAGCTGTCGGTGTTGCCGCGCTCTGGTGGGTCGCCGCAAGGCCAGCCGGCCTCGCCGGTCCGCTGATGGCGAGCGGGATCGTGCTGCTGATTCCCGGGCTCTATCTCGCCGTCTATGGCTTCAGCCGGCTATACTGGATCAACAACGTGCCGTCCGTGTTGCTTCCGATCGGTCTGCCTGCCGGGGTGATCGGGATCCTCTTCTTTCGCGCGGCCCGGCGGAGCTGGCTGGCCGAGGCGTCAGCGAGGCCGCCGCTCGACCCGCCGGGATCCGCTCCTCATTCCTGAAAGCAGTCATTGTTTTTTGGCATTTTTTGCCTATATTGCGCCGCAACGCGTGAGGTCTGCCCGGTCGAATGGCCGGGCTTCCTATTTGGGGCTGCCGGCCCCGGCCGCCGAACCGAGTTTCGCGAGCGCGCGTCGCAAAGCTAACAGCTTGATTCGACTATCATAAAGCGCGCGCCCCGCCGGGGACAGAGCACGAGCTCCAGAAAGCTTAGAAGACACCGACCATGAATCTTCGCAACATCGCCATCATCGCCCACGTCGACCACGGCAAGACCACCCTGGTCGACCGCCTCCTGCAGCAGTCCGGTACCTTCCGCGAGAACCAGAAGGTCGCCGAGCGCGCCATGGACTCCAACGACCTGGAGCGCGAGCGCGGCATCACCATCCTGGCCAAGGCCGCTTCGGTGCAGTGGAAGGACACCCGTATCAACATCGTCGACACCCCCGGCCACGCCGATTTCGGCGGCGAGGTCGAGCGCATCCTGAACATGGTAGACGGCGCGCTGGTGCTGGTCGACGCCGCCGAGGGCCCGCTGCCGCAGACCAAGTTCGTGGTCTCCAAGGCGCTCAAGGTTGGTCTGAAGCCGATCGTCGTCATCAACAAGGTCGACCGTCCGGACGCTCGTCCGACCGAGGTCATCAACGAGGTGTTCGACCTGTTCGCGGCGCTCGACGCCTCCGAGGAGCAGCTCGATTTTCCGATCCTGTACGGCTCGGCCAAGCAGGGCTGGATGGCCGACAGCCCGGAAGGTCCGCAGGACCGCGGCATGGAGCCGCTGTTCGAGCTGGTGCTCCGCCACGTGCCGGCGCCGAAGACCGAGGAGGGGCCGTTCCGCATGATCGGCACCATCATCGAGGCCAACCCCTATCTCGGCCGCATCATCACCGGCCGCATCTCCTCCGGCACGCTGAAGCCGAACCAGCAGATCAAGGTGCTGGCCGCCGACGGCAAGATGATCGAGCAGGGCCGCATCACCAAGATCCTGGCGTTCCGCGGCCTCGAGCGCACGCCGCTCGAGGACGCCGAGGCGGGCGACATCGTCGCCATCGCCGGCATGACCAAGGGCACCGTCGCCGACACCTTCTGCGACCCCTCCGTCGATATCCCGCTGCCGGCGCAGCCGATCGATCCGCCGACCGTGTCGATGTCCTTCATCGTCAACAACTCCCCGCTGGCCGGCACGGAAGGTGACAAGGTCACCAGCCGCATGATCCGCGACCGCCTGCTGCGCGAGGCCGAGGGCAACGTTGCGCTGCGCGTCCGCGAGGCCGACGACAAGGACTCGATGGAAGTCTCGGGCCGCGGCGAATTGCAGCTCGCGATCCTGATCGAGACCATGCGCCGCGAAGGTTTCGAGCTGTCGGTGTCGCGTCCGCGCGTCGTGTTCCAGAAGGACCCGACCACCGGCCAGACCCTGGAGCCGATCGAGGAAGTCGTCATCGACGTCGACGAGGAGCATTCCGGCGTCGTCGTGCAGAAGATGAGCGAGCGCCGTGCCGAGCTGATCGAGATGAAGCCGTCCGGCGGCAACCGCCAGCGCCTGGTGTTCTACGCGCCGACCCGCGGCCTGATCGGCTACCAGGGCGAGCTGCTGACGGACACCCGCGGCACCGCGATCATGAACCGCCTGTTCCATAACTATGCGCCCTACAAGGGCGAGATCCAGGGCCGCCGCAACGGCGTGCTGATCTCCAACGACCAGGGCGAGGCGGTCGCTTATGCGATGTTCAAGCTGGAGGACCGCGGCCCGATGATGATCGAGCCGGGCTGGAAGGTCTATCGCGGCATGATCGTCGGCGAGCACACCCGTGACAACGACCTCGAGATCAACGTCCTCAAGGGTAAGCAGCTCACCAACATCCGCACCACGTCGAGGGACGAGGCTGTGCGTCTGACGCCCCCGATCAAGATGACGCTGGAAAAGGCGCTCGCTTACATCGAGGACGACGAGCTGGTCGAAGTGACGCCGAAGTCGATCCGCCTGCGCAAGAAGCACCTCGATCCGAACGAGCGCAAGCGCGCGGAGAAGCAGAAGGAAGCGGTGGCGTAAGCCGCTCAACCGCTGCAGCGCCACGCGAGTGGCCCAGGGTGTGGTGCCGCAACACCCCGCTCTCGTCGTGCCCCGCTTGTGGGGCGCAGTGTCTCGACAGCCTCCGCCGTCATGCCCCGCGCAGGCGGGGCATCCAGTACGCCGCGGCCTCTCCGGGTCACACGCCCGTCTCGGCGTACTGGATCACCCGCTTTCGCGGGTGATGACAGCAGTGGGGAGGCGGTAGTCGGGTCCACGTTGCAGGAGCCGACGCCACCTCATGAGCAGTCTCCCATCCTCCATCGACGTCGCGATCATCGGCGCCGGCGCGGCTGGCCTTGGCGCCGCCCATGCGCTGCGCGACAAAGACGTCTCCTTCATCGTTCTCGAAGGCCGCGATCGCATCGGCGGCCGCGCCCACACCATCATGGCGTCGCCCGAGGTGACCTTCGACCTCGGCTGCGGCTGGTTGCACTCCGCCGACCGCAACTCCTTCGCCGTCATCGCCGAGCAGCTCGCCTTCACCATCGACAAGTCCCGGCCGCCCTGGCGCGACCAGGCCTATGAGGCTGCGTTCCCGCGCGCAGAGCGCGAGGATTTCCTCCGCGCCCTGGAGGCGTTCTTCACGCGCACCGCCGAGGCCGCCACGAGCGGCCGCGACGCGCCGGCCAGCATCTGTCTCGAGCCCGGCAATCGCTGGAACGGCATGATCGATGCGATCTGCACCTATCTCAACGGCTGCGAGCTCGACCAGATGTCGCTGCTCGATTTCGAAGCCTATGAGGATACCGAGCTCAACTGGCGCGTCCGCGGCGGCTATGGCGCGCTGGTCGCCGCCTACGGCGCAGGGCTGCCGGTTGCGCTCAACTGCAATGTCACGCTGATCGATCACAGCGACAAGCGCGTGCGTCTGACGACCTCGCAGGGCACGCTGACGGCCGACAAGGTCATCGTCACCGTCCCGACCAACTTGATCGCCGAGGAAGCGCTCCGCTTCAAGCCGGCCTTGCCCGACAAGGTCGCCGCCGCCTCCGGCCTGCCGCTCGGCCTCGACAACAAGGTCACGCTCGCGCTGGAGGGCTGGGAGCACCTGCCAAAAGATTCCGGCATGCGCGGCCGTAGCAGCACTGCACGCGTCGGCAGCTTCCAGCTCCGCCCGTTCGGCCAGCCCTGCATCGAGGGTTTTTATGGCGGCAGCTTCGCCCGCCAGATCGAGGCGGCAGGGGAGGGCGCCTTGGCGGCCCAGGCGATCGACGATGTCGTCGCGCTGCTCGGCAGCGACATCCGCAAGAGCCTCCGGCCGCTCGCCGAGTCCCGCTGGGGCGCCGACCCCTTCGCGCGCGGCGCCTATTCGCACGCGCTGCCCGGCCATGCCGGCAAGCGCGCCGTGCTGGCCGCGCCGGTCGATGAACGCCTGTTCTTCGCCGGCGAAGCGACCCCGCCCGACTTTTTCTCCACCGCTCACGGCGCCCGCGACTCGGGCGAGCGCGCGGCAAGGGAAGCGCTGGCGTCGTTAGGTAGGCCCTGAACGATCCGCGTCATTGCGAGCGCAGCGAAGCAATCCAGGGGCGTCCCGGGTGGTGGGAGTCCTGGATCGCGTCGCTGCGCTCGCGATGACGGTCAACATCTGTCATTCCGGGGCAGCCGCGCCAGCGGCTGAAGCCGGAATCCCGAGATGAGGCACGAGAGTCCGGGGTCGCCCTCCGCCTCCCCTCTTCCAGCTGCGGCGGAGGCCGCCCCGGAATGACGAGCCTCGAACTAGCTCCGGCTCTCCCCGACCATCCGCAGAAACTCCCGCGCGGCCTGCGTCTGGTGATGCTCCCAATGCCGCAGGCTGTAGAAGCGCCGCGTCGGCAGTTCGAGATTGGCGACCGCCAGCAGCCCGGCCTTCACCGCCCGCATCACCACCAGCCGCGACAGCACCGTGACGCCGGCGCCGGCTTCGACGGCGCCGCGCACGGCTTCATTGGACGGCAGATCGAACACCACGTCGAGCTCGGCCGCAGCGATGCCGAACCGTCCGACCGCCGCTTCGAGCACGGCGCGGGTCCCCGAGCCTTGCTCGCGCAACACCCAGCGCGCCGCCTTGAGATCGTGGAGCGTTACCGACGCCCCCCGGCACAGCGGATGACCGACGGGCCCGACCAGCACCATCTCGTCCTCAGCCACCGGCTGCGCCGCGAGCACGGGATCGTCGACGTCGCCTTCGACGAAGCCGAGATCGGCGGAGCCCTCCCGCACCCGGTCTGCCACCTGCTCGGTGTTGCCGATCGACAGCTGCAGCTTGATCGCGGGATGCGCGGCATTGAAGTGGTGAATGAAGGCCGGCAGCCAATAGCCCGAGATGGTCTGGCTCGCCGCCAGCGCGAGCTGTCCGCGCTTCAGACCTGCGAGATCGTCGAGCACGGTCTCGGCGGCGGCCGCGCGCGCAAGCACCGCTTTCGCTTCGACCAGAAACGCCTTGCCCGCGGCCGTCAGCACGATGCGGCGGCCGACGCGATCAAACAGTCTGGTCTGGTAGCGCGCCTCGAGCGCAGCGACGGCCGCTGAGGTGGCCGACTGAGTGAGATTCAGCTCGCGCGCCGCCTGGGTGACGTGCTCGCGGGTGGCGACCGCAACGAAGATCCGGAGCTGCTCGAGCGTCACATGGTCTCCTACGTCGTCAGCTTCACCAGCGCCAGGCTGAAGCTCGCGATGAACAGGAAGGCTGCGAAGCCCAGCGCCAGCGGCCGCAGCCCTTTGGCCATGAGCTTGGCGAAGTCGGTCTCCAGCCCCATCGCGGCCAGCGCCATGGACAGCAGAAAGGTGGTCGCGGTCACGATCACCGTCTTCGCCTCGGCGGGCACGGTGATGATGCTGTTGAAGCCGACCAGCGCGATGAAGCCGAACACGAACCAGGGCAGCGTCGGCTGCGCGCTGGTATGACCGCGCCCGCCCTGGCGCGCCCGGCGCGCCGCCAGCAGGCCGAGCGTCAGCACCACCGGCGCCAGCAGCATCACACGCGCCAGCTTGGCGATGGTGCCGAACTCGCCGGCCTGCCGTCCCTCCTGGAACGCCGCCGCGACCACCTGCGCGATCTCATGGATCGAGGCGCCGCTCCACAGGCCGAACGCGTGCGCGTCGAGGTGCAGCACGGCCGGAAGCAGCGGGTAGGCGACCATCGCGATCGAGCCGAACACGGTCACGCAAGCGACCGCATAGGCGACGTCCTCGTCATGCGCGCGCGTCACGGTGTTGGTGGCAATGACGGCCGACGCGCCGCAGATCGAGGTGCCCGCAGCGATCAGCTCGGCTAGCTTGCGATCGACGCCGAGCAGCCGTCCCATCCACACCGTGAACAGAAAGGTGCCGGTGAGGCTCAGCGCGATCACGAATAGCCCGCGGGCGCCGACCTCGGCGACCTGCGCGGCCGTGAGCTGCAGGCCTAACAGGATGATGGCGACCCGCAGCACGCGGCGCATGGCGAAGGCGACGCCGGGCTTGGCCCGTGCCGGCGTGCCGACGACATTGTGGAGCGCCATGCCCGCCACGATCGCCAGGATCATCGGGCTGAACATCCCGAGCCCCGGCAGCTGACGCAGCCCGAAGGCGCCGGCTGCGATCGCGGCCGAGAGGGCCAGTCCAGGCAACAAGCCTGATGCATGAGGCGCCGCCGGCGCGCGAGCACGTCCAGAATGACCGGCAACGGGTGCATCGGCAGTCAGGTCCTGCGAGGAGGCAGTCATGGAAAACTCTCCCAAACCAACGGTTTGAAGGAGAATTTCATGCTCATTTCAATCGATCCAACGAATTGTATCGTATAATTCGTTCGATTCAATCGATCGATCAGAGCTATCGCTCCAGAACGCGTCGACGCAGCTCCGCGTCCGGGACGAAGCACGATTCGAATTTACCGAAGATGCGGTAGCGATTGCGCGCGACGAGGCTGTAGGCGGCATCCCGCAGCGGCTTCGGCACGGTGAACAACGCGCGGGTCCAGCCCCAACCTTTGAGGTTGGAGAGCACGGTCAGCGCCGCATCGGATTTCAGATGCACCTTGCCGCCATGGACGACAGCGTTGGTGTCCGGCTCGTCCGGATCGATCCCGAACGTTTGCGCCAGCCTCACGCCGTAGGGCGATTGGATCGGCGTGAAACGAAACCGCTTGGCGGTGTCGCGTGCGATCACGAACTGCACCCATCGCGAACAGAACACGCAGACGCCGTCATACAGAATCACATCGTCGTCGGGCCAGTTCGTCATCAGCGATTGTCCATCATCAGCAGCGCGACCAGCATCAAGACGATCGCAGGTGCGGTCTTCACCAATGCGCCGAGCGGCTCGAGCCAGAGGTCGGGCGTCAGCATCGCGCATCCCAGCATGTAGCCGAGCGAGACGAAAATGCCGGCAGCGAGGCCGAAAGTCGCCGTTTTGCGGAATGCGATCAACACGCCGACGGAGATGTCCATCATGCTGGTGATCGCCGCGAACGGGATTGCAAATCCCTCCGGCCAGCCACGCGTCGTCAGGATCGCGGTGGTCGCGGGAAACGAGATGAACAGCGCAATGCTGCCGGAGGCGACCCAGAACAGCACGAGACTGGCGATGATCAGCGCCTTGATCAGGAACAGCCGGGCAAACCATTTGTCCTGGATGGCGGCGCCCTGCGCACCGAGGGTTTCGCTCAGGCTTGTCGGCGTCATGCCGGTGGCCGCGATCCAGGCCGCGGGATCGCCGCGCACGCCGCGGCGCAGCTCGGCGATGGCCGTGCGGCGCATCGGCGGCATCCAGCCAAGCCGGCTGGAGAGGTCGCCGGCGATGGCGCCGAGATCGACCAGCGGCGCGGGCACGGTGAGGCGTGGCCAATCGGTCGTGCCGAAGCTGCGGCGGAAGGCGGCGATGACGCCGCCGAGCGTCACCGGCTCCGGCTGCATCAGGTCCCAGCTCACCGCACGCGTCGCCTCGTCATCGAGCGGCCGCATGGCGAGCCAGGCGATGGTCGTCGCGATGTCTGCCACCGCGACGGGCTGGAACGGAGCCGCCGCATCCTTGGCCGGCAGATCGATCGGAAACGCCGCGAGCGCGCGCAGCATCGCGCTGCCGCCATAGGCCGAGGGCGCGATCACGAAGCCGGGGCGCAGGATCGCATATGGAATGCCTGAGGAGGCAATCAGCCGTTCCGCTTCGCGCTTGGTGGTGGCGAAGGCGGTGTGATCCTCGTCGGCTGTCCCGGGAATGGAGATGTGGATCAGTCGGACGCCGCGGCCGCTGGCCGGGATCGCGGCAAGCAGCCGTGCCACGAATTCGCGATGCACGGCCTGGGTGTCGCTGCCCGGACCATCCTGCAGCACGCCCAGGCAATTGACGACGACGTCGATCTCATGTGCGCGCATGAGCCCCGCCAATGCGGATGCATCGAGTGCCATGATCGGAAGTTCGATATCGAGCGCCGCCACGCGCTGCGACGTCGAGAACGCACGCGCGACGCCAACAGCCACAAGGCCGCGCCGGCGCAGATCATCAGTGATGAAGCGGCCGATCAGTCCGGAGGCGCCGAGCACGAGGATGCGCGAGGTCGGAGAAGCGATCATGCAAAGTCCGCTAGTACGGCTTGGCGATCATCAGCCAGAGAATGGCCATGACCGAGCCGAAGCCGGGAATGCCGCACAGGAACCAGCGGCGGAAGACGGTGAAATAGCGCGGCGGCAGCTTCTCGGCCCTGCGATCGGCAGCGCGGGCGAGATCGCGCAGCTCGATCTGCATGAAGATCACGGGCACCCAGAACAGCCCGGCGACCACGTAGAGCGCGAGCGAGGTGAGCAGCCAGCCGTCAGTGACGGCGGTCGATGACAGCCACATCAGCGTGCCGCCGGTGACCGGCTGCAGCAGCACCGACGACAGCGTGAACAGCATGTCGGCGATCACCACCACCCCCGCGGTGCGCGCGATGAACGCGGCCTCGCCGCTCAGATGCGCCATCAGCATGAAGAATGCGATTCCGGTGCCTGTGCCGAGAATGACGATGGCGCCGAGCAGGTGCAGGTACTTGACCAGGAAATACAGCGTCATCGTGGTCCTGCTAGTTCGCGAGTCCCGGCCGGGCTGAGCGCCGCACCGGCGGGCGGACGAGCACAGCGGCCAGCGCGCTCGATGCGGCAACGATACCGGCGTCCTGCTCCGCGAGCCAATGGCCTTCATGCCCGAAGGACGGCAGCACCTCGAAGTCGGCATGCGCCCCGCCGGATGTGAAGGCGTTGGCGAGCTCACGCGACAACACCGGCGGAAAGTAGCTGTCATTGGCTGCAACGAGCCAGGTGACTCGGACATGCGCATTGCGTCCAAACGCGCGGGCGGCATCGCGCAGCCGCTGTTCCGCGCACACGCGTCCCGGCACGTCATCGGCATGGCCGCCGCGGCCAGGGGCAAACGCGATGATCTTCGATACGACGTGTTGAGGTTGACCGGCGAGGGCGAGCGCTCCCCAGCCGCCGGCCGAATGGCCGATGACGACGGCGCCGCCCTTCGCGACGAACGCCTGCTCGCGCATGAGGTCGAGCGCCCGCAGGATCTGCGCGGCGGTCGCGCGTCCGGCTTCTGCGTAGTTCGGATCGGCGCAATCGCCCTGATCCTCGACATAGGGACCGCCGGTGCGGCCATGCCCGAGCCGCTCTGGCACCAGCACGGCATAGCCGCGCGCCACCAGCGCGCTCGCCAGTGCCGTGTAGCTCGGCTGCGGCAGCTGCGCCCGGCGCAGCGCATTCTGCGTCGAGGCATGTGCGATCAGCGCCAGCGAAAACGGTCCATCACCGGCGGGCCGATAGAGCAGCGCATGCGCAGGAACGTCTGGCTCGGTCGAGGGCACCAGCCACTGTTGCTGGCGCGCCGGTTCACCTTCGGACGACACCGGGCCGAACGGCTGCGCCGACGCGCCCGATCCTGTCAGGACGAGCGCGATCAACCATGAGGCGCAGCGAAGCAGCAGCATTCAGCCGGGCGGGAAGATTGTTGAGCCGGCGCCACACTAACCGAGGCCGCCGCGACTCAGTTGCAGTTTTTCGTTCGAGCTATGAACGCACGGTGACAGGACACCGTTGGCTCTCGGCAATGTTGCGAATTTGTCCCTTTTCGGCACAGGTTTCCGCCGCTGTGATGCCGAAAGTCCACAGGTTAACCGATCTTTAACGTGGCACCTTGAAGGCGGACCGCCGACTTGCTTTGATCCGGTCATGAGCACAACCCTGATCGAAGTCCGTCCGGCCAAGGCTGCAGATGCGGCTGCGGTGGCGTCAGCCCATGATGAAGCTTGGCGTTCTGCCTATCAGGGAATCATCCCTGGCGCAGAGCTGGAGAAGCTGATCAACCGTCGCGGCCCGCAATGGTGGGACAGCGCGATCCGCAAAGGCAGCCGCGTCAGCGTGCTGGTGTTCAACGACAAAGTCGCAGGCTATGCGAATTACGGCCGCAACCGCGCCCGCAGCCTGCACTTCGACGGCGAAGTCTACGAGCTTTATCTGCGACCGGAATTTCAGGGGCTGGGGTTCGGTCGCCGGCTCTTCCAGGCGGCCAAGCGCGATCTCGCGCAGAGCGGCCTGAAGAGCATGGTGGTGTGGGCGTTGTCCGACAACGACCCCGCCACCGAGTTCTACCGCGCGTTGGGCGGCCGCATGGTCGCGCGGTCGTCGGAGCGCTTCGGGCCGAAGTCGCTCGACAAGGTCGCCTTCGCCTGGACCAACTGAGCCGGGATCGCCCAAAAGGGCCTGCGAATTGAGCTCTGGCCGCGTTAAGCGTTAATGCGGCGGTAAATTGAACCGAAGCTGGTGGACTGAGGTAGCTGTTGCGCGGTCGCGATTTTTTTGCGACTGCGAATGCGAGCGCTCTCGCGAGCGTCCGATCCTCAACCGTTCAAGTTCAACCGTTCAAGTTCAACGGAGCATCCATGCGCATCGACGCCATCCCGATCGGGAAAGATCCGCCGCGCGAGGTCAACGTCGTCATCGAAGTGCCGGTCGGTGGTGAGCCGATCAAGTACGAGCTGGACAAGGAAGCCGGCACGCTGTTCGTCGACCGCTTCCTCTATACGGCGATGCGCTACCCCGGCAATTACGGCTTTATCCCGCACACGCTGTCGAACGACGGCGATCCCTGCGACGTGCTGGTCGCCAACACCCGCGCGATCGTGCCCGGCGCTGTCATGAGCGTGCGCCCGGTCGGCGTGCTGCTGATGGAGGACGAGGCCGGCGGCGACGAGAAGATCATCGCGGTGCCCTCCTCGAAGCTGACGCAGCGCTACGACAAGGTTCGCACCTACAGCGACCTGCCGGACATCACGCTGCAGCAGATCCAGCACTTCTACGAGCACTACAAGGACCTCGAGCCCGGCAAATGGGTCAAGGTGTTGCGCTGGGGCAATGCCGAGGACGCCCACCAGCTGATCGCCGAGGGCATCGCCCGCGCCAAGGCGGCGAAGAAGTAGGGATCATTCGCGCTCCGCGCCTCGCGGTTCGAGGCGATGGACTTTCGACCCCGCTCCGATGCAGTTTCACGGCGCCGCAGGTCTGACCTGCGGCGCCGTCTTGCTATGGAGCTTCTGCGATGCGCCGGCTGCTCAGGATCGTTCGAGCCGTTATTTTTCTCATCCTCGCGGTGGGCGCGGCGTTGCTTGCGGTCGTGCTGGCCAACACGTTTCACCAGGGGTCCCGGCAGCTCGAGGTCGCGGCGCTGCCGAAGGCCAGCGTCGATGCCGGTGCCGCCGCGCAGCGGCTCGCGGAGGCGGTTCGTTTCCGCACCGTCTCGAGTCCCGACGATCCCGAGCTGAACGCCGAGGCTTTCGTGGCGCTCAAGGCGCATATCGAAGCGAGCTTCCCGGCCTTCCATGCGGCCGCGGCACAGGAGGTCGTGGCCGGGCACAGCCTGCTGTACACGTGGCGAGGCAGCGACGCGGCGGCCAAGCCGATCGCGCTGCTCGCCCATCAGGATGTGGTGCCGATCGCGCCGGGCACCGAGCCCGACTGGGCCGTGCGGCCCTTTGCCGGTGTCGTCAAGGACGGCTTCGTCTGGGGCCGCGGCGCCTGGGACGACAAGGGCAATCTGTATGCGATGCTCGAGGCGGCCGAGGCGCTGATCAAGGCCGGCTTCCAGCCGAGGCGCACGATCTATTTCGCCTTCGGTCACGACGAGGAGGTCGGCGGCGTCAGAGGGGCCAAGGCGATCGCGGCCGTCCTCGCCGCCCGCAACGTGCGGCTGGACTTCGTCGTCGACGAGGGCCTGCTGATCTCGGAGGGCGGCATCAAGGGCCTCGACAAGCCGGCCGCGCTGGTCGGTATCGCCGAGAAAGGCTATGCGAGCCTGGTGCTGACCGCCAAGGCCACGCCGGGCCATTCCTCGATGCCGCCGCGGGATACGGCGATCGGCATGATGAGCGCCGCGCTGGCCAAGCTCGAGGCCAACCGGCTGCCGATGCGAATCGACGGCACGGTCGGCGAGATGTTCGCTGCGCTGGCGCCGGAAATGAGCGGCATCAACCGCGCCGTGCTGTCCAATCTCTGGCTGACCAAGCCGCTGCTGTTCGGCGAGTTCGCCAAGAGCGGTCCGACTGAGGCGATGGTGCGCACCACGACCGCGCTGACCATCTTCAATGCCGGCGACAAGGACAATGTGCTGCCGGGCAACGCCTCCGCAACCGTCAATTTCCGATTGCTGCCGGGCGACACCGAGGCTGGGATCATCGATCACATCAGGCAGACCGTGGCCAACGACCGCATTTCGATCGCAGCGTTGCGCGGCAACCGCGAGCCGCCGCCGGTCACCTCGACGACCAGCCCGGCCTATCTGCTCGTCAACCGCACCATTCGCGAGATCTTCAATGACGCGGTGGTGGCGCCCGGCCTGATGATCGCCGGCACCGATTCGAGCCACTATGCGGGCATTGCCGACAGCATCTTCCGCTTCTCGCCGCTCCGCGCGACGACCGAGGATCTCAAGCGCTTTCACGGCACCAATGAGCGGCTGTCGGTCGAAGGCTATGCCGACATGATCCGCTTCTATCGGCGGCTGCTGGAGACAGCCGCCGGTCCGGCCTAGACCGAAGGCTTCGGCAGCCCGGCGATGGCGCAGGCGGCGCGCAGCGTGTTCACCAGCAGGCAGGCCACCGTCATCTGGCCGACGCCGCCCGGCACCGGCGTGATCGCGCCGGCCACTTCGGCCACCTCGGCATAGGCGACGTCGCCCACCAGCTTGGTCTTGCCCTCGGGCGTCGGGATGCGGTTGATGCCCACGTCGATCACGGTCGCGCCCGGCTTGATCCAGTCGCGCTTCACCATTTCCGGACGGCCGACGGCGGCGTAGACCAGATCGGCGCGCGCAGTCAGCGCCGGCAGGTCGCGCGAGCGCGAATGCGCGATCGTCACCGTGGCGTTCTCGTTCAACAGCAGCTGCACCAGCGGGCGTCCCACCAGGTTGGAGCGGCCGATCACGATCGCATTCATGCCCTCCAGCGAGCCGTGCACCGTCTTGCTGAGGATGATGCAGCCGAGCGGCGTGCACGGCGCCAGCGCCGGCTGACCGCCGGCGAGGCGGCCGGCATTGTGCGGATGCAGGCCATCGACGTCCTTGGCCGGATCGATCGCGTTGATGACGACGTCGGTCTCCAGCCCCTTCGGCAGCGGCAGCTGCACCAGGATGCCATGCACCGACGGGTCCTGGTTGAGCTTGGCGATCAGCGCCAGCAACTCGGCCTGCGCGACGTCGGCGGGCAGCTTGTGCTCGAACGAGGCCATGCCGGCGGCCTGGGTCTGGGTGTGCTTGCTGCGGACATAGACCTCGGAGGCGGGATCGTTGCCGACCAACACCACGGCGAGACCCGGCGTCAGGCCATGATCGCGTTTGACCCGCGCGACCTCGCCGGCCACCTGCGCGCGCAGGTCAGCGGCGATGAGTTTTCCATCGATGATGCGCGCGGTCATGTCTGGTCCTCTGACTGTTCGTTTGCCGCGGGCCGCGCGAGCGCCGCCCGTCTCAAGATTTTCCGGTCGGCTTATGGTCTGCCGTGAGGCCGCGCAAGGCCTGATCCAGTGCGGAGGCGTCGCCATCGATGGCGACCTGCTTCAGCCGCGATGTCGTGCCGGAAGTGATTCGCACCGCCTTCTTGGTCACGCCGATCGCCTTGGCCAGCAGCTCGGTGACGGCGCGATTCGCCTCGCCGCCATCGGCAATCGCGCGCACCCGCACCTTCAGCACCTGACGCCCGTCGGACAGCGTCTCGATGCCGTCGATGGCGTCGCGGCCGCCGCGCGGGGTGACCCGCAGAGCGACGGTGATGCCGTCAGACGTTTGGCGCCACGGCATCGCGGTTGCCGCCGTCAGCGGACTACGGAACGAACGGCAGGACGTAGCGCTCGAGATAGATCTCGATCAGCAGCAGCAGGAAAAACAGGATGATCGGCGAGATGTCGAGCCCGCCCAGGTTCGGCAGCCGCCGCCGGATCGGGCCCAGCGCGGGCTCGGTGATTCGGTAGAGGAATTCGCCGATGGTCGCGACCGCGCGGCTGCGCATGTTGACGACGTCGAAGGCCACCAGCCACGAGAAGATCGCCGCCGCGATCAGCAGGTATCGGTAGAACTGGATGATCAGAATCAGAACGATGACGATGGGCTGCATAGGCTCAAACTGTCCGCGGCGGATGGGGGGCGCTGCTGCGGTAGATATCGGTTCCCCCCTGCGCAAACAAGGGAAGCCGCCCGTCAAGGCTAACAGGCGATGTGAGCGTTCTTGACTTGGCCAGGGCACCGACTGTAAATGGCGCCCGATCTGCCGGCCGCCTTCCCAATCTCGTGCGGCCGCATGACCAAGCCGTCGGACTGTCTCGGACTGTCAAAGTCGTGACTTGGGGCCATAGCTCAGCTGGGAGAGCGCATCGTTCGCAATGATGAGGTCGGCGGTTCGATCCCGCCTGGCTCCACCACGCTTCGCCCGTCGGGCTACGCGTGGCGCAGCCACGCAGTGCCCGACGGGCGAAGCGTGGTGCCCGGCGTAGCCACTTGGCGAAGCCGGGCTGGCTTAGAACTAACATCCAATCATCCTAAGCCGATCGTCCGAAGATCCCCGCCCGCTACTCCGCCGCCTCCGCCATCGCCGCGACCGGCTGCCGCTTCAACCATCCGTCCAGGAAATGCGCCAGCCAGATCCGCTCCGCCGCATCGTGCACGGCGCGGCCCTCGAAATGATGATGCCGCGGGCAGGCGCCGGGCGTGTCCAGGCGGGCATGGCCGCGGGTGGTCCAGCGGCACATCATCGCGTAGGTGACGTCGGGGTGGAACTGCAATCCGGTGGCGTTGCCATATTGATAGGCCTGCACCGGAAAGTCGCCGCCCTCGGCAAGCAGGTCGGCACCGGCGGGCAGGTCGAAACCCTCGCGGTGCCAGTGATAGACGTGATCAGGCCAATGCGGGCACAGCTTGCGTCCTGCGCGCGTCGGCCGGATCGGGTAGTAGCCGATCTCGGCGCGCCCTAGCGGATGCGGTCCCACCGTCGCGCCGAGCTGGATCGCCAGCATCTGCGCGCCCAGGCAGATGCCCAGGAACGGCCGCTGCTCGCGCAGCGGCACCTCGATCCAGTCGATCTCGCGGCGAACGAAATCGTCCGGATCGTTCGCGCTCATCGGGCCGCCGAAAATGACGGCACCTGCATGCGCATCGAGCGTCTCCGGCAGAGCATCGCCGAAGCGCGGCCGGCGAATGTCGAGCGGGTAGCCGCGCGCGCGCAGCGCGTTGCCGATCCGGCCGGGGCTCGAGGTTTCCTGATGCAGGATGATGAGGACGGGCCGATGCGGCGCAGCCGCCGCCGGCGTCGGGTGGAGATGGCGAACGTCCGCCTGGGCGGTCCCGTTCGGTTGCAGCGAAGGGTTTTGCCTGAGCATCACCTGTCGATCATAGCTAAGCGAAGGTTAACGGCGCGTGAGCAAGTCGATAGGGCATCAAGCAAGCGCCGGGCCAGCGCGATCAACTCCGCTTCAGCTGCAGCCGTCCGACCGCGTCGAGGATGAAGCCGCGCGGGAACCAGCGCAGCAGGAACGGCACGATCTTGATGCCAAGGCCCGGCAGCACGACGCGCTTGTCGGCCATCAGGCCGCGATAGCCGGCTTCGGCGACCGCCGTCGGCGACACGTTGAGGATCACGGAATCGACACCTGGCTTGAAGCCGGCGCGGTCCTGGAATTCCGACGGCACCGGCCCCGGGCACAGCACCGTGACACGCACGCCATGCGGCGCCAGCTCCTTGCGCAGCGCCTCTGTGAACGAGATGACATAGGCCTTGGAGGCGTAATAGACCGCCATCCCGGGCCCGGGCAGGAAGCCGGCCACCGAGCCGAGGTTCAGGATGCCGCCCTTGTTGCGGATCAGCTGGTCGGAAAACCGCAGCGACATCTCGGTCAGCGCGCGCACATTCACCGCGATCATGTCGAGCTGCTCGGCGCGGTCGAGCTGCACCGCCTTGCCGAACAGGCCGAAGCCGGCATTGTTGACCAGATATTCCAGCTCGACGCCGGCCGCCGCCAGCGCGCCCTGAATGGTCGCGCCGGCATCGGGCGAGGTCAGATCACAGGGGATGACGAGCGGCGCCGGGCCGCCCTTGGCGGTGATCTCCGCGGCGAGCGCCGCCAAGCGGTCCTCGCGCCGCGCCGTGAGCGCCAAACGGTGTCCGTTCGCGGCGAATACCCGGGCCAGCTCGGTCCCGATCCCCGACGATGCACCCGTTACGAGCGTGACACGTTCACCCACGATTCCTGCTCTTCGATCACATTTCGAACATCAGCCGATTGCGGCGGACGAGAGCATAGGCAGCGGGGAACATGCAAGCCGGCGGAAATGCGGCGCGGCGCCCATCTTACGGAATAACGACGGATTCACATAGGTTTACTCGACGATCGGTTCCCTGGAACAAAATTAAAGTTTGTTCATCCAAGTTCCCCAGCGTGGGAATTTTTGGGCGGATCTGGCTCAGGCTGGATTGTCCGGCCGCCGCGCCGCTACCCGGTGCTTCAGGTCGACCCGGTCGGGGGTCGAGATCCCGAGCAGCTCCGAGGCGCGCCACACCACATTGTCCTCGAACTCGGTCACCTTGCCGTCGGCATACACCAGCTCCCACATCATCTCGACGATGCGCAGTCGCCCGGCCTCGTCGACCTCGCGCATGATCACGCTGGTGAAGCGATAGAGATCGACCGCCTCGCCCTCGGCCAGCATCGCCTGCGCGATCAGCCGGTCGGCGCTGCCGTGATCGAGCCCGAAACGCAGCTCGATCAGGCCATGCAGCTTGCGGCGCTCGGCCTCGCTCGGCTCGCCGTCCAGCGAAATCACGTGGATCAGCAGTGCGGTCGCCGCCAGCTGATAGCCATTGTCGTCGAACGCCGGCGTCTCCTGCGGCGAAACGACGTCGGCGATGAATTGGCGCAATCCTTCGAGCATGGCGTCCTTCGCGCTGGTGTCCCGGGTCCTCAGCCGGCCCGCCCCCTCAATATGCGAACCAGTGTCGGATCCGGCAATCCGCCGGATCGCTTCGCGCGCATGACATTTCGGTAAACTCCGTCGACTCGCACGCGCGGCCGCTCAGCGTGGCGTGATCCGGAACAGCGGCGAGCGGTCGGGCTGGGTGGTGACAACGCCGACCGGCATCACCGGCGCGCGGTCGACGAGCTCGATCCGGAACGCGCCGACCAGCCGCGCCAGCGCCAGCACCGCCTCGACCAGCGCGAAATGCGCCCCGATGCAGACGCGCGCGCCGGCGCCGAACGGCAGATAGGCGAAGCGCTCCGGCGGCGGCGCGCCGGGCAGGAAGCGCTCGGGCATGAACGCGTTGGGCGCACGCCACAGCCGCTCGTGCCGGTGCAGCAGCCAGGGCGAGATCAGCACCACGTCGCCGCGCTTCACCTGAAAGGCCGCGATCTGGTCCGGGCCGCTGGCGGCGCGTGCGATCAGGAACGCCGGCGGATACAGCCGTAGCGTCTCGTCGACGACGGCGCGGGTGAACGGCAGTTGATCCGGATTGCTGAGGTCGCTCGCAGCGCGCGCCTCCTGCGCCAGCTTCTCCTGATTGGCCGGGTCGAGCGCGATCAGATACAGCGCCCAGAACAGCGCCGTCGCGGTGGTCTCGTGGCCGGCGAGGATCATGGTCGCGACCTCGTCGGCGAGCTGCGCATCGCTGAACGCCGCGCCAGTCTCGGGATCACGGGCCGCACCCATCAGGTCGAACAGGTCGCGCGGCGGCCCATCCTCCAGCTTGCCGGCGGCGCGGCGCTCGGCCATCAGCATTCCGACGAATGCCGTCCAGCGCTTGCGGAATCGCCGGCGCGCGAAATCGCGCGGCGTCGGCCAGGACAGCGGCAGCACGATGTCGAGCAGATGCGGCGCCGCCAGCCGCGTTCCATACTCGAACACGAAGTCGCGCAAGGTGGCGCCGTGGCGGCCCATCTCGAACGAGAACATCGTGCGCCCGGCGATGTCGAGCGTCATGCGCTGCATGATCTCGCGCAGGTCGAGCGGCTGGCCGCATTGCTGCTGCAGCCGGGCGATCGTCTCGTCGGTCACCGCGACCATGTGCGGAATCAGGCCTGAGACGGCGCGGGGCGTGAAGGCCGGCGCCAAGGTGCGGCGCTGGTGCTTCCACGCCTTGCCCTCGGCGATCAGCAGGCCCTCGCCCAGCACCGGCCGCAGCACGCGGATGGCGCCGACGGTGCGGGCGTAGTTCTCCCAATTGTCGACCAGCACGTGCTTGATCGTCTCGGGAGTGTTGAGGATGTAGCTCGAGCTGCCGAAGAAGCGGCCGCGGACGATCTCGTCCTCATAGGCGCGCTGGCTCCAGGTCGAGATCGCATTCTCGCCCATCAGCAGCACGCGGCGCAGGGCGCCCATGCTGTCCGGCGCGCGTGGCGGCATCGGGGGCACGAGCGGCGATCGCACTTGCGGCAGATAGTGAACGTCGGCGGTGCTCATGCGTGGCCTCGCGATCCCAGGAGGTGCAGCCGATGACCGAACGATGACCTCGATGCAGCGCTCGCAAATCCGCCGACGCAGGGTGAGACGAAGCGCCACGAACCATCGGATCGTGAACGACACCTCATGGCGAAGGTCGTTGCGCCCCCTGCCTTCTCACCCGGGAGGGAGAGCGCGATCGGGCGCTCTCCTTGACTGTTGCGTATCATCGTACTCCAGCAACTAATTAGTCAGCTCGATCAGCGCAATCCTACTTTCCGATGCGGGCCAAAGCCGGGCGGTGATGCGTTCCTCGTTGAACAGTCCGGTGACGCTGCGTCCGATGTCGCCCGCCGGCAGCCGCAATGTCGTTGCTGCATCCGTCGGTACTCCCTTCTGTACGTCGGCAGGTTCCTTGCCGTCGAGCAGCACGATGTCGCGGGGCAGGCCGAAATAGCCGCGCGGCCTCGTCATGATGACGATGGCGCCGGCGCCGGCATCGGCCTGGCCCAGCGGCCGCGCGGCGCGCAGATGCACGACCTCGGACGAGCGCGGGAACGGCGAGCGGTAAAAATGCGTGATCGGTGCGCCCGGCTGCGTCAGCACGATCTCGATAGAGGAGCTCGAATCGATCTGTGCAGGACCCCAGCGTCCGTCGGCGCCGGTCTGGCCGCGGTACACCGGCTCGCCCTGGCGCGCGCCGGTCTCGCCCGAGACGCGATAGACTTCGACACTGGCGCCGGCGACGGGCCGGTTGGTCGGCGCACCGCCGGGCGTTCCCGTCACGAGCCCGCTGATGCGCACCTCGCTTTCCGGCTGGATCGCGATGAACGCAGGCTCGCGGCCGGCGATGAACTTGTAGATCTCGCGGAACGCGCGCGGATGGAACGCGACCTCGCGATGATCGAGCGCGCCGATCACGAGGTTGGTCGCGCCTTTCAGCGCCGGCCCCTCGGCGGTGATCCCGGTGGGCACGCCGGGCTTGCCGACCAGGCGGCCATCGGCCTGCGCATATTTGTCCAGCCCGTCGCTGCGCAGCGTGAGGAACGCGGTGCCCGGAATGACCTCGCTGTCGCCGGCGTTCAGGCTGCGCAAGAACGGGCCGCGGCCGTTGAACTCGCTGCCCGGGCTGTCGTCCCAATCGAACACGCCGTGATTGGGCGTGCCGCACAGTACGGCATGGCTGACATCCGCGCCGCCTCCATTCTTCACGACGTTGCGGATGGCATTGCCGCCGCGCGAACTGCCGACCAGCGCGACGCGCGCGGCGCCCGTGCGCTCCTTCAGCGCCTTGATCGCATCAATGAGCTCGCGGCGCTGGTCGTCCGTCGACGAGCGGTTCGGCTGCGCCACGGCGTCGTCATTGCGGGCCAGCGGATCGGTGAAGTTCAGCGCGGCGAGGCGCGCGCGCGGCACGCCGTTGGATTCCATCCGCCACAGCGATGTCATCCACAGCGCCGCGTGATCGCCATTGCCGTGCACGAACAGCACCGGCGGCATGTCACCGGCCGGCGGCGTGGCCGCCGTTTGTGCTGATGCAGGTAAGCTCAGACCGCTCGTCAGCAGCGGCAGGGTTCCCATGCTCTGCAGAATGGTGCGGCGCGTCAGCTTCATCGGCGGTCCTCCGTCTCGTTCATTTTGTGTTCGTTGGCCACGGTCCATGATCGGGATCGAGCACTGGACAGCGGCAGACATTCGCAGGCATCACATACGTCCGGCCGGAATCAAGCGATAGTTCAATGCGACGGCGTTGGACGCGAACTGGGGACGTGGACGGACCTGCATGAATGCGCCGCAGAAACGAGAGCTGTTCGCCGCGGAGAGCATCGCCGCGCCGCTGAAGCACACGGTGTTCCGCCGCATCTGGCTGGCGAGCCTGCTGTCGAATCTGGGCCTGTTGATCCAGGCCGTCGGCGCCGCCTGGGCGATGACGCAGATGACCTCGTCGGCCGACAAGGTGGCGCTGGTGCAGACCGCGCTGATGCTGCCGGTAATGTTCATCTCGATGCCGGCCGGCGCTGTCGCCGACATGTACGACCGGCGCATCGTCGCGCTGGTCTCGCTCGCCGTCGCGCTCGGCGGGGCCACGACCCTGACGGTGCTGGCCTGGTTCGGCCTCGTCACGCCCGAGCGCCTGCTGGCGCTGTGCTTCGTGATCGGCAGCGGCATGGCGCTGATGGGCCCGGCCTGGCAGTCCTCGGTCAGCGAGCAGGTGCCGCCGGAAACGCTGCCGGCCGCGGTCGCTCTCAACGGCATCAGCTACAACATCGCGCGCAGCTTCGGTCCCGCGATCGGCGGCGTCATCGTTGCCGCTGCGGGCGCCGTCGCCGCCTTCGCCGCCAACGCGCTGCTGTATCTGCCGCTGCTCGCAGCGCTGTTCCTGTGGCGGCGCGTGGTCGAGCCGAGCCGGCTGCCGCGCGAGCCGCTCAACCGCGCCATCGTCTCCGGCGTCCGCTACATCATCCATTCGCCTTCGATCCGCATCGTGCTGATCCGCACCCTGGTCACCGGCATCATCGGCGGCTCGATCTCGGCGCTGATGCCGCTGGTGGCGCGCGATCTGCTGCATGGCGGCGCGCAGACCTACGGCATCATGCTCGGCGCGTTCGGCATGGGCGCCGTGGTCGGCGCGCTCAACATCGGCGAGATCCGCAAGCGGCTGTCGGGCGAGGCCGCGATTCGCACCTGCGCGCTGACCTTGGGAGCCGCGACGGCGGCGGTGGGGTTGAGTAGCGAACCTGTCCTGACCGCCGCGGCGCTGGTCATTGCCGGCGCCGTCTGGATGCTCGCGGTGGCGCTGTTCAACATCGGCGTGCAGCTGTCGGCGCCGCGCTGGGTCGCCGGCCGCGCGCTCGCCGCGTTCCAGGCGTCGATCTCGGGCGGCATTGCGATCGGCAGCTGGGGCTGGGGCCGGCTCACCGACGCCGCCGGCGTCGAGGTCGCGCTACTGGTCTCGGGCGCGCTGATGATGGTGTCGCCGCTGCTCGGCCTGTGGCTGCGGATGCCGCCCATCGGGGCCCGCAATGAGGATGGCGAGACGCTGGCCGATCCCGAGGTCCAGCTGACGCTGACGCCGCGCTCCGGCCCGCTGGTGGTCGAGATCGAGTACCGCGTCGCCGAGGACAACGCCCGCGTCTTCCATGATCTGATGCAGGACGTGCAGCTCAGCCGGCAGCGCAACGGCGCCTATGGCTGGTCGATCGCGCGCGACATCGCCGATCCCGAGCTGTGGACCGAGCGCTACCACTGTCCGACCTGGATCGACTATCTGCGCCAGCGCAACCGCTCGACCCGAGCCGAGCGCGAGCTGCACAAGCGCGCGATCGATTTCCATATCGGCGCCGATCCCGTGCGCATCCGCCGCATGCTGGAGCGCCCGTTCGGCTCGGTCCGCAGCCGCGACGACATCGACCGCACCGCAGAGCAGGCGCCGGCGGTGGCAAGCGCAGCACGCAGCGGGCCGTAGCTGGTCGATCTTAGCTCGTCGACATCGAAGCTGAGGGACGACTGCTCTCACCGCGTCATTCCGGGGCAATCGTCAAAGCGCAGCTTTGGCGATTGAACCCGGAATGACGGCGGGGGTGGCACGGCGAGTCAGAGCTCTGGGCTGCGCAGGCGAATCCGCACGTGCGATTGAGATCACGGCCTACTGTCCGTGCTCGGTCAGCACCTTGTCGCAGGCCTTCGACAGCTTGGCGCGGTGCTCCTTGAGGCACGCCAGCACCGCTTGGTCGCCGTTGTTCATGACCGCACGGCAATACCGCGACACGTCGCGCGCGCAGGCATCCTGACCGGGCTGCTGTTGGGCCGAGGCCGCCGAGGCCATCAGGACCAGGGGGATGACGACAAAGAATTTGCTCATGACCGACGCCTCCCGGCATTGAGGATTGGCGGCGCTTTTAGTGGTCACAACCGAGCCTCGCAAGCGCCTCGGTCGCAGCCGAGGCGCGTATTCTCGGGCTGGGAGCCGCAAATTCAGTTCGCGTCGCCAGCCTCGGCGACCTTGCCGCCGCGCTTGAGGACCTCCTTGTCCAGCACCGTCCGGCAGCCGGAGGAGAGCGAGGAGCGGTTCTTGATCATGCAGGCGGTGATCGCCGGGATGTTCGGGATCTCGCTGCTGCACAGGCGGAAGGCGTCGCCGGTGCACATCTGCTGCGCCTCGGCGCTGAAGGCGAAGCTCGTGCGCGACGCGACGGTCGAGAGGGTGGCGGCGGCGACAACCGTCAGAGCGGCGGCGCGCAGGAGATTGAAGGTCTTCGTCATGGCTGGCTCCCATTGGTCCGCATCAGCGCGGGCCCCGTGTTCAATGTCCCCATCATGGCCGGCTTGCTCTCTAGCAACAGTGACGCGGGTCACGCCAGATCGGGCCCTTCAACCCCGGCCATCCTGGCTCGCGCAGCCCCGAGGCCGCGGCGACATGTCGCTCCGGCGAATGACCGATGTGGCGTCCGCATGGTCCTGGAAATGTTCGCCGATCCTGGCGGTGTTGGGACCGCGTTAACGTTTCGTTGGCACTAATGGAAGCTGATTGAAGGGCCGGATGCCGTCGTGTCCGTCCATCGCGTGTCTCGCGTTTTCGGGAAGAGTAACCATGCGTAATGCGTTAGGCTTGCTGTTGGCCACCGTCGTCGCGGCGCTGGCGATCACCGGTGTCTGGTATTGGGTGTCGAAGCCGAATGCCGCCAAGGCCGCCGCGCAGAGCGCCGCGGCAAAGCCGTCGGATCTTCCCCCGCCGGCTCCTGCGAAGGTCGCCGCCAAGGGTGCCAAGGACGACGTCGAGTATACCGGCACCGTGCCGGCGAAGCCCGCGGCGTCCGCCGCCGCAGCGCCGGTGCAGCCGAAATCGACCTGCGCCAATCCGGATGCGCTCGGCATCTCGCGCACCGTCGTGGTCGATACGACCGGCGGTCCGGGCTTCGGCCTCGATCATTTCAAGCAGTTCGACTTCCTCGCCGACCGCGAGGTTGTGCTGACCTTCGATGACGGCCCGTGGCCGGTCAACACGCCGGCGGTGCTGAAGGCGCTGGCCGACGAGTGCACCACCGGCATCTTCTTCACCATCGGCAAGCACGCGACCTATCATCCGGAGATCCTGCGCCAGGTGCAGGCGGCCGGTCACGTCGTCGGTGTGCACACCTGGTCGCACGTCAATCTCAACGGCAAGAAGATGACCGACGAGACGGCGAAGGAGGAGCTGGAGAAGGGCTTCAGCGCGGTCAAGTTCGCGCTCGGCAACAATCCCGCGCCGTTCTTCCGCTTTCCGCAGCTGCAGCACCGCCCGTCGGCGGTGGCCTATCTCGGCAGCCGCAACGTTGCGATGTTCTCCTGCGACGTCGACAGCTTCGACTTCCGCTCCAAGGATGCGGACCAGGTCGTCAACACGGTGATGACCGGGCTCGACAAGAAGGGCAAGGGCATCATCCTGATGCACGATTTCCAGAAGAACACCGCGCTGGCGCTGCCGACCCTGCTGCGCCGGCTGAAGGCCGGCGGCTACAAGGTGGTGGCGATGAAGCCGAAGGGCACGCTCGACACGCTGCCGCAATATGACGCGATGGTCGGCCAGGATCCCAAGCTGCCGACGACGATGACCAATGCGCGGCCGATCTCCAGCGTGATCCAGACCGTCCAGCAGTGACGGCGCTCTCTCTCTGAGACGCGAAGGCCGGGCAGCAGCCCGGCCTTTTTCGTCTGGTCTGGCGCCTCACCAATAGATGCCGTGGCGGTGCAGCTCGCGCACGATGCGGGCCTCGGTCCAGCCTTTGCTCCGCGGCTTGGACGCGCGCGCCGATTTCGATCGCCGCGACGAGGTC
>NZ_CAFI01000400.1 GCF_000239775.1 Bradyrhizobium sp. ORS 375
CTTTCGGGCCACGATCTTCGGATCGCGCACTATCGAGCTGTTTTAGAAACATCAGGGGCCAACACGATCGCCAGATCGGGTTGAGTTCCATTGGCGGGATTTCGCCGTCTTCGTTTCTCTTTCTTCGCGGACGAACACGCTGCCTGAAGGGCTCGCGCTGACGGTTCACGTTTCGAGCGCGGATGCGCCGGGGTAGTGAACGTCGCAAGTTCCCTGAAGCGTTAGGGGCTTGTAGCTCAGTTGGTTAGAGCGCGCGCTTGATAAGCGTGAGGTCGGAAGTTCAAGTCTTCCCAGGCCCACCATTTTCTGGCGTTTGCATCGCTTTCGTCTTCTGGTTACGGGGCCATAGCTCAGCTGGGAGAGCGCGTGCTTTGCAAGCATGAGGTCGTCGGTTCGATCCCGTCTGGCTCCACCAGATGGTTTGATTGCCGAGCGGTCGCTTGATAGCGCTGGTTCAAATTCGTCCGCGAGACAACACTTCGCATCTTCTGATCCTCACCGGGATTACAGAAGACTGCGTGTTATCTGACATCGTGAAGAGGAGATCGATCCGAGTAGGGTCGTGCAATGAATGCCACCGCGCAAGCGGTCCGCGTTCGACTTTGCACCGACGCCTTCACTATCTCCGGGTCATTTCGGCGCAAGCTTGGTGCTGTGAAGCATCCTGCTTGTTGTAAATGACTCTGTTCGCTGCGCTTGACCGCACGG
>NZ_CAFI01000399.1 GCF_000239775.1 Bradyrhizobium sp. ORS 375
TCGATTGATCGAGGGCTCCGGTCGATCGCAGGACTCGGGCGTGATCCGCCGCGAGACGGCGAATGCGCGTGCGCTGTTTGAAGCGTGGATAGCAACGAGCCATCTCTCCGCCTCGGGCCAGAGCACAGGCCCTGTCGGTGGTTGTCCTCGCGCCGTTTTCGTTCCCCAGGACATGATGAAGTTTCGGCCATCTGGAACCGGAACTACAGGCGATCCCTCGGTGTTGAGCGGGCACCTTGAACCACTGGAGGAGAGAATGATGAGGACCCGTCTTGCCGTTTCGCTGATCGCCACCTCGCTGCTGGCGTCGACTGCGGCGTTCGCCCAGTCGACCACCGTCGAAGGCGCTGCGAATGGCGCGGCCGCCGGTGGCGCCGTTGCCGGTCCGGTAGGCGCCATGGTCGGCGGCACCGTCGGTGCGGCCGTCGGTGCCGGCCTGGAGATCCCGAATGCGGTGATCAACTCGATCGACGCCGAGCGTGCGCCGTCCGTCGTGGTGCGTGAGCGCGTCGTGGTCGGCGAGCCGCTGCCGGATACGGTCGAGCTGCGGCCGGTGCCGCGCTACACCGAGTATCGCTACGCCGTGGTGAACGATCGCCGCGTGATCGTCGATCCGCGCACCCGCCGCGTGATCAAGATCATCGAGTGATCTGACGGATGATACGAGCAGGGGCCTCGCTGCGGCAGCAGCGGGGCCCCGTTGCGTTCAGGTGGTCTGCGGGCGGAGCTGCCGCGCCAGCCAGTCGAGCCCGGCCGCGACACCAAAGCCGATGCAGGCCGCCGCGGCGTCGACGATGAAATCCTCCAGTCGCGCATGCCGTCCCGGCGCCCACAGCTGCGCGAGCTCGAGCAGGCCGATCAGGCCGACGGCCAACGTCGCCACCGCCAGCCGGCGGCTGCGATAGGCGATGCCGAAGGCAAGGCCGAGGAGGATGAAAGCCAGCGCATGCTCGCCATCCTGGCCCAGGTGTGAATGCGGACGATAGTTGGGTGGTCCCAAGGTCGCGAAGGCGACGGCTGCGGCGAGGAGCCAGGCCGTGACACGAAGTACTGTTTTCATAACCGACTGCTTAGCATGATCTGGGCCACGGGCCCCGCTCACACCGGCTTGAGCCGGAGGTGTAGTTAACGGCGCCGGCGACGAAACGCCGATCTTAACCCGGCCAACCGGGCCAGTTGATGGCGTTTCGTGGTCCTGGGCAGGGTGAGTGCTGCGACACTCGTTCGCCGGTCAGATCGGTATCCTGACGCCGAGCCCCTGCATGAAGCGCTCGCGGATCTGCGCCGGATCGCGACGCGTGGCTCCGACGCCCGGCTTGTCGTCGATTTTCGCCGCAATCAGCATCGGGCCTTGTGTGTCCAGCGCGGCATCGACCAGGCGTTCGAAATCGGCCTCGTCCGCTGCCCAATGGCTGGACGCGATGCCGCAGCCTGCGGCAATGCCCACGATGTCGGCCCGCATGGCCGGCGTCGGCTGGCTGCCGGTGATCTGGTAGATGCCGTTGTCCATCACGATGATGGTCAGATTGCTCGGCGCCAGGCTCGCGATCGTGGTCAGGCAGCCCAATTGCATCAGCAGCGAGCCGTCGCCTTCGAGCGCGAACACGCGGCGCTGCGGCTGCGCCAGCGCAACGCCGAGCGCAATCGGGCAGGCGAGACCCATGCTGCCGAGCATGTAGAAGTTCTGCGGCCGCGGGCCGGCCGCCCACAGGTCGAAATTGGTGTTGCCGATGCCGCCGATCACGGCCTCCTCGTGCGCGAGCTTGGCAACAAGCCGGCAGGTGAGGTCGTGGCGGTTCATGATCTTGGTGTTGGGGAGAGCCGTGCTCATGCGAACACCTTTCCGCCGGTGAGCAGTGGCGACAGGATCAATGCCACCGGTGCCTGCGTGGCGACCGCCTGCTTGATCGAGCGGTCGACGGTGAATTCGAGCTCGTCGAGCCGGGTCATGGTGTGATGCTCCATCGCCAGCGCATCGAGCACCGGCCGCATCGTCCGGCACACCAGCGACTGGCCGAGATTGAACTCGCCGAGCGTGCCGCGCTCGGAGACCAGCATGATCAGCGGGATCTGGCAGGGCACGACCAGCGAGGCGAGCGCGTTCGGCAGGGTCGCGAAGCCGGAGGTCTGCATCAGCAGCGCGCCGCGCCGGCCGCCCATCCACGCGCCGGCGAGGATGCCCACCGCTTCCTCCTCGCGCGCGGTCGCAAACGTCGTGAAGAA
>NZ_CAFI01000398.1 GCF_000239775.1 Bradyrhizobium sp. ORS 375
CACCGAGGTGATCGACGTCGGCCACTTCCTGCCGATGGCGTTCGCCGACTGGTTCATCCGCAAGGAGATGGCGACGGAATCTCAGACGCAGTCGGTGCTCCTGGTCGACGACTCGCCGTTCTTCCGCAACATGCTGGCGCCGGTGCTGAAGTCGGCGGGCTACAAGGTGCGCACGGCGGCCTCGGCGCTCGAGGGCCTCGCCACGCTGCGCTCCGGGCACACCTTCGACATCGTCGTCACCGACATCGAGATGCCGGAGATGAACGGCTTCGAGTTCACCGAAGCCATCCGCGCCGACCAGAACCTGCACCAGCTGCCGGTCATCGCGGTGTCGTCGCTGGTGTCGCCGGCGGCGATCGAACGCGGCCGCCAGGCCGGCCTCTACGACTACATCGCCAAGTTCGACCGTCCGGGTCTGATCGCGGCGCTCAAGGAACAGATCGAGGAACGGGCCCGCGCCGACGCGGCGAAGCGTGCGGCGTAACGGGGAAGGGCAGGAGTAGCGTGCAATGAGCAGCAAGATTGAAACCACCGAGGGCGCCGTCGTCGAATACGTCACCGCGATGATCGGAGGCCAGCTGTTCGGCCTGCCGATCTCGCGGGTGCAGGACGTGTTCATGCCGGAGCGGGTGACGCGGGTGCCGCTGTCGTCCAGCGAGATCGCCGGAGTG
>NZ_CAFI01000397.1 GCF_000239775.1 Bradyrhizobium sp. ORS 375
AACCACAGGTTCAGCCGAGAACACCCGGCATTCCCCGCGCGATGGTCTGACGGCTGCTTCGCGCTCTCCCCGGTGCGCCGGGCTTTCTGGCCACCGTTGCCCGCGCGGCGCGTGAGCGCCGACGCGAACGTGACACCAGCTTCGGGGTGTCAGGACCACGCGACTTGACCGTGCGCATCGTTGCCGTTCGTCCGGCTGGAAATCCACGCCGCAGCACCGACACGCCCACCGCATCCCGCCTCGACGTTCGTGACGACCGCGAAGCGTCCCTCGTGTGAGGCGGGACGGAGCGAAGATATACATGAATTCTGAAAAAAAGAAAGTAATTTCTGTGGCCAGGTTTCGGATTTTCCCCTCATGGTAAGGAGCGCCGAAGGCGCGTCTCGAACCATGAGGCCACGATTGGGGCCTCGCCCTTCGACACGCCCGCCTGCGGCGGGCTCCTCGGGGTGAGGAGTGAGAGCGCGTAGGGCGGATTAGCGAAGCGTAATCCGCCGCGCCGGCGACATTGATCTTGCATGCCACAATGCCTCCCTGAGTGCCGCGTGTGATGGACGATATTCCTGGTCGACGCAGTCTCTTGAGAGCATTCCGATTGTCGGCGGCGGATTACGCTTCGCTAATCCGCCCTACGATCAACTGACTGAATTGGTGCAACTCGCGCCCCACGGGCGTGGTCCGTGCCCCACTCCTCGACCACACAGGGCACACTCGCAAACCCGCGAAACCGCACCCGCCCGCCACGCACCGGTTCACCAGCGAGCTGATAGTTCGGAAACCTTGCCAAAAACCGCCCAATCGCCACAGCACCCTCCAGTCTCGCCAGTGCCATCCCCGCGCATTGATGTGCGCCGGTGCCGAAGGCGAGGTGGCGGTTGGCGAGGCGGGTGATGTCGAAGCGTTCGGGGTCGTCGAACTGGGCAGGGTCGCGGTTGGCGGCGCCGATGCACAGGGTGACGGAGGTGCCGGCGTCGAGCGTGATGTCGCCGAGCGTGACCGGCTCGGTGGTCATGCGGTTGCCGAGCTGGTTGGAGCTTTCGTAACGCAGGATTTCCTCGACAGCGGTGCGGATCAGGGTGGGGGCCTCGATGAGCTTCTTCCGCTCGGCCGGATATTGGCACAGCAGGACGAGGCCGTTGCCGATCAGATTGGTCGTGGTCTCGTGGCCGGCATTGAGCAGGAAGATGCAATTGTGCAGCAGCTCCTTTTCGCTCAGCCGCTCGCCGTCTGCCTCGCCCTGGATCAGCCGCGTCAGCACGTCGCGCTCCGGATTGCCCGGGGCCGCCCGGCGGCGCGCGACCAGGGTTTCGAGATATTCCAGGAAGTCGGCGACGGCTCGGTTGCCGCGGGCAAACTGCTCCTCTGTCAGCACCGGCTCCAGCGCGCCGAGGATCGCGAGCGACCAATCGCGCAACGGGCCGCGCTCCTCGTGCGGCACGCCGAGCAGGTTGCCGATCACCTCGATCGGAATGGCTGACGCGAAGTCCTCGATCAGCTCGAAGCGGTCCTTCGCCGCGATCCGGTCGAGCAACCCGTCGACCAGCGCGATCAGCGCGGGCTCCATCTCGGCGATGGCGCGCGGCGACAGCGCGCCCATGATCAGGCGGCGGACGCGCGTATGCGCCGGCGGATCGTTGAAGACGAGGCTGGTGGTGTGATGCTCGTAGAGCAGCGACGCGCCGTATTTCGGCGCGAACTCACGCTTCTTGTCGGACGAGAACGCCTTCGTCGCCTTGTAGGCGGTGACGAGATCATCGTAGCGCGTGAGGAAATAGGAGCCGTTGTGCATCCGCTTGACCGGCGCATGCTGACGCAGCGCGCGATAGGTCGGGTAGGGGTCGGCGTAGAAGCCGGGCGTCAGGCGCGCGAGATCGAAATCGTCGGCGAGCGCTGCGTCGTCGGTCATCTCTGGTTCTCCCGGTCGATTCTTCGTTATTGCTGCGACCGTCGCACGGTCAGCGGCGGAAGAAAATCCGCCGGGTGGTGTCGATCCGGGCCGTCACCACCGGAGCGTGCCGCAGAACCGCCTTGTTGCTGCGGTACGAAATTGCCTTCGGCGCCGCCG
Organism: Bradyrhizobium sp. ORS 375; assembly: GCF_000239775.1. GTDB lineage: Bacteria > Pseudomonadota > Alphaproteobacteria > Rhizobiales > Xanthobacteraceae > Bradyrhizobium. Next base: position 2,066 of record NZ_CAFI01000397.1, read on the forward strand.
CTCTCTCCCAGTCATTTCAGGGACTTGACCGCTCCACGGTGCTGCGCCGCGGCATATTTCTTGACATGGATCAAGTGAGTATTTACTCACAGGCGATGTCCAGTTTGCGCATGACAAGCGATCTCCGGAGGCAGCTGATCCTCGGAGCGGCCAAGCGCTGCTTCGCGCGTCACGGCTATGCCGGCACGACGACCAAGAGCGTGGCCGCGGCCGCCGCGATCTCGGAAGCGCTGCTGTTCAAGCATTTCCCGTCGAAGGCGGCGCTCTATGCCGAGATCTTGAGCGAGGAATGCGAGGCCGATCCGGATTTCGAGCTGCTGCTCGGACAGGAACCTTCGACCGGCACGCTGGTCAGGATGATGGCCGGCATGGTCCGGCACTTCCTCGGCATCGCCGACGGGCCCGATGACGAGGAAGAGCAGCGGTTGCGCCTGATGGCGTCGAGCCATCTCGACGATGGCGAGTTCGCGCGGCTGTTGTACACCAAGATCGATGATCTGATCGGCGCCAAATTCGTTAACTGTCTCGAAAGTGCAGTCGCTGCTGGTGATGCCGTGCGATCGGCGGCGGCGCCTCGCGACCTGTTCTGGTTCGCGCATCACACCGTATTGATGGCGGCCTTGACCCGGCTTCCATCGATCCCCTGTGTGGACTATGGAACCGCAGCGAGCCTGGAGCGCCAGATCAGTGAGTTCATCCTGCGCGGCATCGGATTGACCGACGCCGCGATTGCGTACCATCTCGACCACGAATTGTCGCAACCTCCGGCCCGGCCGGCGACGGCAGAAAGTGCATGACATGAACATTGCGACGGAACCCAAGCTCTCCGGCAAGCCGATCGACGACAAGCCGCGCAAGCGCACTCGTCCGGTGCTGTGGTTCATCATCGTTGGCCTCCTGCTCGCAGGCCTGGTCGGCGGCTTCGTGTGGTTCAACATGTTTCGCGACAAGATGATCGCGCAGTTCTTCGCGAACATGAAGCCGCCGCCACTGAACGTCAGCGCCGCTACGGCGACCACGGAGAGCGTGCCGAACCTGCTGATGGCCGTCGGCGATCTCGCCGCCGTGCATCAGGTCAACGTGACGGCGGATGCCTCGGGCAGGATCACCGAGATCATGTTCACGCCGGGCACGACGGTGAAGCAGGGCACGCCCCTGGTGCAGCTCTACGACGCGCCGGAGCAGGGCGACCTCGCCAACTACAAGGCCCAGGTGACCGTGGCGCAGCTTTCGCTCGACCGCGCCAAGCAGCTCGCCTCGCGCCAGTTCGGTCCGCAGGCGACCGTCGACCAGGCCCAGGCCGCGTTCGACCAGGCCCAGGCCGGCGTCGCCAAGACCGAGGCGCTGATCGCACAGAAGCTGGTGCGGGCGCCGTTCGACGGCGACCTCGGCGTGCGCAAGGTCGAGCTCGGCCAGTATCTGTCCGCCGGCACGCAGATCGTCTCGCTGACAGATCTGTCGCAGCTCTGGGTCAACTTCACCGTGACGGAGAAGGACTCGGGCCAGCTGAAGGTCGGACAGACCGTGCGCGTCGGCGTCGACGCCTATCCGGGCAAGACGTTCGAGGGCAAGATCACCACCATCGAGCCGCAGATCGCGACCGACACCCGCAACATCCGGGTGCAGGCGACGATCGCCAATCCCGAGCACATCCTCAAGCCCGGCATGTTCGCGACCACCACGGTGGTGCTGCCGGAGAAGCCGCCGGTGCTGACGGTGCCGGAGACGGCGGTCGACTACACGCTGTATGGCGACTCCGTGTTCGTCATCAACGAGAAGAAGGCCGACGACGGCAAGGTCACGCTGACGGCTGACCGCACCTATGTGCAGACCGGCGACCGCATCAATGGCCGTGCGGTCATCCTGAAGGGCCTGAAGGAGGGCGACCGCGTCGTCGCCGTCGGCCAGCTCAAGATCCAGTCGGGTGCCGCGGTTTCGATCTCGACCGATCCGCCGCCGCCGGTGCCGGCAAAACCGCCGCGCTACTGAGCACATTCTTGAGCTAATACGGGCCGCCATCAGGCGGCCCGTCCGGACCTCATCCGACCTTTGCTGACGGGATTGCCGAGATGCGTTTCACCGATATCTTCATCAAGCGCCCGGTGCTGTCGGTCGTGGTCAGCCTGCTGATCCTGCTGCTCGGCCTGCGCGCGGCGTTCGTGCTGCCGATCCGGCAATATCCGAAGCTATCCAACACCGTCGTCAACGTCACGACGGTCTATCCCGGCGCTTCCGCCGACCTGATCCAGGGCTTCATCACCACGCCGCTGGAGCAGGCGGTCGCCTCGGCGGAGGGCGTCGACTACATCACCTCGTCCTCGGTGCAGGGCACCAGCACGATCCAGGTGTTCATCAAGCTCAACTTCGACCCGAGCCAGGCGCTCACCGAGGTGCTCGCGAAGGTCAACTCGGTCCGCTACCTGATCCCGAAGGAATCCAACGACCCGATCGTCACCAAGACCACGGGTCAGACGACCTCGGTGATGTATCTCGGCTTCTCCAGCGAGGAGCTGTCGGGCTCGGCGATCTCGGACTATCTCACGCGCGTCGTTCAACCGGTGCTGTCGACGGTGGACGGCGTCGCCGCGGCCAACATCCTGGGCGGCCAGACCTTCGCGATGCGGATCTGGCTCAATCCGGAGAAGATGGCCGGCCGCAACGTGTCGCCGACCGACGTGGCGCAGGCAATCGCCGCCAACAACTTCCAATCCGCGGCCGGCCAGGCGAAGGGTTATTTCATCGTCTCCAACGTCACGACCAACACCGGCCTGACCGACGTCAACCAGTTCAAGCGGATGATCGTCAAGGCCAAGGACGGCGGCTTCGTGCGGATGGAGGACATCGCCACCGTCGAGCTGGCGGCGCAGAGCACCGATGCCAGCGTCGCCTTCAACGGCGAGCGCGCCATCTTCATCGGCGTCGATGCGACGCCGCAGGGCAACCCGCTCAACATCGTCAAGGGCGTGCGCGCGCTGTTCCCCGATCTTGAGCGCAACCTGCCGCCATCGATGAAGATGAAGGTGGCCTATGATTCCACCAAGTTCATCCAGTCGTCGATCGACGAGGTCGAGCATACGCTCGGCGAGGCCGTGCTGATCGTCATCGTCGTCATCTTCCTGTTCCTGGCGTCGCTGCGCTCGGTCATCATCCCCGTTGTGACGATCCCGCTGTCCCTGATCGGCGTCTGCACGATGATGCTGGCGCTCGGCTTCTCCATCAATCTGCTGACCCTGCTGGCGATGGTGCTGGCGATCGGCCTCGTCGTCGACGACGCGATCGTCGTGGTGGAGAACATCCACCGCCATCTGGAGGAGGGCAAGGCACCGGTGCAGGCTGCGCTGCAGGGGGCGCGCGAGATCGTCGGCCCCGTCATCTCGATGACGATTACGCTGGCGGCGGTGTATGCGCCCATCGGCTTCCTCGGCGGCCTCACCGGATCGCTGTTCCGCGAGTTTGCATTCACCCTGGCGGGCTCCGTCATCGTCTCGGGCGTCATCGCGCTGACGCTGTCGCCGATGATGTGCTCGGTGCTGCTGCGCAGCGCCGAGGAGGGGCGGTTCGCGCGGCTGGTCAACCGCGTGTTCGGCGCGATGACGCGCTGGTATGGCCGCCAGCTCGACCGCTCGCTCGACTATCGCCCGGTGACGGCGCTGTTCGCGCTGACCATCCTCGGCCTCGTCGGCTTCCTCTACATGCACACCGCGAAGGAGCTTGCGCCGGAGGAGGATCAGGGCATCGTGTTCTCGATCACCAAGGCGCCGAAATACGCCAACATCGACTACATCAATTTCTACACAGACAAGGTCGACAAGGCGTTCCAGAAGTTTCCCGAGACCGACCTGCGTTTCATCCTCAACGGCATCCAAGGTCCGCAGGGCGGCTTCGCCGGCATGCTGCTCAAGCCCTGGGATGAGCGCACGCGCTCCTCGATCAAGCTGAAGCCGCTGGTGCAGGCGGAATTGTCGAAGATCGAGGGCATCAACGCCTTCGCCTTCAATCTGCCGGCGCTGCCGGGCGGCCCGGGCGGCCTGCCGGTGCAGATGGTGATCAGCTCGACCAACGGCTTCCAGGCGGTCTACGAGCAGATGGCCAAGCTGAAGGACGCCGCGCGCAAGAGCGGCATGTTCATCGTCTCCGACAGCGACCTCGAGTTCAACCAGCCGGTGGTGAAGGTCTGGATCAATCGCAGCAAGGCGAGCGATCTCGGCATCAACATGCAGTCGATCGGCAACACGCTGGCGGTGCTGCTCGGCGGCAACTACATCAACCGCTTCAACCTCGAGGGCCGCTCCTACCAGGTCATCCCGCAGGTGCCGCGCGACAAACGGCTGTCGCCGGAATCGCTGTCGGGCTATTATGTGGCGACCTCGGCGGGCCAGCAGGTGCCGCTGTCGACGGTGGTCAGCATCGAGACCGCGACCGACCCGAACTCGCTGACGCATTTCAACCAGCTCAACTCGGCGACCTTCTCCGCGGTGCCGATGCCGGGCGTCACCGTCGGCCAGGCGGTCGACTTCCTGGAGAAGCAGGCCAAGAATCTGCCGTCGGGCTTCAGCCACGACTATCTCGCCGACGCCCGCCAATACGTCCAGGAAGGCAATCAGCTCGCCATCACCTTCGGCTTCGCGCTGATCATCATCTTCCTGGTGCTGGCGGCGCAGTTCGAGAGCTTGCGGGATCCGCTGGTGATCATGATCAGCGTGCCCATGGCGATCGTCGGTGCGCTGATTCCGCTGTTCTTCGGCCTCGCGACGATGAACATCTACACCCAGGTTGGCCTGCTGACCCTTGTCGGCCTGATCACCAAGCACGGCATCCTGATGGTCGAGTTCGCCAACGAGCTCCAGCTCAACGAGGGCATGGATCGCCGCCAGGCGATCGAGACATCGGCGCGCATTCGTCTCAGGCCGATCCTGATGACCACGGCGGCGATGGTCACCGGCCTGATCCCGCTGCTGACGGCCTCGGGCGCCGGCGCCGCCAGCCGGTTCTCGATCGGCCTGGTCGTCGTCGCCGGCATGTCGATCGGCACCCTGTTCACGCTGTTCGTGCTGCCGGCCGTCTACACCGTCATCGCCACCAACCACCAGGCCGCCGCCAAGTCGAAGCGTGCCCAGGAAATCGCGGCGTTCGACGCCGAGACTGACCACGCGCTGAAGGCGACGTGACGGACGCGATTATGGTTCGACGACATCAACGGCGGCTGCCTTTGCAGCCGCCGTTTTGTTTGATCGCTCATTCAACGCCCCCAGCCGTCGTCCCGGCGAACGCCGGGATCCATAACCACAGGACGTGGTTTGAGGCAGGCGCGGAGTGACCCTCTCGCGCAACAACGACTGACGGTGGTTATGGGTCCCGCCTCGGAGGCCGGGACGACGGCGGAGGGTGGGGCGGCGGCGGAGGCCCTCCGCGAAGCGCCTCATTCCTCCTGCTGCGGATCGAGCGCGTCGCGCAGGCCGTCGCCGAGCAGGTTGAGCGACAGCACGACCAGGAAGATCGCAAGGCCCGGCCAGATCGCCATCCACGGCGCGTTGGTGAGGAAACGTTGTGCGGCGTTGAGCATGCTGCCCCAGGACGGCGCCGGCGGCTGCTGGCCTAACCCTAAGAACGACAGCGCGGCCTCGGCGATGATGGCGGCGGCGACCGACAGGGTCGCCTGCACCAGCAGCGCCGGCATGATGTTCGGCAGGATGTGCCTGACGGCGATCTGCAGGTCGGTATCGCCGACGCTGCGCGCGGCCTCGACATACTCTTCGACCTTGACGCTCAGCACCTCGCCGCGGGTGAGCCGGACAAAGATGGGGGTCGCCGAGATGCCGATCGCGATCATCGCATTACCGAGGCTCGGGCCCAGGAATGCCGCGAGCGCAATCGCGAGCATCAGGAACGGGCAGGCGAGCATCGCGTCGGTGATACGGCTGATCAGGGCATCAATGAAGCCGCCGCGATAGCCCGCGAGCATGCCGATCGGCACGCCGATCGCCAGCGCGATGACGACCGAAATGGCGCCGGCCATCAGCGAGGCGCGCGCGCCGTAGATGACGCGGGCGAGCACGTCGCGGCCGAGATCGTCGGTGCCGAACCAGTGCGCCGCCGACGGCGCCTTGCGCACCAGGGCCCAGCTGGTCTTGATCGGATCATAGGGCGCCACCAGCGGCGCTGATATCGCGAGCAGGATGAAGGCCGCGATCAGGCCGAGCCCGACCATGGCTCCCTTGCGCTTGACCAGGCGGCGCCAGGTGCGCTGCATCGGCCGCTCGAGCGGGGCGAGGGTGCGGATCCCCGGTGCTGACAGCGTGGTCTCGGCCATGTCAGCTCCTCAACCGCGGATTGACGAGGACGTAAGCGAGATCGGCGATCAGGTTGAGCATGATGTAGACGGTGGCGGTGACCAGCACGACGCCCTGGACGACGGCGTAGTCGCGGTTGAAGACGGCGTCGACGATCAGCTTGCCGAAGCCTGGAATCGAGAAGATCTGCTCGGTGAGCACAGCGCCGGACAACAGCGTGCCGAGCTCCAGCGCGCCCAGCGTGATGACCGGCGTCAAAGCGTTGCGTAGCGCGTGACGCAGGATGACCTGGCGCTCGGAGATGCCTTTGGCGCGGGCGGTGCGGATGTAGTCGCTGCTCAAGACCTGCAGCATCGCGCTGCGGGTGTGGCGCATCAGGATGGCGGCGATGGCGTTGCCGAGCACGAAGGCCGGCATGATGGTGGCGGCGAGGCTGGCGCGCCAGTCCTCGGCCAGCGAGACATAGCCGGAGGCGGGCAGCCAGCCGAGCTGGATCGAGAACACGAAGATCAGCATGATGCCGAGCCAGAAGTTCGGCGTCGAGATGCCCCACAGCGCGAACAGGTTGGCGGCGTAGTCGTAAACCGTGCCGCGCTTCACGGCGGAGATGATGCCGGCGGGAATCCCGATCAGGAACGCGATCACGATCGCCATCGACGCGAGCTGGAGTGTCACCGGCAGCTTCTGCAGGATGAGATCGCGCACCGGCATCTTGATGCGCAAGGACTCGCCGAAATCGCCCGAGAGCACGCCCTTGATCCAGTAGCCGTATTGCACGGGCAGGGGCTGGTCGAGGCGGTACTGCTTGCGGATCTGCTCGATGACCGCGGGATCGCGCTCCTCGCCGGCCATGACCAGCGCGGGATCGCCGGGCAGCAGTTGCTGCAGCGAGAAGATCAGGATCGAGACGAAGATCAGGGTCGGGATGATCTGCGCGAGGCGGCGGGCGAGGAAGGTCAGCATGATCAGGACCTCGCGCGCCGAGGAGCATGTTCACGACGAGCAATCGATCGTGCCCCCAGCGTTCCCTCCCCCCTTGTGGGGGAGGGACAGGGAGGGGGGTGCCCCAAGCGAAATCGGCGTTCGTGGCA
>NZ_CAFI01000396.1 GCF_000239775.1 Bradyrhizobium sp. ORS 375
TCTGCGTGGTAACAGCTCGGCTCGAATGAGCCTTCGGCGCCAACTACGCCGTGAGCTTCTCCAGCTCCTTGATGATCGCCTCGCCCATCTGCGTGGTCGAAGCCGGGGTCGAGCCCTCGGCCTTGATGTCCGCCGTGCGCAGGCCTGACGCCAGCACGGCGGCGATGGCGGCGTCGAGCTTGTCGGCGAGGCTGCCGAGATCGAACGAGTAGCGCAGCGCCATGCCGAACGAGGTCAGCATCGCGATCGGGTTGGCGAGACCCTTGCCGGCAATGTCCGGTGCCGAGCCGTGCACCGGCTCGTACAGCGCGCGGCGCTTGTGGGTCTTGGCGTCGACCTCGCCGAGCGAGGCCGAGGGCAGCATGCCGAGCGAGCCGGTCAGCATCGCCGCGATGTCCGACAGCATGTCGCCGAACAGGTTGTCGGTGACGATGACATCGAACATCTTCGGATATTTCACGAGGTTCATGCCGCCGGAATCGGCGAGCTGGTGCTCGAGCGTGACGTCCTTGTACTCGCGCGCGTGAACGGCGGTGACGACCTCGTTCCAGAGCACGCCCGACTTCATGACGTTGCGCTTCTCCATCGACGTCACCTTGTTCTTGCGCTTGCGCGCGAGGTCGAAGGCGACGCGGGCGATGCGCTCGATCTCATAGGTGTCGTAGACCTGGGTATCGATCGCGCGCTTCTGGCCGTTGCCGAGATCGGTGATGGTCTTGGGCTCGCCGAAATAGACACCGCCGGTGAGCTCGCGCACGATCATGATGTCGAGGCCCTCGACGATCTCGCGCTTCAGGCTGGAAGCGTCCGCGAGCGCCGGATAGCACACGGCGGGACGCAGATTGGCGAACAGGCCGAGATCCTTGCGCAGGCGGAGCAGGCCGGCCTCGGGACGCACCTCGTAGGGAACGCCGTCCCACTTCGGGCCGCCGACGGCGCCGAAGATGATGGCATCGGCCGCCTTGGCCTTGTCCATGTCGGCTTCGGAGATCGAGGCGCCGTGCGCGTCATAGGCGGCGCCGCCAACCAGCCCGTCCTCGGTCTCGAACGAGGCCAGCCCCTTGCCGTTCAGCCAGCCGATCAGCCGCTTCACCTCGGCCATCACTTCGGGGCCGATGCCGTCGCCGGGCAGCAGCAGGAGCTTATGGGTCGCCATGGTCGTTGTCCTCTGAGGTCTGGTCATGCCCGGGCGTTGCACGGGCATCCATCATGCTTGGGATTGCCGGCTTGCCGCCGATCGGGTCGACGGCAGGCGGCCGGCAATGACGGGAGCTGTCAAAATCGGCGGAGTGCTAAAGCCCTCCTGCGCCCTTGGCAAGCCACCATTGCCGGCGCACCTCTTCTGTAGCGCTACGACGAGCGGTAATGTGCGCGAAAATCGCCGCCGAGCAGCATGAAGTGCCGGCCGATCGCCGCGCCGGAGCATGTCTTGCCACCCTCGCCTTCCGACACGACGCCGGCCCACCCGGCGTTGACCAATCTCACGCTGTCGCTCGGCCCGATCATCGGTCTCGGCATCGGCCGCTTCGCCTACGCGCTGGTGCTGCCGGACATGCGCGACACGCTGCTCTGGTCATATTCGGCGGCCGGCTTCATGAACACGGTCAACGCCGCCGGCTATCTGATCGGCGCGTTGATCGCCTCGCAGATGGCCCGGCGCTTCGGCGGGCTGGCTGCGGTGCGCGGCGGAACATTGGCGGCGCTGGCGTCGCTGGTGGTGTGCGCGCTGACCGGCAACTTCGTGGCGTTGAGCCTCGCGCGGCTCGTCACGGGGATCGGCGCCGGCGTCGCGCTGGTGGCCGGCGGGGCGCTGGCCGCACGCGTCGCCTTGGCGCGGCCGGCGCAGGCGAGCTTCGTACTCAGCCTGTTCTATGCCGGACCGCCGCTCGGCATCGTGATCTCTGGCCTGATCGCGCCGTTCGTGCTGCAGGCGTTCGGGCCGGGCTCATGGTGGATCGTGTGGGCGGTGCTCGCGGCCGTCGGCGTGGTGCTGATCGTGCCGCTGCTGCTGATGCGCCTGCCATCGAACGCCGCCATGCCGGAGTCGCGCGCCGACCGCGTCTCGCTGCGTCCGATGGCGATCTATCTGTTCGGTTACTTCCTCTACGGTGCCGGCTACATCGCCTATCTCACCTTCATGATCGCCTATGTGCGCGATCTCGGCGGCGGCGCGGCGGCGCAATCCGGCTTCTGGTGCCTGATCGGGCTGGCCGGCTTCACCACGCCCTGGGTGTGGCGCCGCGTGCTGGCGCTCGACCGCGGCGGCTGGCCCACCGCGCTCATCCTCACCATCAACGCGATCGGCGCCGGCCTGCCCTCGCTCAGCCATACGCCGATCATGCTGACCTTGTCGGCGGCCGTGTTCGGCATCGCCTTCTCCACCGTCACCACCGCGACGACGGCGTTCGTCCGCTTCAACCTGCCGCAAGCCGCGTGGCCGCGCGCGATCGCGGCGCTGACGATCTCATTCGGCATCGGTCAGACGCTGGGACCATTCGCCGTCGGCGCGATCACCGATGCGATGGGCAGTCTGACCTATGCGCTGAATGTCTCGGCGGCGCTGCTGCTGCTCGGCGCGGTGATGGCGGCCTTCCAACATAAGCTGAAGGCCAAAGACCGCGCTTGACCAACAGTGTCGTCCCGGCCTTGACCCGGGACCCATACGCCGCGGCGGACGTGATGGGCAAAAATGCCCATGACCTGCCTGCCTCAAACCACGCCCTGTGGGTATGGGTCCCGGCTCAAGGCCGGGACGACGGCGGAGGGTGTGGCGGCGGTCGCGACTCAATTCGCCAAAAGCGCTCAGCTCCCGCTGAAGGAATTATACCCCTGGTCCTCCCAATAGCCGCCCTTGTAGTCGTTGGTGACTTCCATCGCGACGACGTATTTCGGGTTCTTGAAGCCGAGCTTGGTCGGAACGCGGATCTTCATCGGGTAGCCGTAGGCGCGCGGCAGGATCTGGTCGGCGAACTTGAACGTCATCTGCGTCTGCGGATGCAGCGCGGTGCGCATGTCCAAAGGCGAGTTGTAACCCTGCGCATCGGCGCAGTTGAACCACACATATTTGGCCCGCGTATCCGCGCCAATCAGCTTGAGGAAGTCGCGCAGCGGCGTGCCGGTCCAGGAGCCGATCGCGCTCCAGCCCTCGACGCAGATATGGCGCGTGATCTGCTTGACCTGCGGCAGCGCGTGCAGCTCGTCGAGCGTCCACGACTTCTTGTTGTCGACCAGCCCGCGCACCTCGAGCTTCCAGTCGGCCGCGTCGATCTCCGGCGCCTCGTCGAGCGTGTAGTAGGCGTTGAACGGGAACGGCTTGGTGATCGCGCTCTCCGGGAAGGTCGGCGCCAGCGCGTCGGGATTGAAGATCCAGGACTGCACGGCGTCGTTGAACTTCGAGACCTTCTTGAGCAGCTCCTCTGCGGTGTCGCCATCGACGACGTCGCAGCCGGTGAGCAGGGTCAGCGCGCCCAGGCTGGCGCCGCCGGTGATGAAGCGGCGGCGGGTGAGATCGGGCATCACCTTCAGCGAGTCCTTGATCAGGAGCCGCTTGTCGACGCCGGGAATGAGGAACGGACGCTTGGCCATGATGAGCTCTCCTCTCAGCGGCCGATGATCATCGCGCGCAGGCTCTTCGGCACCAGCAGCGCGAGCAGGATGTGGATCACCAGGAAGGCGCAGATCAGCGCCATGCAGACGAAATGGACGTAGCGAGCCGCTGGATAGTCGCCGAACAGGCTGACCAGCCAGTGCAACTGCACCGGCTTCCACATCGAGAGCCCCGTGAGCACGACGATGATGCCGACCAGGATGATGCCGAGATAGAGCAGCTTCTGCACGGCATTGTAGGCGGTGAGATCGTCGTGCGACAGCTTGAAGGTCAGTGCCGCCTTGAGATCGGCGATGACGGACGCTGGCGAGAGCGGCAGCAGCTTGCGGCGGAACCGGCCAGTCAACAGACCGGTGACGAGATAGGCGAGGCCGTTGAGCATCAGCAGCCACATCGCGGCGAAGTGCCACAGCAGCGCGCCGCCGAGCCAGCCGCCGAGCGTGATGCTGCGATCGAAGCGGAAGTCGAACAGCGGCGAGGCGTTGTAGATCTGCCAGCCCGACATGATCATCAGGATCATCGCAACGGCGTTGATCCAGTGCATGACGCGGACCCAGGCCGGCTGGATCACCTTGGCTTGCGGGGCGCTGATCGTCGTATCGGTGGCGGCGATGCTGGACATGACGGGCTCGATTGTTCGGGGTCGCAGGTTCCAACCAAATATACGCCAAAGGCGGTCCGCCCGTTACGGGCTCAAACCGGCAAATCGATGCTTTCTGAGCAATGGCTCTCACAAAAAAGCGAGCCGGGGTGGGCCCGGCTCGCTCGGGATCGCATCCGCGAGGAGGAGGAAGAAACGGACGCGTCCGGTGTTGCGCCGGGTCTTACGACGCCGGCATCAGCACGGTGTCGACCACGTGGATGACGCCGTTCGACTGGTTGACGTTCGGGATCGTGACCATCGAGGTGCCGCCCTTGGCGTCGACGATCATGACGTTCTTGCCCTCGCGCTTGACGGTGAGCTGCTCGCCCTCGACCGTCTTCAGCATCTGGCCATCCTTGAGGTCGGCGGCCTCGAGCTTGCCGGGCACGACGTGATAGGTGAGGATCTTGGTCAGCGTCGCCTTGTTCTCCGGCTTCACCAGCGTGTCGACGGTCCCGGCCGGCAGCTTGCCGAAGGCGGCGTTGGTCGGCGCGAACACCGTGAACGGGCCCTTGCCCTCCAGCGTCTGCACCAGACCGGCGGCCTTCACCGCGGCGACCAGCGTGGTGTGATCCTTCGAATTGACGGCGTTCTGCACGATGTTCTTCGACGGATACATCGCCGCGCCTCCGACCATCACGGTCTTCTCCTCGGCGCTGGCGGGCGCGACGGCGATCGAGGTCAGCGACAGCGCGCTGAAGGCGGCGGCAGCGAGGAAGGCAATGCGCTTGGACATGGGTAGCTCCCTAAAGACGGGCGGCAGGGCCGCTTGATGAGTTCGACTGCGACACCGATGCTGATGTGAGCTTGGCGCTCTTGCGTCGTGTCGGACCGAGCTACGCGCGCTTCTCTGAGCGAGTTTCGCGGCATAATTTAACGTGATCCGTGAAACCAATGGCGACCGAGATCGTCTCGCCGACTCAATGGCCCAGATGTCGCGCGCCGCATTGTCGCAGCTGGGACTCATCGGTGCAGGTCGGTCATTGGCCGAGGCCGCGTTCGCATTAACTACAACGCCAGCCTACCCCGGCCGAACCTGCCGAAAACATTGCGAGTAAGACTTTCTTAAGGTTGATTGGTCGTCAGGACGCCGGCTGCGGGAAGGGGATGTCCTGCACTGTCCGGCGCGATCGGCGGGGGTTTCCAACAGTGAACAGAACGATCTGGATTGCGGGGTTCTGCCTCGTGATAATCTGCTGCTTGCTCGCAACCAAGATGGTGCTCGCCGCGGCGACGCCCGGCGACAGCACGGGCGAGACGATGTCGTCGCTGATCCGAGAGCCCATTCCCGGCGTTGATACGCTGAGTGAGAACGACCGCAGCTTCGACGTGCAGCCGATCGACCTCACCGAGGGTGTGCGTCTGCCGCTAGTCTCGAAGGCCGTGCGCGCGGACGGGCGAAATGCGTCTGTTGCGCGCAGGGCCAGGGCTGCGAATATCAAGAAGGCCGTGCTGCGGCCGGGCAAGCGCGACGCTGCGGCGGTGAAGAGTGCGGCGGTGCCGTGCAAGCAGCTCGATCCGATCGCGCGCTTCCTCGCGTCGTCGAAGATCGGGCCGCGTTGTCAGACTTGATCGATCGCGGCTTCAGGCCGAGACGGCCGTCACCACCTGGGCCAGCAGCTGCTCGCGCTTTGTCTGCGAGCGCTGGCCCTTCATGGTCGCGGCGAAACGTTCCAGGATGCCGTCCTCGAACGCGGTGACGATGGTGTCGTGCACGTAGCTCTTGCGGCAGATCGCCGGCGTGTTGGTGAGCTCGTCGGCGGCGGCGCGGATCGCCTCGAGAATCTGCTTCTTGCGTCCGCGCGCGCTGTCCGCCGGGGTGATCCGCGACAGCGTCTCCAGCGCGACGGCCGAAGCCATCAGCGTGCGGAAATCCTTGGCCGAGATCTTGATCCCGGCGATCTCGCGCAGGAACGCGTTGACCTGGGTGGTCGAGACGGCGCGCACCACGCCCTGCGCGTCGCGATACTGGAACATGCGCCGGCCGGGAAGGCCGCGCAGGATGCCGACGGCGCGCACCAGCTTGGACGCGTCGCATTCCTTGCGCACCGCCTTGCCGCCCTTGGCCTTGAACGTCAAAACCAGGCCGTCGTCTTCCAGAAGAACGTTCGACTTCAACAGCGTCGCGGCACCGCGCGTGCCGTTGAGGCGCGCATAGGACTCGCTGCCGGGGCGGATCGCGGTGCGCGCGATCAGCTCGATCACGGCGGCCAGCGCGAACTCCCGCGTCGGCTCGTCGCCGGCGAGATGCTTCGACACCGCGCGACGGATCCGCGGCAACGCGCCGACCAGCTTCGCCAGGCGATGCGCCTTGCGATGCTCGCGCACCTTCTCCCAATCGGTGTGGTAGCGGTATTGCAGCCGACCGGCGGCATCGATGCCCACCGCCTGCAGATGCAAGCTCGGATCGGGGGCGTAGCGCACCTCGCGATAGGCCGGCGGCACCGCCATCGCGTGCAGGCGGCGGATGGTGCCGGCATGGCGGATCTGGGTGCCGTTGGCGCGGATGAAGGTGTAGCTCTTGCCGCGCTTGATGCGGCGAATGGTCAGCTCCGACTGATCGCCGAGCTTGAGCCCGATGCGCTTGGCCAATTCCTCCACCGTGGTCTTGGCATTGGCCTGGGCGTTGGCGGTCTTGGCGTGGGCGAGATCCGCCGGGGTGAGCTTGCGGCGCGCCGGTTTCGGCGGCCATTGGCCCAGCGCCTTCGCGAGCGCCACGTCGGTATCGGCCGGGCCGACCCTGGGACTCTCGAAATTCTGCTGGTCCATCATTGCTTTAGACGCCCTGCCGTCGTGTTCATCCGCTCAATGCCCCGGCCCGCCTTTTGGTTCCGGCCGGGTTATCCACAGCTTCAAGGCGATTTAGGGCGTCGGAGCGCGGATGGCGAGTCCCTAAATTTGGGCAGGACGGTCGCGAGATACCGACAAAGGGGCCGATTCCGGGTAACCTTGATGTCTGGAGCTTTGGCGGACGTCGGCCCAATCGTCGCTTCCGCAACCTCCGCGCACAATTCTTTGATCCTGCGCAGACCGCCTCCCCGCCGAAGGTCCTACTTGTCTTGCCTTGTCGCCGCCGGTTACGCGGACGCATAGTGGGAACAACGATGGCTTGCCCAGGATCGACGGCAGGCCGCATGTGGAGGGTGTGAAATGTCCGAGAAGATCTACGACGTCCCGGCCGAGTGGGCGAAACGCGCCTTCGTTGACGACGCGAAGTACCAGGAGATGTACGCGCGCTCGATCAAGGACCCCAACGGCTTCTGGGCCGAGCAGGCCAAGCGCGTCGACTGGGTCAAGGCGCCGACCATCATCGAGAACGTCTCTTACGCCCCGGGCAACATCTCGATCAAATGGTTCGAGGACGGCGTCCTCAACGCCGCCTACAACTGCATCGACCGCCACCTCGCCACCCGCGGCGACCAGACCGCGATCATCTGGGAGGGCGACGATCCCTCGCAATCCAGGAACATCACCTATCGCGAGCTGCACGACGAAGTGTGCAAGATGGCCAACATCCTGCGCAACCGCAACGTCAAGAAGGGCGACCGCGTCACGATCTATCTGCCGATGATCCCGGAGGCGGCCTATGCGATGCTGGCCTGCGCCCGCATTGGCGCCATCCACTCCGTGGTGTTCGCCGGCTTCTCGCCGGACTCGCTGGCCCAGCGCATCAAGGATTGCGATTCCAAGGTCGTCATCACCGCCGACGAGGGCTTGCGCGGCGGCCGCAAGGTGCCGCTGAAGGCCAATGTCGACGCAGCGCTGAACAAGGTCGACAATGTCGACTGGGTCGTCGTGGTCAAGCGCACCGGCGGCAAGATCGAGATGAACCCGACGCGCGACCTCTGGTACCACGAGGCCGCGGAGATGGTGACGACGGATTGCCCGTGTGAGCCGATGAACGCGGAAGACCCGCTGTTCATCCTTTACACATCGGGTTCGACCGGCCAGCCCAAGGGCGTGCTGCACACCACCGGCGGCTATCTCGTCTACGCCTCGATGACGCATCAATACGTGTTCGACTATCACGAGGGCGACATCTACTGGTGCACCGCCGACGTCGGTTGGGTCACCGGCCACAGCTACATCCTGTACGGGCCGCTGGCCAACGGCGCCATCTCGCTGATGTTCGAAGGCGTGCCGAACTATCCGGACAATTCGCGGTTCTGGAACGTCATCGACAAGCACAAGGTCAACATCTTCTACACTGCGCCGACCGCGATCCGCGCGCTGATGCAGGGCGGCGATGCGCCCGTGACGAAGACCTCGCGCGCATCCTTGCGCCTGCTCGGCTCGGTCGGCGAGCCGATCAATCCGGAAGCCTGGGAATGGTATCACCGCGTCGTCGGCGACGGCCGCTGCCCGATCGTCGACACCTGGTGGCAGACCGAGACCGGCGGCATCCTGATCACCCCGCTGCCGGGCGCGACCAAGCTCAAGCCGGGCTCGGCGACACGGCCGTTCTTCGGCGTGGTGCCGGAGATCGTCGACGCCGACGGCAAGCCGCTGGACGGCGCGACCGAGGGCAATCTCTGCCTCACCCGCTCGTGGCCGGGCCAGATGCGCACCGTCTATGGCGATCACGCCCGCTTCGAGATGACCTACTTCTCGACCTACAAGGGCAAGTACTTCACCGGCGACGGCTGCCGCCGCGACGCCGATGGCTACTACTGGATCACCGGCCGCGTCGACGACGTCATCAACGTCTCCGGCCATCGCATGGGCACCGCCGAGGTCGAAAGCGCGCTGGTCGCGCATGCCAAGGTCTCGGAAGCGGCCGTGGTCGGCTATCCCCACGACATCAAGGGCCAGGGCATCTACGCCTATGTCACCCTGATGGCCGGCGAGACGCCGAGCGAGGAGCTGCGCAAGGAGCTCGTCGCCTGGGTGCGCAAGGAGATCGGCCCGATCGCCTCGCCCGACCAGATCCAGTTCTCGCAAGGTCTGCCCAAGACCCGCTCCGGCAAGATCATGCGCCGCATCCTGCGCAAGATCGCCGAGGACGAGCCGGGCGCGCTCGGCGACACCTCGACGCTCGCTGATCCGGCCGTCGTCGACGATCTCGTGCAGCACCGCCAGAACCGCAAGGAGACGCAGGCCTGAGTTCGGCTGTCCGAACCGGGTTCCTCGCTCGTCAAGCACAACGTCACTCCCGCGGATGATTCCGCGGGAGTGTTGTTTTCAGGTCATTTACTTGGCTGAGAAGTTTTCATTTCCTCAAGCCATGCGAGTGCTCCCGGCTGGGGAGCATCCGCCGCGCAACGGGCTGAGGGGATGGCAATGCGGACTGGAACGGTTGGGCTGGCCGTGAAGGCAGCCATGATAGCGGCGTCGGCCATCGGCACGATCGCGGCAACGACAACTGCGGCGTCGGCGCGCCCCGAGCTGGTCGGCATCGCCGGCGACTATTCGCCCGGCACGATCGTGGTGAGGACCGGCGAGCGCAAGCTCTATCTCGTGCTCGATGGCAGCCACGCCATGCGCTATCCGGTCGGGGTCGGCAAGGCCGGACGGCAATGGGCCGGCACGACCAAGATCGACGGCAAGTACAAAAATCCGGCCTGGGCACCGCCCGCGGCCGTCAAGCGCGACAAGCCCAACATCCCGGACGTGATCGCCGGCGGCTCGCCTCAGAACCCGATGGGGGTCGCGGCGATGACGCTGGCCGGCGGCGAATATGCGATCCACGGCACCAATGTGCCGGGCTCGGTCGGTGGCTTCGTGTCCTATGGCTGCATCCGCATGCTGAATTCCGACATCACCGACCTCTATGACCGCGTGTCGATCGGCACCACGGTGGTGGTGACGCGCTGAGCGAAGCCGGTCGAATCGGAGAAATTCGGCTGCCGAAACAAATTCCCTCCCCACGGTTCCTGCGTGGAACTTTTTACCTGTAGTTGTACGGGCTGCGGTATTTATATCTTCTTTAATCTTGGTTGAGCCTACTGCCCCGATACAACTTCGGGGAGTTGGGGGATGTTGGGGTTCAATTTCAAGATCGGCACAAAGCTCGGGATTACGGCCGGGATCGGAGTGGTTCTGGTCGCGGGCATGCTGGCGAACCAGATCGTCGGCAATCAGTCGATCGCCGAGCTCACTCGGTTGGCCGTCATCAACATGGCCAACAAGTCCAATGCGCAGGGCGCCGACGCGGCGCTGCTGCGCGCTCAGCTCAACCAGCAGGAGATCGCCCGCGCGACGACGCCCGACCGCCTGCAGTCCGGCTTGCAGGCCCTCCAATCGAATCTCGCGGCAGCCGGCAGCGAGGTCGAGGCCGCGCGCCAGCGCGCGACCCGCGCGGTGGCGCAGCAACTGTATGCGGAGATTCGCCAGTCCATCGACAAGACCGCCGCCGCCGGTGCCGATTTTGCGAAGGCGCGGGGCGAGGTGCTCGCCAAGGTGTCGGCCCGCAACCAGGCCTTCGATGCCTGGAAGCAGAGCTTTCCCAAGCTGACGAGCCTGCCCAGCCTGCTCGCCTCCCCCGTGCATTTCAGCATCGAGTCAGAGCTGCGCACCGCCGATGCCGCCATGGCCTCGGCCAGCGCGGCGAGTTGGCGCTTCGCCTCGACCGGCGACCCGGCACAACGCGACATCGTGACCGGCGGGTTGGAGACACTGCTCACCGCCCTGCAAACCTCGCGCGGGCTCACCAACAACAAGGACGTCCAGGCCGGCATCGACGAGCTGATCGCCATCGGGACCGCGTTCAAGGCGGCGGCGATGGATTACTTCAAGTCCGACGAGGCCAGCAGGCGCATCTTCGACGAGACGGTCGTCACCACCGACCAGGAGATCAGGAAGCGTCTCGGTGAAGGCGTGAAGATCGCGACCGACATGCTGTCGCTGCGGCAGAGCCAATTGTCGGCCGAGATGGAGCGCGTCGGCAACGTCGCGATCCTGGTCGGTGGGCTGGTGGTGCTGATCCTGATCGGCTCGGCCGTGTTCTCCTCGTTCACCATCGCCCGTCCGATCCGGCGCGTCGGCGACGTTCTGCTCGAGCTCGCCGACGGCAACAAGGCGGTCGAAATCCCCTACACCCAGCGGGGTGACGAGGTCGGCGACAATGCCCGCGCGGCTCGCACCTTCAAGGACAATCTGATCCGCATCGAGCAGATGGAGCAGGATCAGAAGAACCGCGACAAGATCGCAGCTCAACAGCGCAAGGCGGAGATGATGAAGCTCGCC
Source organism: Bradyrhizobium sp. ORS 375 (assembly GCF_000239775.1). Taxonomy (GTDB): domain Bacteria; phylum Pseudomonadota; class Alphaproteobacteria; order Rhizobiales; family Xanthobacteraceae; genus Bradyrhizobium. The sequence continues at coordinate 11,436 of NZ_CAFI01000396.1, forward strand.
GATGCGTTCCAGGCGGCTGTCGGCGGCATCGTCACCACGGTGTCCTCGGCCGCGCATCAGCTGGAGGGAGCCGCCGGCACGTTGTCAGGCACCGCCAACCAGACGCAGGCGCTGTCCGGCATGGTGGCTGCAGCGTCGGAGGAGGCGTCGACCAATGTCGGCGCGGTGGCCTCCGCCACCGAGGAGATGAGCGCCTCCGTCACCGAGATCAGCCGCCAGGTTCACGATTCCAGCCGCATCGCCAACGAGGCCGTCAAGCAGGCCGAACGCACCGACGCCCGGATCAACGAGCTGCAGGCCGCGGCCGGGCGCATCGGAGACGTCGTCAAGCTGATCACGGCGATTGCCGAGCAGACCAACCTGCTGGCGCTCAATGCGACCATCGAGGCCGCGCGCGCCGGCGAGTCCGGACGCGGCTTCGCCGTGGTCGCCAGCGAGGTCAAGGCGCTCGCGGCCCAGACCGCCAAGGCGACCGAGGACATCGGCACGCAGATCGCGGGCATGCAGTCGGCGACACAGGAGTCCGTCGCTGCGATCAAGGAAATCGGCTCCACCATCACCCAGATCTCCGACATCGCCGCGACCATCGCCGCCACCGTCGAACAGCAGGGCGCAGCGACGCGGGAGATCGCACGCAATGTCGGCGAGGCGGCCAAGGGCACGGCCGAGGTCGCTGAGCGGATCACCGAGGTCAATCGCGGTGCCAGCGCGACCGGAAAGGCCTCGGGTCAGGTGCTGGATTCGGCGCGTTCGCTGACCTCCCAGAGCAGCAATCTCAGGGTGGAAGTGGAGAGATTCCTCGACACCGTACGCGCGGCCTGATCGATCGGCGCGGGCGCCCCGCGGCCGCGCCACCACGTCATTTCATCCCGAAGCACATTCTCAAACCCATTTCGAAACTGAGAAAGGAGCAGGCACATGCTTCTCGACGTGACGTCGGCTGATTCCATTGCAGAGATGGCCACTCTGATCAGGGCGGAGCATCCGTCGCTCGACACCATGCCGCTGGCGCCGGTCGGCGCCTTCCAGAGCAGGTCCGTGACGTTGCAGACGCTGATGCGCGAGGTGACGCAGTGCCTTGCCGAGAGCTTTCGGGATCGCCCGGCGCAGGACTTCCCGATGCTCTACTTCGCCTGCGGCAAGGCTCGCGTCGGCTCGACCGCGCTGAGCAATCTGTTCGGCATGACCGGGATGCCGTCATACTATCAGCCGCTCAAGGCCATGCTGCGCGACGCGATGGTCGGCCGGCCGCTCACGCCCTGGATCATCCCGTCGGCGGCCGACGAGCCGAACCTGTTCAGCAAGGAGACCATCGGCCCCTATGTCATCGCGGAAAGCCTGTTCAATCCGCTGAAGCTGCTGATCGATGCGGGCTATCCGCCGCAACGGCTGCATCTGATCGCGCTCGATCGCGAGCCGGCCAGCGCGCTCGCCTCCTGGCTGGACAAGCTGATCTCGAGGGCGTCGGAGGCGACGTTGCTGGCGCACTATGTCATCGCCGCCCTGAGCGCGGCGCGTGTCTCGGATTACGCCAGACGGCACCGCGTTCCGGTTACTCATTACGTGTACGAGGTCAGCAAGGAGCCGATCGCATCGGTGCGTGTCCTGTTCGATCGCCTCGGCCTGTCAGCAAGCTTCGCCGAGGACGCCGTGACCTGCTGGCAGCAGCCGGACCAGGCGCATGCAACCAACGCCCGCGTCATCTTTCCGAGCGAGGCGGCGATCTACAAGGTGCCCAATCTCCATACCTCCGACAGCGCCTATCGCTACCAGTCGCGCGCGACGGGCGCAGTGACCCCGGCTCAGCTCGAGCTGCTGGAGCGCTGCGGCGTCAACGACGCCTATCGCGCCGCGGTCGCCGCCTGCATCCACGACCTCGATCTGAGCGCGGCAACCTCGGCGCGCCTGTTCGGCGAGCGCGCGGGAGTGGCGGCATGAACGGGCAGGTCCAACATGCGGCGGGGCTTGCATCCGCGCTGCGGCCGGCCGCAGCCGAACAGCATCCGCCTCTCCTCAGCCATCTGCGCCGGCTCGAGGCCGAGAGCATCGCAATCCTGCGCGAGGTCGCGGCGGAGTTTCGCAAGCCGGTGATGTTGTATTCGATCGGCAAGGACTCCTCGGTGCTCCTGCATCTGGCGATGAAGGCGTTTTATCCGGGCAAGCCGCCGTTTCCGCTGCTGCACATCGACACCACCTGGAAGTTCCGGGACATGATCGCGTTCCGTGACCGGCGCGTGCGCGAGCTCGGCCTCGATCTCCTCGTCCACGTCAATCCCGAAGGGATCGCCCAGGAGATCAACCCCTTTGCTCATGGCTCGGCGCTGTACACCGACGTGATGAAGACGCAGGCGCTGCGCCAGGCCCTGGACATGCACGGCTTCGACGCCGCGATCGGCGGCGCGCGCCGCGACGAGGAGAAATCGCGCGCCAAGGAGCGCATCTTCTCCCATCGCAGCGTCACGCATCGCTGGGATCCGAAGAACCAGCGCCCGGAGCTCTGGAGTCTCTACAACACGCTGCTTGCGCCCGGCGAAAGCATGCGCGTCTTCCCGCTGTCGAACTGGACCGAGCTCGACGTCTGGGACTACATCCAGCTCGAGACCATCCCGATCGTGCCGCTGTATTTCGCAGGCCTGCGGCCCGTGGTCGAGCGCGATGGCGCGCTGATCATGGTCGATGACGAGCGCCTGCCCTTGCGGCCGGGCGAGACGCCGCAATGGCGCTCGGTGCGTTTCCGCACGCTCGGCTGCTATCCGCTGACGGGCGCGACGCCATCGACCGCGAGTGACCTCGCCGCGATCATTCGCGAGATGAAGGCGTCCCGCACCTCCGAGCGGCAGGGCCGCGTGATCGACCGCGACGGCACGGCCTCGATGGAGCGCAAGAAGGTGGAGGGCTATTTCTGATGACCGTCCACCAGGCAATCATCGGGCGGGCACAGGAGTCTCCCACGGCTCACGCGCTGGACAGACCGACGTTGCGCCTCGTCACCTGCGGCAGCGTCGACGACGGCAAGAGCACGCTGGTCGGCCGGCTGCTGTTCGATTCGAAGATGCTGCTCGACGATCAGCTCGACGCACTGACGTCGGACAGCAAGGTAGCCGGCACCACCGGCCCGGCGCTCGATTTCGCGCTCCTGGTGGACGGGCTGCAGGCCGAGCGCGAGCAGGGCATCACGATCGACGTCGCCTATCGCTTCTTCGCCACCGCGCGCCGCCGCTTCGTCATCGCCGACACGCCCGGCCACGTCCAATACACGCGCAACATGGCGACCGGCGCCTCACAGGCCGATCTCGCGGTGGTGCTGATCGACGCTCGAAAAGGCGTGGTGAGCCAGACCCGCCGCCACTGCCACATCCTGGCGCTGCTCGGCGTCCGTCACGTGCTGGTCGCCGTGAACAAGATGGATCTCGTCGACTTCGATGCGGATCGCTTCAAGGCCATCTCGACCATGGTCCGTACCATGGCCGGCCAGCTCGGCCTCACCCACGTGCAATGCGTTCCCGTGGCGGCCTGCGACGGCGACAACATCATTCACAGCAGCGCGCGCATGCCCTGGTACGACGGGCCGAGCGTGATGCAGCATCTCGAACAGGTCGACGTCTCCGACGGGATCGCCGAACGGCCGTTCCGTTTTCCGGTGCAATGGGCCAATCGGCCGAATGCCGAGTTTCGCGGCTTGTCGGGCCGCGTCGCCTCCGGCACGCTCCGCTGCGGTGATCCGGTCGTAGTGCTGCCCTCGGGACGGCGGAGCCGCGTTTCCGGCATCGTCACGGCCGACAGCCGGCTGCAGCAGGCGGTGTCCGGGCAATCCGTGACGTTGCTGCTCGCCGACGAGATCGACGCCAGCCGCGGCGATGTGCTCGCCTCCGGCGCACCGCCTGACGTGACGGATCACATCGTCGCTCATCTGATCTGGTTCGACGACGAGGCGATGCGGACGGGCCGCCGCTATCTGCTCAAATCGGGGACCTCCTCGATCGGCGCCGTCGTCTCGGCGATGAAGCACCGCGTCTGCATCGACACCATGGCGCATGAGGCTGCGCCGGCGCTGGAGGCCAACGAGATCGGCTGTGTCGAGATCGCGCTCGATCGGCCGCTGGTCTGCGATGCCTATCGCGACAACCGCGATCTCGGCAGCTTCATCCTGATCGATCCGTTCAGCCGGCATACCGTCGCCGCGGGCCTGATCGACGCGCCGCTGCGCCGGCCGGCCAATATCAGCTGGCATCCGACAACGGTCGACAAGGCGGCGCGCGCCCGCCTCAAGCAGCAGAAACCGTGCGTGCTCTGGCTCACCGGACTGAGCGGCGCCGGCAAGTCGACGATCGCCAACCTGGTCGACCGACGGCTGTGCGAGCTCGGCCGTCACACCGCGCTGCTCGACGGCGACAATCTGCGCCACGGCATCAACCGCGATCTCGGTTTCACGCCGGAGGCGCGGGTCGAGAATATCCGCCGGGTGGCGGAGATCGCCGCACTGTTCGTCGACGCCGGCCTGATCACGCTGGTGTCGCTGATCTCACCGTTCCGCGCCGACCGCGACAGCGCCCGCCGCCGCTTTGGCGACGGCGAGTTCATCGAGATCCATGTCGCAACCCCGCTATCGACATGCGAGGCGCGCGACCCCAAGGGTCTCTACAAGCGCGCGCGTGCCGGCGAGCTCTCGGGCTTCACCGGGATCGACCAGCCCTATGAGGCTCCGGACAGGCCGGAGATCACGATCGATGCCGGCGCGGTGTCAGCCGAGACCGCAGCCGAGCTGATCGTCCGCCATCTGCGCGAGCAACATTACATCTGAGGAAAAAAGATCGGCCGGAGGATCGGCCCGAGACCGAGCGTGCTCAGAAGTCCGAGATGATGCCCTTGCGCTCCCAGTCGCCGTAGCGGGTCGGTTCCGGCCCCTTCGGTCCCTGCAGCTCCTTCGGCATCGGCTTGGCCTGTTCGGCAGCAATCCGCCGGCGCTCCTCGGCCTCGGCCAGCGCGCGCTGCGCGGCCGGCGTCAGCGGCTTGCGCGGGGTCTCGTTGCTGGCCACCAGCGTCAATGTCGGCTTGCTCGAAGGCTCGTCGTTCATCGTACCATTCCACCTTTGAACCGGACCGTTCCCAAGCTCATCAGATCGTGTGCCCTCCCATGAAAAAACAGGGCTAATAAAAGCAGAGCCGATTCTTACATTTGGCATATTCCGCTGGCAGAGGACCCGCAAGCTGATGGCATGCACCCGATCGTCGCGGAACTGCCTTTCTTCCTTTCGCGAGTAACTTTCAGGCATGCCCCCGCCGCGTTTTGCGACCCCTTCCGAAGTCCCGGGCCTTGCGGCACGTCGTATCGCCGCCGACGTCATCGATGGCGTGCTTCACAAGCACCGCACGCTCGACGATCAGCTCGACGGCTCGGGTGCCCATCCCGGCCTGAAGCATCTCGCCGACCGCGACCGCGCGCTGATGCGCCGGCTGGTCGCGACGACGCTGCGCCGCCTCGGGACGCTTGGAAACGTGCTGTCGCGGCTGTTGGATCGCGGCATCCCGACCGACGCGCCGCGGGCGCAGAGCGCGCTGCTGATCGGCGCCGCGCAAATCCTGTGGATGGACGTGCCGGACCACGCCGCGGTCGACCTTTCGGTGCGGCTGGTGCAGGCCGACCGCCGCGCCGCCAAATATGCCGGCCTGGTCAACGCGGTGCTACGGCGTTGCGCGCGCGAGGGAACAGCTCTGCTCGACGACGCCCAGGGCCAGCCGCTCGACATCGCGCCCTGGCTGCTGAAGCGCTGGACGGATCATTACGGCGAGGCCACGGCCAAGGACATCGCGGCTGCGCTCGGCCAGGAGCCGTCGCTCGACATCACCGTCAAATCCGACCCGGCGCAATGGGCGTCACGGCTGCATGGCGAGGTGCTGCCGACCGGGACCGTGCGCACCCTGCTGCACGGCTCGGTGACGGTGCTGCCGGGCTTTTCCGAGGGGCAATGGTGGGTGCAGGACGCGGCCGCCGCGCTGCCGGCCCGGCTGTTCGGCGACGTCGCCGGCAAATCCATCGCCGATCTCTGCGCCGCCCCGGGCGGCAAGACCGCCCAGCTCGCCCATGGCGGCGCCCGCGTCACCGCGGTGGACCGGTCGCCGGCTCGGATGAGCCGTCTCAAGGACAACATGACCCGGCTGCAGCTTTCGGCCGAAACCGTCGTGACCGATGCCGCCGAGTGGCAGCCGCCGGACGCTGGCGGCTTCGACGGCATCCTGCTCGACGCGCCCTGCAGCTCGACCGGAACGATTCGCCGGCATCCCGATGTCGGCTGGCTGCGCAGCGAGGCCGACATCACCGCGCTGTCCGGCACGCAGGTGCGACTGCTGACCAGGGCCGCCGGCCTGCTCAAGCCGGGGGGAACCCTGGTGTACTGCACCTGCTCGCTCGAGCCCGAGGAGGGCGAGCACGTCGTCGAGCAGGTTCTGGCCGGCAGCACCGAGCTGCGCCGCATCCCGGTCACGCCGGGTGAGGTCGCCGGACTGGCCGAGCTGGTGACGCCGGCGGGCGATCTGCGAACCCTGCCCTGCCATCTGCCGCACCAGGATCCCCGGCTCGGCGGCCTCGACGGATTTTATGCCGCGAGGCTGGAGCGGCGGCCATGAGCATGGCATCGTGTGCACGATGTGTGGCTGCGCCGGGGCGGTAGCCGATTGAGGGCGTCGGCGTTGCGTTAGTCGTTAAATCCTGATTTTGCACCAGTTTCAGGTCCCGCGATGGTGCTGCACCGGGACCAAAAATGGTGTATCGGCGGCATTTGCGAATCTCTCAGGAGGTCCGCAAACGAATCCCCTCTCGACCTAAGGCTTGGCGTGTCCGCCGCTCAACGCAGACGCATATCGACATTGGTGATGGGCCGCTTCGCGCGCAGCCTGATGTCCAATGTCAGCGGCGTGTCGGTATCTGTTTCCGGTTTATGGCCCGGACGGGCCGACCGGCTGATCATTGCGCCGCATGACCTGCGCACGTCGGACGCCACAAGGGCGGCCGAGATCTATGCCGGGCGGTTCGTCTTCGCCGGGAAGATCGTGACCTGCCATGGCCGTTCGATCTTCGACCTGGAGCCGCCGTCGGAGGACTGGGAGGTCGCGCTGCTCGGCTTCGGCTGGCTGCGGCATCTCCGCGCAGCCGACACGGCGCTCACCCGGGCCAATGCCCGCGCGCTGGTCGACGACTGGATCACCAACCAGATCGGCCGCCATCCGCTCAGCCGCCGCGCCGACGTGCTGGCGCGCCGGGTGATCTCGCTGCTGTCGCAGGCGCCGCTGGTGCTGGCCGATTCGGACGGCAAGTTCTACCGGCGCTATCTGCGCGGCCTGACCCGCGAGATCCGCTTCCTGCGCTATTCGACCATCGACATCCCCGATGGGGTGCCGCGGCTGCAGGTCCTGATCGCGCTGTGCTACGCGGCGCTGTGCCTCGCCAACCAGGCCAAGCACATCCGCAGCGCCAGCCGAAAGCTGTCGGACGAATTGCAGCGCCAGATCCTGCCCGATGGCGGCCATGTCTCGCGCAACCCGGGCGCGCTGATCGAGCTGCTGATCGACCTCTTGCCGCTGCGCCAGACCTTCGCCGCGCGCAACATCGCCCCGCCCCCGGCGCTGCTCAACGCCATCGACCGGATGATGCCGATGCTGCGCTTCTTCCGTCATGGCGACGGCAACATGGCGCTGTTCAACGGCATGGGCGGCACGCCGTCCGACCTGCTGGCGACCTTGCTCGCCTATGACGACACGCACGGCACGCCGATGGCGAGCATGCCGCATTCCGGCTTCCAGCGGCTCGATGCGGGCGCGATGACGGTCATCGTCGACACCGGCGCGCCGCCGCCGCCGCATCTCAGCCACGAGGCGCATGCCGGCTGCCTCGCCTTCGAGCTGTCGTCGGGCACCAGCCGCATCGTCATCAATTGCGGCATGCCGTCCACCGGCCGCGACAATTGGCGCACCTTCGCGCGGTCAACGGTGGCGCATTCGACGCTGACCTATCACAACACCTCGTCCTGCACCTTCGTCGAGATGTCGGCGATGAAGCGCCTGCTGCACGGCGCGCCAATCGTCTCGGGCCCGAGCCGAGTGGAGAATTTCCGCGAGATCGTGCCCGACGGCACCGTGCTGTCGACCTCGCATAACGGTTATGCGGCAAAGTTCGGCCTGATCCATCGCCGTGTGCTGGTCGCCGCCGAGGACGGCGCGCGGCTCGACGGCGAGGACACCGTCACGCCGGCCCAAGGCGCGCGGCTGCGCGGCGGCGGCTCCGACTACACGCTGCGCTTCCATCTGCATCCCGGCGTCAAGGCCAGCCGGCTCAGCGACGGCCGCGGCGCCATGCTGGTGCTGCCCAATCGCGAGGTCTGGACCTTCGAGACCTTCGACGACCGCGTCGATCTCGAGGACAGCGTGTTCCTCGCCGGCAATGACGGCCCGCGCCGAACCACCCAGCTTGTGATCCGCCAGGACGCCCAGCAGGCGCCGTCGATCCGCTGGAGCTTCGTGCGCTCCTCCACCTCGCCGAGCGACACCAACGCGCGGAGGAATGCCCGGCGCGAGCCGGAGCTGCCGCTTTAGACCGCGGCAACAGGTGGTTCGCTGAGGCTGTCACAAGCACC
>NZ_CAFI01000395.1 GCF_000239775.1 Bradyrhizobium sp. ORS 375
TAGACTAGTGCAGATGCAGCAGATGCGGCTGGAACAGCCCGAGCAGCGTCATCGCAATGCCGACCAGCGCCAGCGCTCCGGAGGCCCAGGCCAGCACCAGCATACCCGTGATGATCGTCGCCGACGCCAGCACGATGCCGATCTGGAAGGCGGCCGAGGCAAGCTCGTAGTGGTGATATTTCGCCGTGGCGAGGTCGCGCTCCTCCTCGGCATGCTTGGCGCGGGCGGCGAGCTGTTCGCTGCCTTCGCCGGTCTCCGGCTCCGAGCGGTAGCGCGCGGCGTTCTTCTGCCAGTCATCGATCTGCTTCTGCAAGCTTGCCTTGGCGGTCTCGTCAGGCAGCGCCGGGAGGTTCAGCTTGCCCTGCTCGGCCGCGGTCTGCACCACCGTGCGGCGCACCGTCTTGGCCTGGAAGAACGCCCAGAGATTGGACGCCTCGACATTCTTGCTGATCGATTCGGTCTGCGCGCCCTTGCCGAGCGTCTCCGACAGCGCCAGGAACAGCGCGATCACCGAGATCAGCAGCGCGATTTTCTTGTTCGAGCCCGATGCGTGCTCGGCGTGCTCCGCATGCTCCATGCTTTCATGTGCGCCCATCTGTTCCCCTCCGGATCAAGCGACGGAACGATTGCCGGAACGGCGGAGGCGGCGCAAGGGAAACGATGTGACGAAACCGTGTCACCGCCGCGGATGCGCCGACGCGTACACCTGCAGCAGTCGTTCGGAATCGATGCCGGTATAGACCTGCGTGGTCGACAGCGAGGCGTGGCCGAGCAGCTCCTGGATGGCGCGCAGGTCGCCGCCGCGTGACAACAGGTGCGTCGCGAAGGAATGGCGTAGCGCGTGCGGCGTGGCGCTGTCGGGCAGGCCGAGCGCACCCCGCAGCCGCTCCATCGCCAACTGGATGATGCGTGGGCTCAGCGGACCGCCCTTGGCCCCGAGAAACATCGGTCCATCGGCGGCCAGCGGGTAGGGGCACAGCCGGGCGTATTCGTCGATCAGCGCCAGCACGTTCTGCAGCACCGGCACCATCCGGGTCTTGTTGCCCTTGCCGGTGACGATCAGCACGTCGCCTTCGCCGGGACGCGGCACCTCGCGGCGCTTCAGGCCGAGCGCCTCGGAGATGCGCAGGCCGGAGCCGTACAGCAGCGCCATCACGGCGGCGTCGCGCGCCAGCACCCAGGTCTCCCGCGTTTCCCCGGCGCGCTCGTCGGCATCGGCGAGGCGCTTGGCGGCATCCATCGGCAGCGGCTTCGGCAGGCTCTTGGCGATCTTTGGCGCGCGCACGCCGGAGAGGGCGCCGACCTTGCCCTGGCCCTCGCGCTCCAGGAAACGGCCGAACGAACGCAGGCCGGCCAAGGTCCGCATCAGCGAGCGCCCGGCGATGTCGTCGGCGCGGCGCATCGCCAGGAAGGCTCTGACGTCGGCGGCCTCCAGCCCGGCGAAGCGCGCCAAGGTGACGGGCTCGCCCCAATAGGTGCAGAGGAATTGGAGGCATTGCCTGAGGTCGCGCGCGTAGGCCTCGACCGTCTTCGGCGACAGCCGCCGCTCGCTGCGCAAATGCGCCAGCCACTGCATCATCGCCTGGACGACACCCTCATCAGCGCCGATGAGGTCGGGGAGTTCGGGCTCCTTTTCAGGCACTGTTGTCGTCTTTGCCATGGCTTCCGTGCCCGCGATTGGATCGGCGTCCGATGGAGCGAAATCTCGCGCAGCAGGTTCGGTCTGCGCCTCTCCCCGCGCGC
>NZ_CAFI01000394.1 GCF_000239775.1 Bradyrhizobium sp. ORS 375
TACCGCGTGATCCATCTTAAGGCAGGCCGGAGGATAGGCCGGTCGTGCGACAAACACCGATCGCGATGATGGAAGTCGACGTATGCCGGCAATCGGTGTGGACCGGCTCACCGCATGCTCGGGAAAAAATCCCCGGGGCTGGGGGCGGCGCTGGAGGAGCCACCGCCCCCGCCCGGCACATCACGAGTGGGGCGCTCATGAGTGCAGTCCCTGCGCGCAACTCATACGCAGAGAACCGAGTGGGGTAGGGACAAGATAGCCGGAAACGCGCCGGATTGAAGTTACAAATCCATCACGTAGCGGTCACCTTTTTGCTACTCCCGCCACACTGCGTCCGAACAGCGCACGTGCCGTTCACCGGACGCGATCACTCCATCACGGCATGATCGGCCGGCGTGGACTGCTGACGCAGCGCCGTGCGGGTCGAGCCGATCATGACAGCGAGTGGGATCGAGACCAGGATGAACGTCATGACCAGCTGGTAGTCGTGCGAGAAGGCGAGGATCTGCGCCTGAACCATCACCATCGCGTCGGCCATTGCACGACCTGCATCGGTGGAGAGGTTCAAGAGACCCGCCACGTTCGGCATCTGCAGCGCGTGATTGAACGGATTGATGTGCTCGACAAGGATGGCATGGTTCCGCCGCGTCCCCTCGGTCAGCTGCGCGATGGCGATGGAAATGCCGATCGAGCTTGCGACATTGCGGACCAAAGTCAGCATCGAGGTTCCGTCGGTGCGCAGCTCGCCCGGCAAGGTCAGGAACGCCACCGTCGACAGCGGCACGAAGACGAGGCCGAAGCCGAAGCCCTGCATGATGCTGATGGTGATGATCTCGGGCACGCCGGTCTGGTCGGTCCACGCCGTCATCTGGAACAGCGACAGCGCGGTCAGCGACAGGCCGACGATGATCAGGGTGCGCGCCTCGATGTAGCGCAGCAGGCGCCCGACCAGCATCATCGCGACGAAGGTGCCGCAGCCGCGCGTCGCCAGCAGCACGCCGGCCGTGATGATGGGATAGCCGATGACGTTCTGCAGGTACGGCGACGACAGCGCCATGGTCGAGAACAGCACCAGTCCCATGACCGTCATGAATACGCAGCCGCCGACGAAATTGCGGTCCTTGAACAGCGCGAACTGGATGAACGGCCGCTTGGTGGTCAACGAATGCGCCAGGAAGTAATAGAAGCCCACGCCGGCGACGATGAACTCGATGATGATCTCGTTGCTCTCGAGCCAGCCCTGGTCCTCGCCGCGGTCGAGCGCGATCTGCAGCGAGCCGATGCCGATGGCGAGCGCCATGAAGCCGAACCAGTCGAAGGTCAGCTCGGCGTTCGGCTTGGTCTCCTCCATGAACGCCATCAGCCCGAGCACGGTGACGGCGCCGAACGGCAGGTTGACGAAGAACACCCAATGCCAGGAATAGGTCTCGGTCAGCCACGCCCCGAGCGACGGTCCCATGATCGGGCCGAGCATCACGCCCATGCCCCAGATCGCCATCGCCTTGGCGCGCTCGTGCAGCGCATAGGAGTCGAGCATCACGGCCTGCGACAGCGGCACCAGCGAGGCGCCGAACACGCCCTGCAGCAGGCGAAACAGCACCATCTGCGTAATGTCCTGGGCGAGGCCGCACATCACGGACGCGATCGTGAAGCCGGCCGAGCAGATGATGAAGGTGCGCTTGCGGCCGAAGCGGTTGGCGATCCACCCCACCGGCGCGGTCATGATCGCCGCCGCGACGATGTAGGACGTCAGCACCCAATTGATCTGGTCCTGCGAGGCCGACAGCGTGCCCTGCATGTAGGGCAGGGCGACGTTGGCGATGGTGGTGTCGAGCGCCTGCATGATCGTCGCCGTCATGGCGCAGATCGTCACCATGTTGCGGCGGAGGCCCGGAACCGCCGATGAGGCTGCCGGCGCGGTCATGGCGCTATTCGTCCTTGTCGGCCGCGTGCGCCGATCCGAACAGGCCGGCGAGCGTGCGCTCATGGCCGGTATCGATCGACACGTTGACGCTCATGCCGGCCTTGAGCCTGCCGACGAACTTGTCGGTCTTGTCGAAAGCGATCCGCACCGGCACGCGCTGCACCACCTTGACGAAATTGCCGGTGGCGTTCTGCGGCGGCAGGATCGCGAACTGCGCACCCGTTCCGGGCGACAGCGAGCTGACCGTGCCCTTGAAGCGGTGGTTCGGGAAGGCGTCGACGTCGAGCTCGACCGGCTGGCCGACCGCGACATAGGTGAAGTCGCTCTCCTTCGGATTGGCGTCGACCCAGGGATTGCTGATGTCGATTACCGAGAACACCGGCGTGCCCGCGGCGACGAAGCGGCCGAGCTGGATCTGGTCGACCTGCGTGGCGATGCCCGGCATCGGCGCACGCAGCGTCGTATGGTCGAGGTCGCGCTGGGCGTCCTCGAGCTTGGCCTTGGCCTGGACGTAAGGCGGGAACTCCTCCAGCGGCAGGTCGGGATTGCCGAGTAGCTGGGTCTTGGCGTTGGAGAGCTGCTGCTTGATGAATTGCGCCTGTGCTCCCGCGGTCACCAGCGCGTTCGCGGCGTTGTCGAGATCGAGCTGCGAGCCGAAATTGTTCTTGGCGAGCGTCTGCTTGCGCTCGACGTCCTTCTGCTTGAGGTCGATGCCCTGCTGGGCGAGATCGAGCATCTGGCCGTAGATCTTGATATTGGCGGTCAGGTTCTCATAGCTGGTCCGCGCCTGCGCCAGCGCCGCCTTGGCCTGGTCGACCGCCAGGCGATAGGGGACGGGATCGATTTCGAACAGCTCATCGCCCTTCTGGACCTGCTGGCCTTCCTTGACGACCACCTTGATGATCTTGCCGGAGATATCGGGCGTGATCAGCACCTTCTGCGCACCGACATAGGCGTCGTCAGTGGTGACGTAGCGGCCGCCGTTGAGATACAGCACGAAGCCGCCGACCGCGGCGACGAGCGGCAGCACCACCAGCAGCAGCGTGCGGCGATAGCGGCGCAGGAACCCGGGACGCGCCGGCTTCGCAGCAGCGGCGGCAGGCGCCGCGTCCGGGTTGGCCTTCTGTTCGGGGGCGAGTTTCAGGGCGGGCTCAGCCATAGCGCTGCTCCTTTCGCTGCTCGTCACACAGGGACTGCAGGGCGTTTCTCACGTTTTCTTTGATGGCTTCGAGCTGGGCCGTCAGTCGCTCGGCATCGGCGGGACTGATGCCGTCCAGCGCGGTCTCGGTGATCTCGCCGCGCAGCACCGCAAGCTTGGCTAGCAACGGACGCGCGGCCTTCCTCAGATACAGCCGGTTGACGCGGCGGTCGGTCTCGTCGCCGCGGCGCTCGATCAGCCCGGCATCCGCGATCTTGTCGATCAGCCTGGTGAGCGTGATCGGCTGCATCTCCAGCTGCTCGGCGAGCTCGGACTGTTTCATCCCCTCGTTGCGCTCGACCTTGGCGAGCACTGCCCATTGCGCCCGGGTCATGCCGAAGCGCGCCGCTTCCTTGTCGGCATAGGCGCGCATCAGTCGCTGCAGCTCGCCGAGCGTAAACAGGAAATTCACGTCCGCGGACGCGCGGGTCATGCTGATCTCGATTCGGGAACGGAGGAGGGGAACTGAGCTTGGTCTGCAATAAGTCTCATATATCATAAGCAAGCTTATGAATTTTTCACGTCGGATTTGTCGCGGGCCGGCTCCGCCGGGAATGCATGGCTGGACGGCAGCCTTTGGCGAGCGGGGCGGGAAATGCTAGATTGCCGAGCAATGACCCTCGCAAAGCCCACCTTTCCAGCGCCCGACCACGATCACGGCCGCTGCGCGGCCGATGCCCTCGATCATGCCGAGCGCGTCTGCGCCCAGCGCGGCCAGAAGTTCACGCCGCAGCGCCGCCAGGTGCTGGAGGCGCTGCTGTCGAGCCATCGCCCGCTCGGCGCCTACGAAATCATCGAGGAACTCGCCAAGGCGGGGACGCGGCCGGCTCCCATCACGGTGTATCGCGCACTCGAGTTCCTGATGGTCAACGGCCTGGTGCACCGCATCGAAAGCCGCAACGCGTTCCTCGCCTGCGCCCATGACCACGAGCAGACGGCTCTGGTCGCGTTCCTGATCTGCGAAAGCTGCGGCGCGGTCGGCGAAGTTCCGGCCGCGCCAATCGCGGACAGCCTCAAGAGCGCGGCGGCGGCATCGGGTTTCCTGCCGAAGATGTCGGTCGTCGAAATCACCGGCCTTTGCGCGCACTGCCAGAAGGCCGCGTGAGACCGTTGCCGCGCCGCAAGGTGTACACGTCCAACTAATCATCGTATTCGAGCCCTCACCGCGCCAGCAGTGCGCTCCCTCTCCCCGTCCTTCACGGAGAGAGGGCTGGGGTGAGGGGCAGCCACACGCACCGACCGTGCCGACAACCCCCCTCACCCGGATTGCATCTTGCGATGCAATCCGGCCTCTCCCCGCGCGCGGGGAGAGGCGGGCACCACCGCTGCCGGCCTAGCGTTCGCCTGACGACGCGGACCAAGACCACTCCGACCGCAGTCCGCCGCGGTCCAAAAGCAGAAACGCCTCAGGGAGCCCCATTCCTCGTGTCCGCAACGTCCTCCTCGTCCGCCGCCACCCGGCCGCTCGGCCCGGGCGCCATCGCCGTCACGCTCGTGCTCTGCCTGTCCTGGGCGTTCAACCAGATCGCGATCAAGCTGGCGCTGCCGGAGGTGCCGCCGATGCTGCAGGCGACGTTCCGCTCGGCGGGCGCGCTGCCGGTGCTGCTGATCTTCGCGCAGCTGCGCGGCGTGAAAATGTTCGAGCGCGACGGTACGCTCTGGCTCGGCCTGATCGCGGGCGCGCTGTTCGGCTTCGAGTTCGTGCTAATCTATCAAGGCCTGCTGCTGACCTCGGCCTCGCGGGCGGTTGTCTTCCTCTACACCGCGCCGTTCTTCGTCGCGCTCGGCTCGTTCCGCTTCCTCGGCGAGCGCCTCGGCCCCGCGCAATGGGGTGGGCTGGCGATGAGCTTCACCGGCGTGGCGCTCGCGATCGGCATCCCCCAGGCCAATGTCGACAGCCGCGTCCTGCTCGGCGACCTCCTGGTGGTCGGCGGCGGCCTGCTCTGGGGCGTGACGACGGTGTTCATCAAGGGCACCCGGATGCGCCTGATCGCGCCCGAGCGGGCATTGGGATACCAGGTTGCCGTCTCCGTCCCGATCATGGCCGCAGCCGCGCTGATCGCCGGCGAGCGGCTGACCCAGGTTCCCAGTCCGTTCGTGATCGGGCTGCTCGCCTACCAGGCGATCTGGGTGGTCGGCACCACCTTCACGATCTGGTTCGCGCTGATCAAGGCCTATTCGGCCAGCAAATTGTCGGCATTTACCTTCATCACCCCTTTATTCGGCGTGGTGGCGAGCTATTTCATCCTGCATGACGCCCTGACGCTGGCCTTTGGCCTCGCCGCCGTGCTTGTGATCATTGGCCTTTTTCTCGTCAACCGCCCGAACCGTGCGGTCGCCGCCGCGACTGATCCATTGCTGACCGTCACCAAAACCTGATATCCGAGCGCCCATGAACAAGCCCGAGATCATGCCCCAGAACGACATCGCCGGACCCGCTCCCCGGCATCAGACCACCAAAGTCATGGTCGGCAACGTCGCCGTGGGCGGCGGGGCGCCGATCGTGGTCCAGTCCATGACCAACACCGACACCGCCGATGTCGAGAGCACGGTGGCCCAGGTCGCAGCGCTGGCGCGCGCCGGGTCGGAGATGGTCCGCATCACGGTGGATCGCGACGAGGCGGCCGCGGCCGTCCCGCACATCCGCGAGCAGCTCGACAAGCGCGGCATCACCACGCCGCTGATCGGCGACTTCCACTATATCGGCCACAAGCTGCTGACCGAGTACCCGGCTTGCGCCGAGGCGCTGGCGAAGTATCGCATCAATCCCGGCAATGTCGGCTTCAAGGACAAGCGCGACACCCAGTTCTCGACCATCATCGAGCTCGCCAACAAATACGGCAAGCCGGTGCGCATCGGCGCCAATTGGGGCTCGCTCGACCAGGAGCTGCTGTCGAAGCTGATGGACGAGAACGCGGCCTCCGCGAACCCGCGCGACGCCCGCGCCGTCATGCGCGAGGCCATGGTGCAGTCGGCGCTGCACTCGGCCGAGCGCGCGCAGGAGCTCGGCATGCCGAAGGACCGCATCATCCTGTCGGCCAAAGTGTCGGCCGTGCAGGACCTGATCGCGGTGTATCAGGATCTCGCCGCGCGCTCCGACTACGCCATCCATCTTGGCCTGACCGAGGCCGGCATGGGCTCCAAGGGCATCGTCGCCTCCTCGGCCGCGCTCGGCATCCTCTTGCAGCAGGGGATCGGCGACACCATCCGCATCTCGCTGACCCCCGAGCCCGGCGGTGACCGCACCCTCGAGGTGCAGGTCGCGCAGGAGCTGCTGCAAACCATGGGCTTCCGCACCTTCGTGCCGCTGGTCGCGGCGTGCCCGGGCTGCGGCCGCACCACCTCGACCACGTTCCAGGAGCTGGCGCGCTCGATCCAGGATTTCATCCGCGACGAGATGCCGACCTGGAAGACGAAATACCCGGGCGTCGAGGCGCTCAACGTCGCCGTCATGGGCTGCATCGTCAACGGCCCCGGCGAATCCAAGCACGCCAATATCGGCATCTCGCTGCCCGGCACCGGCGAAGCACCGGCCGCGCCTGTGTTCGTCGACGGCAAGAAGTTCCGCACCTTGCGCGGGCCCACGATCGCCGCCGACTTCAAGGCCCTGGTCATCGACTACATCGACCAGCGCTACGGCAATGGCGCGAAGGCGCCGGAGAGCGTGACCGCGGCGGAGTAGGGCGGCCTGAGGGCGGCCCTGTTTGAGTGCGGCGGCTGATGCGCTGCACGTGCTCCTTTGATGATCTGAGATCGAGCTACCGCCACGATGAC
>NZ_CAFI01000393.1 GCF_000239775.1 Bradyrhizobium sp. ORS 375
ACCATGGAGGGGTGAGCGCCAAGGGCGCTCCACACCGGACAATGAACGCTCCAGGAGGGCGTTCACGAAGACGGCCGAGTGACTGACCGGCGTGGCCTTGCGTGTCTATTTCAACACGATCCAGGCCGGGGCATGATCGCTGGCGCCGTCCTCGCCGCGGATGGCGCGGTCGACGCCGGCTTGCTTGAGCCGCGGCGCGAGTTGCGGGCTCAGCAGCAGATGATCGAGCCGCAAGCCGGCATCGCGCGGCCACCGGTTGCGCTTGTAGTCCCAGAAGGTGAACATCGGCGCGTCCGGGTGAACGGTGCGGACCGCATCGCACCAGCCCTGATCGACGAGCGCCTTGTAGGCCGCGCGGCTCTTCGGCTGGACCAGCGCATCCTTGTCCCATGACTTCGTCGGATAGATGTCGAGCGGCGTCGGCGCGACGTTGTAGTCGCCGGCGAGCACGACGGGCAGGTCGTCCTTGATGAACTTGGCCGCGTGCTTGTGCAGCCGCTTGAACCAGGCGAGCTTGTAGTCGAATTTCGGCCCCGGCTGCGGATTGCCGTTCGGCAGATACAGACAGCCGACGACGATGCCGCGCACCGCGGCCTCGATGTAGCGCGCGTCCTTGTCTTTGGGATCCCCGGGCAGGGCGGTGCGGATGAGCACCGGTTCGGCTTTGCGCGCGAGGATCGCGACGCCATTCCAGGTCTTCTGCCCCTGCCACACCGCGCCGTAGCCGGCCTTGCCGATCTCACCCACCGGAAACTCGGCCCGCGTGCATTTCAGCTCCTGCAGGCAGACGATGTCCGGCCTGGCGGAACGCAGCCAGCCCAGCAAGTTGGGGAGGCGCCGCCGGACATTGTTGATGTTGAAGGTCGCGATCTTCATGATGCCGCCGCTGAGGGGAAAAGTCCTGATGTCAAAGTTCGCAGCCGCTGTTTTGTTCACGCTGGCGCTGGGCATGCCCGCGACATCGGCACAGCAGTTGCCGAACGACGAGCAGCGCGCGGCCTGTCAGGCGGACTACATCAGGTTCTGCGTCGACGTGCTGCCAGGCGAAGGCCGCATCATCGCGTGCATGATGCGGAATTATGCGCAGCTCGCGGGCGCCTGCAAGAAGGTGCTCGACGCCGCCAATGCCGCGGGCACGAAGGGGTAGGAGCGAAAAGCGTCGCTGTTCGCTCGTTTGCACGTAGAAGGCGAGTTCCTGCTCGTGCGGTAACCAGGGACGGTCGCCGCCATCGTCCCTGAATGACCCCGCTCCGACGCGCGGCCGATCGGATCAATGCGACGTCGCAGCGGTCACATTAAGGCCGCCTTAACCCTCAGCATCAGTCGCGCAACTATCAATCTACCGCCGAATGTGTCTGTTGATGTATGATGTCACCGTTCACCCCCTCTCTCGCCTCGGCAAGCCGCGAGTCCCCTCCGCCCGGAAGAACGCGCAGAATTTCTATCAAAAGTCGTTTGCTGAGGAAATTACAATCAAGAATTGATGCTATTTGGAGTGGTGTCATGAATATCCCGGCTCTGCTGATCGCGACCGGATTCGGCGCTGTGTTCCTGGCCGCCGAGCTCAGATGGTACGTCCAGCCGCCGGCCATCGACGCAAAGCCGGTGATGAGCGCGTTGTCGTCGGACCACATGAAAGCGCGCGCGGCGGTTCGCAACGTGCTGGTCGCCCCGGACACGGCGCAGTTCGAGGGCTTGCGGTCGGTGACGGAAGGCGCGACCAAATATGTCTGCGGCCTTGTCAAGGCGCGCGACCGCAGCGGCAACGTCGCCGATGCCCCCTTCGTCTATGCCGTGGCGGCGAACTTTGTCCGCGTCGACGATGGCGGACGGCTGACGCGTGAGCAGGCGTCTTACCGGCCCTGTCCGGTGATCGAGGACGAGCCGAAGGTCGCGCAGAAGGACCCTGACAAGAAGCTCGCGATCTCGCCCGCCGCGCTGGCCGTGGTGAAGACGGCCGTGCAACTGATGCCCGAAGGCGATCCGGCGACGCTGACGGCGCTGTCCGCGACGATGACGGAAGCGGCCGGATCCAGAGCGGGTGGGGCGGGCGGCCAGCGGATGGAGCAGCAGATCGCGGCGCTCGCCGGCAAGACCGTGGGTTCAGCTGGCGGCAGCAGTGCAGGTCAGACGATCGTCAGCGAGCGGGGCAAGCCGACTGCATCCGCCAGCAAGCCGTCGGAATGGCGCGCCGATCAGCCGCCGCCCAACTGGCCGAAATTCCCGCAGGGCCATCCGCTGGCGGTCCCGACGGAGAGGCGTCCCCCCTCCGAGGCGCTGGCGCTGGCGAGGGACGTCGAGGAGCGCTGGAAGAAGTCCGAGGCTGCCGGCGATCCGCGGCTGCGTCCCTCCGCGAAGGACATCAAGGACGCCTCCCGCGCGCTGCTGACGATCGACTGCATCGACATCGAATATCGTCAGGCCTGGGCGGCCTTCGTCCGGCTGCAGGAGATGGATCGGATCGTGACGACGGGGTAGCACGCCGGGGCATCAGGCGCCGCTAGCGCCGATCGAGGGCGATCGCCGCGTTGCGTACCGCGGGTCTATGAACACGCCGGTCGGCGTACTCATGATTGACGTGCAGGACTGCATCGGTGCAACCCTCATGGTGAGGAGCGCCGAAGGCGCGTCTCGAACCATGAGGCCGCAGTGGGGCCCCGCCCTTCGAGACGCCCGCCTTGGGCGGGCTCCTCAGGGCGAGGAGTGAAGGTCGGGCCCAGCACGTGAACCGTGCAGATGGGGGGCCTGCACTCTCCTCGGCCGGGAACGCCGATGCGTCGGGCCCGTTGGACTGTCTTTACCGGGAAGGTCCGACAGCACGAGAACAATCACCGTCGTCTTGGTGCTGACAACAGCGACCGCGCTGAGTGCTACGGCCCAGGCCGGATCGCGAGCTGAAGCCCAAGCCTCACTTCACCGATCCGCGCGCGTCGTCATCGCGGGGCCGCCCGCCGTGAGGCAAGATCCGTATTGGGTGCCCGACTACTCCATCGTCCCGCGCTATCGCTATCGTCCGCAGGGCGATCGCGTCTACACCAGCTATGCCCCGCCGGTCGCGCGAAGCGCGCCGCCGCCCGGCTCGCTGGGGATCGGGCAGTAGCCCTTGCACGAAGCCGGACCAAGTCCGCGTCATCGCGGTGGCGATCGGGTGCGGGCGCGCCGCCCTTTCGGCGCCCCCTGAAGATGCCGATAGCGTCGGCCAAGCCGAAGATGACGTCGCCTCAGTTCGTCAGCCATTTACTCGAGAATTCACGTGCGACCTTATACCTGCTGACCGCCGTTTCGTCCTCGCACGGAACCGCAATCGGATCTCTCGCAACTTCAAATTCGCGATCGGCTACATATCCGACCATGAAGCACTTCTGCTCATGCTCGCCGAGCGCTCTGTTCTTCATCTTGAACGTGATCGCTACGAAGCCTGCCTCAAGAATCCGGCTTTTCCATTTGACGCTTCCGTAGTCGCGCAAGTCGGTTGCAACGTCCTCCAATTCCCAATCGCTGGAAATCTGTTGGAGATACCAACCCGCCAACGCGGGCCACCATTGCCGCGCATGGGTTCCATCGTCGCGTGCGGGGTTCGCGGCAAATCTCTTCACATGGTCCGCAATGACTTCTTGCAGCCCTCGCGCCAAGGCCCCGTTCTCCTTCTGAAGTCTCTCCTGTCGTTCGCGCTTCTCCTCGCCGGATTGTCGTCGCTGGACGTCCGCACGCGACTGGTCGTCTTTTCTCTTCTGGTCCAGTTGCTGTTGTTCGCGCAACAATCGGGCTTCGCCATCCGCGACGTCCTTTGCTTCCGCCTCGACGTCGGCGGGCGTGAACCAGGTTGCCACAACGTGATAGTTGAGCTTGTCCCGCTGCAGCCCTGCAATCAAATCCCTAAGGTCCTTCGACGCGCCGTACACCGCCCCGCATTGACCGCGCTTGGTGGAGACGAACGCACTTTCGATCGATGTGGATATCACCTTGGGTGAGGAACCGAGCTCGACCTGAAGCCGATCGAGTGTTCGAGTGATGAGACTCTCATGAGTTTTCTGCCGATCGGCGACCGTCTGACAGACGATCGACGTTCCGTTCGCGATAGAGACCAGACCAAAACCGTCGATCGCCTTTCTTTGGATATCGTTCTCGAGTTGCAGGCTCCTGATGCCGTCTGAATTACGAGCATTCTGCAATTCGCGCTCGCTGACGCTCCCGAGCAAAGTGAAGGCGCCGGTATCGACCGCCTTGAGGATCGCATTGGCAGCATTAGCGGGGAGCGACGCAAACAGACCGCGATTGACGGTCACCAGATCGTAACGCTCCAGGCCGTCTGCCGCGCAGGGTGAAGCTGCCACGTCGACGGTCCGGGCTCCCTTCTCGACCACCTTGCCTTTCAGTTGCGACATGCCGAAGGCATCCAGGTTGTTCTCGTGCAGGAAGCAAAGGCTCGCGCGACCGCGATCGAACACGAGATCACCCCGCATGTTCCGTACGACGCCGGCCTGGCCGCTTTCGTTCACCAGGACCAATGTCTCGTCGAGAGGTCCGTCGACAAGCAGCCGATTTCGATCGGTCGTCGCCTGGATGGATTTCCGGCTCTGAATCGGATGCTTTGCGCGATACTCGTTGTAGTCTGGTTCGAGGTGCAATCGCCTGATCTCGGTCTCCGAATCCGAAATGGCCTGCTTGAGAGCATCCGTCTCCGGATTCGCGAGTGCGTCCGACAAACGTCCTCTTAGCTTGATGAGATCCTGCGCGCTGTTGGACGTGATGTTTCGCCGCGCGTAGCCTTCAACGAAGTCCGCAATCGTTCGCGCCGAGTCCGAAAGCTGATCCAATTCCGCCTTCACCGCTTCCCGGCGGCTATCCTCTCGAGAGGTTCGAAACCGCTTGAACTCGGGAATCTCGTCGAGCCGGCGTTGCAAGGCCGAAAACGCTTCCGAGGTCCTGTCCGGATCCTTGGTGTCGAGCGCCGTTTTCAATCCCGCCACGAGCGGTCCGACTTCCAGCGGGACGAGGCTTGCGCTCTTCTGCGCGAATTCGGAGAGGTCGCTTAGCAGGTTTTCGGCATGGATCTGCAGGGCTTTCGCGGTCTCATCCCGCTGCCTCTGTCGGATCTCGTCGGCCTTCTGGTCGAGCGCTGCAAGTCCCGCCTTGATCTGTCGGGCGCAGCTCTCTGCACCTTCTTTCCTAGCGCGGATAGCGTCGGACTGCATTAGGGCTTTTGCGATGTCGGCGCCTCGCTGTCCAGCTCTGGAAGAGGCGTCGTCACGCTCGGACTCCTTTCTTTGGAGCTCCTGCTCAGCGGCCGCTAAGCTGGAACGTAGTCTGGCCAGATCTTGATTGATCTCCTTCTGCCGTGCCTTGGCCGCCTCCGTCTTGAGGTCGCGCTCGCGCTCGGAAATCTTTCCAGCGATCGCGTTCATTCGCGTCTGGGTCTCGCTGACAGCGTCGGTGAGCCGCTGAACGTCGTTAAGAAGTTTCTTGCGGTCGTCCGATGATCCTCCGAGGACCGACCTCTGCTTATCGGCCGTCTCGATATCTCGCGTAAGTTGGTCGATCTTGGCGAGTTGGGCGTCCAATTTTGCGCGGTAGGTCTGGGTACTGGCGGAAATTGCCGCCGTCGCCATTTCCATTGCCGATGCAGACGAGGCGGTGATGCTCGCGGCGAGGTAAGCGGCTCGTTGGTTCATGTCTCCTAGGCAAGACTCCGGGGCTTCCGCTGTCGAGTTCGACCCCGTCATTAGCCTTGCTACGCCGTCTTTGGCGGCTAGGTTCGCCGGGTCGATCAGCAGGGCATATTGATAGTCTTTGAGTGCCTCTTCGGTGTTCGATGCCTCGAGAGCTTTTGCCCGGGTGAGGCGAGACCAAATGAAATTCGTCTTCAGCGCGACGGCTTTGTTCAGGGCTGAGAGTGCGTTGGCGGAATCGTTCAGACCTAGATAGGCCGTGCCCAGATTGGCATAGGCGTAAGAATATTTCGGGTTGAGATCGATGGCGGCTTGGCAATCCGACAGCGCAGGTTGGTAGTCCTGCTTCTTATTATATGCTGAACAACGGCCATCGAACGCGTCCGCAAGGCGGATCCGGTCAAGGCTTTTCGTAGCGATGATCTTCGTGCAGCCCGTCAGCCGGATCTCAGCATCCTGCGATTGACAATCCTTCCAAGGATCTTCGGGCGGCGAGGGCGATGTGGAATTTGCTTGTGCGCCTTTGGATGGCGCTGACAGCGTGGACGCATCGATCGCGAAGAAGCGCAGCCGTCCGCGGCCATAGGTGTCGTGACTTTCAGCCCAGACAAAGCCGGGTCCGCCGGCCACCCTGTATATTGGAAGATCCTGCCTGATGGATTCCTGGTAGTTCCCGGCGAAGTCGACCAACATGCCACCGGGGCTCCGGCCCGACGCCAGCGTCGCGATGGCAGTCGCATCCAGAGTCTCGAGAACAACGTCGCCCCAATAGGCGATCGTGCCGCTTGCGCCTGCAGCGTGCTGCGGCCTGAAAATCAAGCGCGGCTGCTCGCCGAAGGTTCGGGAAAGCCGGTCAATGTCGCTGCTCACTTCTCCGGGATCGAAGAAGGCGGGGTCCAGGGAGCGATTCAAATAGTACGCGCGTCCATCGTCAGCGTGCAGCATACTATAGGACGAAAGGTACTCTCCGCGCGCAGTGCGCTCGGTTCGCTGCTTTTGACACCAAGTGAAACCGGAAAACTGGTCGCTGGGTCGACACTGGTATTCTTTGTAGCTGGGCGAGACGTAAGAGATGATGCTGCCCAGGGGAATTTTGTCGACCCTATACTTTGAGGGAAGGGAGGGCGCCTGCGGCTGCACTGATTGCGGGTCGGCAGGATTGATCCGGCTGGACGGCGTTGGCGGTTGAACAAGGATGGTGTCCTGTCGCAGCGCAACCTGAGTGCGGCATTCAGCCAGGACATCCGAAACTCTTGTGTCCGACGGATTGATGCCGTTGTTCACCAGCACCTGAACGCTAATGCCGCGGCGTCGGAGCGTCTCGTCCATGCAGGTCAATGTGGTTGGGGGGATCTTCCGCCATTCGGCTTGGGTCGCTTGGACCATCGCTGACTGCATGATGGCGCCGAACATGTTCAGGAAGTCGCGGGAACTTTGCGCCATCGACGAGCTTGCGCCGAACCCGACAAGCAAAAAACCAATCGTCGGGACGCGTAGATGCCTGCACATTGTTCTCACCTAAACAAAAAGCCAGTCTCGGAAATAGAACGGAAAACTGCCGCCTCGCTTCGTGCGCGTCAATATCAGACTCGACAATCCTATGATCGACTTCGCACAGCTGCGCCGCAGGCCGTTGGCGGCCCGGGTGCGATGCCGAAACAGTCGCGGTGCGCCGGCCGGAACTTGCGTCCGAGAAGCGGTTGCCATGGATACCGACCATGTCTGGCAAACGACATGTCCGCCCTTCACGAGTGAAGGGGGGCCATGCTCCTAAGCAGATTTTTCTTTCTTTTTTTCGGAAATTATGCTTTACTCTCTCCGTCCCGCCTCGGCACGAGGGGCGTATCGCGATCGTCACGGCACGCGGGGTGGGATGCGGTGGGCATTTGGGGCGCAGCATGACTTGGTCGTGCGGACGAACGTCTCCAGGCGCACGGTGAAGTCGTATGGTCCTGGCGTCCCGACGCTGACGCTACGCCGGCGGTGATGATGATCCGCAGGTTACGGGGGCAAGACAGCCCGGTCCCCGGGGAGAGTACGTATAATCCGTCAAGCCA
>NZ_CAFI01000392.1 GCF_000239775.1 Bradyrhizobium sp. ORS 375
TTTAGGAGTTGTTGACCACAAGGGCCACGGCGTTGCAGCACCGCTGCACCGCGGGTTGCGGCGTTTGGGGGCAAAGGGTACAATTTTAATCATTGGTTTGACGATGGCATGACGCGCGGTCGACCGGGGATCACTCCAGCTTCCCGGCCGGCGGATCGAGACAAGAGTGGGGTGTCGCGACATGCTGGGTTTGCGGGGAGCTTTGCCTTGATCAACCGCGCTTTCGTCCGGGTCCTGATGACCTCTGCGGCGTTGGCCGCCGGCGCGCTGCTGACCGGTTGCAACAGCGATCAGGTCGCGCTCGCCACCAACGCCAAGGCCAATCAGCCGGTGCCGCCGAAGCTCGTCGCGGCCATGACCGAGAAGGACATGGACCCGCAGTCGCCGATCCTGGTGCGCGTGTTCAAGCAGGAGGCCGAGCTCGAGGTCTGGAAGCAGGACCGCTCCGGCAAGTTCGGACTGCTCAAGTCCTATCCGATCTGCCGCTGGTCGGGCGATCTCGGCCCGAAGGTGCGCGAAGGCGACCGTCAGGCGCCGGAGGGCTTTTACTCGATCAATCCGAGCCAGATGAACCCGCAATCGGCGTATTATCTGTCGTTCAACACCGGCTATCCGAACGCGTTCGACAAGGCGCTGGGCCGCACCGGCTCGCAGCTCATGGTGCACGGTGACTGCTCCTCGCGCGGCTGCTTCGCGATGACCGACGAGCAGATCGCCGAGATCTATGCGCTGGGCCGGGAGTCGTTCTTCGGCGGCCAGCGCGCCTTCCAGTTCCAGGCCTTTCCGTTCCGGATGACGCCGGTGAACATGGCGAAGCATCGCAACAATCCGAACATGCCGTTCTGGCGCATGATCAAGGAAGGTTATGATGCCTTCGAGGTGACGCGGCAGGAGCCGAAGGTCGACTTCTGCGAGAAGAAGTACGTCTTCAACGCCCAGAAGCCGCCGGGCGCGACCCGTGACCTGGTGTTCGACGCCGCGGCGAAGTGCCCGGCCTATGTCGTGCCGGACGAGATCACGACGGCGGTGCGCGAGAAGCAGCAGGCGGATGAGGCCGAATACGCCAAGCTGGTCGCCAAGGGCACGCCGGTCGCCAAGCTCAACACCGGCATCGACGGCGGCATGAACCCGATCTTCGCCTCGCGCGTGCCGGGCGCATCGACCGGCCTGTCCGATGCCGGCGACGCGCCGGGCCTGTCGCTCGCCAATTTCCAGGCCGCGCCGGGCACGATCCCGGGTCACGTCAACCCGCCGCGTGCGCCTGGCGCCGACGAGGTCGCCGCGATGCCGGCGAGCGCAGCGGAAGCGCCTGTGATGGCGGCGCCGTCCACCCGCGTGGCAGCGGTCAGCGC
>NZ_CAFI01000391.1 GCF_000239775.1 Bradyrhizobium sp. ORS 375
TGCATGTTTGCGAGGGACGGACTGATCGCAAGACTCGGGCACGATGTGCCGCGGGAATGCGAGGACGTGTGCCTGATGTCGCAGCTGTTTGAATCGTGAACCCTCGCCAACCACCGCCGTCGTCCCGGACAAGCCACGACGCGCGCAGCGCGGCGTGGCGCCGATCCGGGACCCATACGCCGCAGCAGACGTGATGCGGACGGTGTCAATGACCAGCCTGCCACAAACCACTCCCTGGGGTTATGGATCCCGGCGTTCGCCGGGATGACAGTGGAGGTTTGGGCGGCTGGCACGGGCCAACCGCGAATAGGATCCCCATGCCCGCGCACACCGCCGCTAAACCCGCTATGGTGCCCACGAAAGCCTCGAATCCACCTGGTGCCCCCATGCTGCGGATCTCCCGCGACCTTGCCATCGACGAGAACGACATCGAGATCTCGTTCGTCCGCGCCTCCGGGCCCGGCGGTCAGAACGTCAACAAGCTGTCGACCTCGGCGCAGTTGCGCTTCGATACCAGCCGCATCACGCTGCCGGAGGATGCGGCGGCTCGTCTGGCGCGGCTCGCGGGCCAGCGCATGACCAAGAACGGGGTCATCGTCATTCAGGCCGAACGCTTCCGCACCCAGGAGCGCAACAAGGCCGACGCGATCGAGCGCCTCGTGACCCTGCTGCGCGAGGCGATGGTGCGACCGAAGGTACGCCGCCCGACCAAGCCGACCTTCGGCTCCAAGCAGCGCCGCCTCGAAGGCAAGAAGCTCCGCAGCGACGTCAAGGCCGGTCGCGGCGCGCGCCGTTTCGACGATTAGTTCGCGAGGCCCGCCGCCGTCATTCCGGGGCAATCGTCGATGCGCACGTGCGCATCGGCGATTGAACCCGGAATCTCGAGATTGTCGGAAAGAAA
>NZ_CAFI01000390.1 GCF_000239775.1 Bradyrhizobium sp. ORS 375
CGCCCGGTGGTTCTATGCCCGGGTGCTCGGGTTGGACCGTCCAGACGGCGGCGGCAGCCTCATTGGCCAGGCGCCCCCTGCCACGATCGGCGAGGCCCTGAGGAAGGCCCGCGCGATGGCCTTCGCCCGCAAGCAGGAGTCGCCGAGTTGGGGAGCGTACCAGCATTACGGCCGCGCCAGCGACAAGCTGATTGCGATCTCGAATGCGCCCTCACCCGACGATACGTCCGCACAGACGGCGCCCCCCGCCGGGCTCGTCATTCTCAAGAGCGTCCCATCGTCTTCAGCACCTGCTTTTTCTGGAGCTGCAAACATGACCGTCCAGGATCAGCCCGCCGCCAAAACCGCCGATCCCAACCTGATCTATGTCAACGGCATCGACTTCGAGACTGGCACCTACGCCTTTGCGCCGCGTTCGATCGACGACATGGCCAAGCAGGTTCTCGTGCATCCCGGCATCGATACCTTCAGCAGGATGCGCGATGACCATGCGCGCTCATTTGCGCTGCCGTTCGACATGAGTCCCGACAAGCTGGAAGAGTCGGGCTGGGGAATCATCTTTCACGAGAAGACGCCGCAGCCGGTGCGCGACGCGTTGGAGCCGCTGATTGCGCTTCGCCGGACCCAGGCCGGCGGCCTGTTCAAGATGCTCGACTATAAGAAGGGCGAGCAGACGCGCGACTGGTACATCCGCCACGCGACATCCCCGGCCAATATCGACCCTGCGATCGTGCCTTATTATCTGCTCCTGGTCGGGCCACCCGACCTGATTCCGTTCGAATTCCAATATCTGCTCGGCATCGACTATGCGGTCGGCCGGCTGGCGTTCGACACGCCCGCCGAATACGAGAGATACGCCCGCTCGATGGTTGCCTACGAGGGCGCGGCGTCGGTTCCCAATGGCAAGGAGATCAGCTATTGGGGCACGCGACATCTCGGCGACCCCGCCACCGAGATGAGTGCCTCCCAGTTGGTCGAGCCGCTCGCCAACGGCATGGCCGGCGCGACTGGTGCGCTCAAACAGGCCGTTCACGAGAAGCTAGGCTATGGCCGCAAGCTGCGGCTCGGCGATGATGCGACAAAGGCAAGTCTGCTCGAAGCGCTGCATGGCCCGAAGCCGCCTGCGATGCTGTTCACGGCATCGCATGGCATGGCGGTTCGGTCGGGCCGCCCCGACCAGACCAGCACCCAGGGCGCACTGCTTTGTCAGGACTGGCCAGGGTTCGGCAGTGTGAAGGCAGACCATTTCCTGGCAGCGAGCGACATCGCGAATGATGCCAATGTGAACGGCGTGGTGGCGCTACTGTTTGCCTGCTTCGGCGCCGGCACGCCCGATGCCGATCAATTCCTGATGGACCTGTCGCAGGCCGGCAAGTCGCCGCCACTCGCGCCGCAACCCTTTGTAGCCGCCCTGCCGCGGCGCCTGCTCGCACATCCCAACGGAAGCGCGCTGGCTGTGATTGGGCATATCGATCGCGCCTGGGGCTATTCGATCCAGTCGCCCAAGGTATCGGATCCACAGATCTCGCCCTTCCGTAACAGCATCGGGACGATCCTGACCGGTGGACGCGTCGGACATGCGACCTGTAGCCAATTCGGCTCGCGGTACTCGACACTATCGGTCCTGCTACTGAACGCGACGTCGCCGACGGCGGCAAACGCCTCGCGCCTCAGCGACCGCGATCTCGTGGCACGATGGCTCGAGCGCAACGACGCGCAGAACTACGTCGTGTTGGGCGATCCGGCCGTCCGGATCCGCAACGATCTGCTGAGCTGACCGTCAAGCGTCGGTCACGCCAACGGTGCAATATCGACTTCGATCGTCTGACCGAGCTTTTCAAGATCCGACTTCTCAAGATCCGGCGTTCAAGATCAGGAGCAGACCATGGACCAGCCCGCCATCCCGACGCTCTCGGAAGACGTGAAGGTTTCATTCGAACCGATCATGAGGGCGATCGTCCCCGCGCGTCAGCACTTGGGCGCAACCAAGGACGTCGTGGCGACCCGGCCGGGCTACAACTACACGGCGGCCGGGGCGCCCGTGCCGGCCATCGTTGTCTCGGTCACGCCCGGCACCGCGCCGGTGCAGGCCGACGTGCTGGCGGCCAAGTTTGCAGTGCCGTTCACGGTGATCGACGCCACCGTCGAGGAGCAGTTGGCCGCCGACGACAAGCAGCCGGTTGCGTTCAGCACACCGGGCGGATCGATGGCGTCGGCGTTCGAGAAGATGCTTGGAGGCGACGAGCCGCTGGCCTTCCTGCCACCGAAGACAGGAGCCTATGAGGAGCCGAACCCGCCGAACCTGCCGCTCGTGAAGGAAAAGATGGCGCTGACGATCTGCGTCAGCCCCGAGGCCGGCTGGAGCGAATTGGAGACGTTCATCGGCGAAACGACGTCCACGCTGACGGTCGCGATGTACCAGTTCACCGCGCCACACATTTTCGAGGCGATCGAGGCTGCGGTCACCCCTGCCGGGCGCAAGTTCGAACTTATTCTTCATCCGGTGCCGGAAAAGCCTGCGAAAAGCGGCGTGAAGGCCAAAGATCTCGACGAGGAGAACGATGTGATTCCGCCCCTCGAGGAGAAGATGAAGAAGCGCTTCGAGCAGACCTGGGCCACGCTGGTGTCGAAGCAAAATCCGGACGGGCTTTTCGCGTCCGCCTATCATATCAAAGTCGCCGTGCGTGACAGCACCGCCTTCTGGCTTTCGAGCGGCAACTGGCAATCGTCGAACCAGCCCGACGTGCATCCGTTCGTCGCTCATCCTGACGAGCTACCTCCACAATTCCAGCGAAAATACAATCGCGACTACCACGCCATCATCGAGAACGAGACGCTGGCACAGATCTTCGAATTCTATATCAAACGGGACTTCGAGCTGTCGGCGGCGCAGGCCGGCCAGGCCGTGAGCTTCTCGGCACCCGACCTGTTCGTACCGGAAGAGCAAGAAGAAGCGCCTGTAGAATTTGCCGCGCCGCCGAAGCTGTTCAAGCCGCTGCGGCTGGACCGCGAGGTCAGCGTGCAGCCGCTCCTGACGCCCGACAATTATGCGGAAAACGTTATCAAGCTGATCAAATCAGCGAAGGAGAGTGTCTGGTTCCAGAACCAGTATATCAACTTCCGCGGCACGGCAGACGACTTTCCGGAGTTCAAGCTTCTCATCGGGGCGCTCAAGGACAAGATCGACAAGGGTCTCGACGTCCGCATCATCTGCCGTGACATGATGAAGCAGGAGAGCCTCGACGTGCTGGTCGCCCTCGGCTTCCCAAAGGATGTGTTCCGCTTCCAGCCGGCCTGCCACAACAAGACGATCATCATCGATGGCAAGACGGTCGTGTTCGGCAGCCACAACTGGTCGAACGAAGGCGTCAAAACCAACCGGGACGCCAGCCTGATCTTTGCTGATCCAGAGATCGCAGCCTATCTCGCCCAGGTCTATGATTACGACTGGAACGTTCTGGCGACCGCGCACCCGACACGCGCGCGTCCCCGCGTCGCGAAGGACAATGAGGCGACGCCGGAGGGCTTCTCCCGGGTCGCGTTCTCGTCGGTCTTCGAGGACGGCGAATAGAGGCTGTGATACGCAACTCTGAGAGGTGCGGCAGCGCTCGTGCCGTTCACGGCGGAATCGTCGCCACGGAAAGAGGAGTCCAGATTTCCAATGGTCTTCGTAACGATCCGGATCAAACCGCAAGCCGAAGCGAAGGACAGCGATTTCGACGTCCAACTGATCGAGGAGGATGGTCGACAGACGTCCGGGATGCTCAGGCGTCTCGACCTGACCTCGGGACACTGGACCGCCAACCTTGATGAGATCGCAACGCCGCCGGCCACCGATATCGTAACCCAGGTGTCGGGCGTAACTCCGGACCGGCGCAGTCATTCCGACTTCGAGGGCATCGCCAATACGCTGTATGACTGGCTCTTGCCGGCGGGCGCGGTGCGCCAGCGGTGGGCAGCATTGGGCAATCCTATGCTGTATGTCGAGACCCCGGTCGAGGCGTTGGATCGCTTGCCTTGGGAGATGGCGTGTCCCGCGAGGCCGCCTCGCATCAGACCTGCGTTGGTCCGGGGTCTTTTCAGACTGACCCCGCACGAGAACGGCGCGCTGCCTCCGGCGGTCAGCCGGCCCTCGAGCTGGCCGTTCCGCATCCTGATCGTGATCGGCTGCAGGGCGGACGAGGAAGTCACGCTCGGCATCGGCCGAGAGATCGATGCCATCGAAAGGATATTCCACCCGTTCGGACGGACCATCGACGTTCACTGCATGCGGCGTCCGACACGTGTCGAAATGCTGGGCTGGATCAGACGCTTCCAACCGCATGTCTTCCACTTCGCCGGACACGCCAGGAAGGTCGCAGGAGCCAGCCAGTACGGCCTGCGCGTCGAGAGCGAGGGCGGCGGCTGGAGCTGGACGAGCGATGCCATCGACAATGATTTGCCAAAAGCGAACTGGACTCCCAGCTTCGTCTTCCTCAACGCGTGTCGCAGCTCGACCGAGCACAGCGGCTGGAGCACGCACCGAAGCTTCTTGACCGCCGGCGCCAGGGCGGTGCTCGGCATGCAGGCGGACGTGAATGGTGATCTCGCCGGAAGTTTTGCCTCCGCCCTGTATAAAGAGTTGGCATCGGGGGCGGATTTGGAAGACGCCGTCAACAGCGCACGCGCAGCAATTCCCGGTGCTCCACAGGACATTGCTTGGGCTCTGCCGGCAATGACGACACGCGAACGGAACAGCAAGCTGTTTGCACCGCAGACGCTACCATCGGACGAGACTTACGAGAAATGCGCCGAGTTCGAGGAGGCCCGGCTGTTCGCCAACTGCCGCGAGTCGCGGCGGATATTCACGCATTGGGCCTATCCCTGCACGGCGGCGGAGAAGCCGCAAAACGTCCTGCTCGTGCTGGGCGAGCCGAAGTGTGGCAAGTCCCACTTGCTCAAGTGGAGCATGGAGAATTGGGCCATCGGCGGTGCGCGGGTGCGCTATCTCAAGATAGATAATGGCGCGCCCAAATCGTTCCTCTCCATACTCAGGCAGATTCGCGACGGCGACGCCGACAAGGGCGACATCAGGACCCATTATTTGCACGCCGGACTTCCCGCGCCTGCCTTCAAGCGGTTCAACTGGCACTTGAACCATTTGGTTCGGACCGGTGCCCTCGGCGAATGGGTCGAGGCGGAGCATGCCGAAACCGAGATACCTGACGAACACCTGACGTGGACCGCACGAAGCGACAAGCGACCGGAGGAGGAAATCGCCCCTTTCTTCCTGGAGGCCCTGCGAAGGGTGGCGGCGGACCGACCGCTCGTGTTGGTATTCGATCAGATCGAAGGAGCGCAAGGAGAGCGGCTGATGCCGGTCGACGAATTCGAGCAGCTCATCCGACACGTGTTCATGCCGATCGCCGAAATGCCGTCCAGCCTGATCAAGGTTGCAATCGTGGCGACACATACACAGGCCACGACGTTCAAGCTGGCACCGTTGCCACCGAGATATGCCGATCGTGTGGCCGAATACAGAGTGCAGGTCAACGTCACGGACGGCGAGCTCGCAGAGCTCGCCGCCGAGATGCTGTGGTTTCAGGATGCAACAACGGTGACGCAGATCGCTCGGAACGTATTCCAACTTCGCAACGATCAGAACCCGCCGCCCAGGGGACTGGCGCGGCTCGCCAGCGTAGGGAAGATGTTTGAGGTTATCGATTCGAGTTATCTGAGCGCTGTGGGACGAATGCGATGAACGCGGCGAAGCTCGACGATCTGCTGCGTACGCTGAGCGGGCTTTCGGCAGATGCGTCGCTAAGCGAGGCGTTGCGGGCGATGCGGCCGGCGCAACCGGCGGGTACAGTCGAAACAACCAGGCAATGCGCGCTCGTTCGCTGGTTCGATCAACCGCTCTACAATTCGCTCTGCAGAGACGTCGAAGACGCTCCTTCGTTCGACGCGTTCATCGCTCATCCCGATGTACGCCAGCTTCGGCCTGATCGCTGGTCGATCGAGGATGGTGAGCGGACGCGGCTGCTCGCGGAGTGGCAGGCCGAACCGCGCGGCTGGAGACGGCGCAATACGAACATCGGTCATCATTTTGCTGCGAGGGAGGGAGCGGAGGCGCAGCTCGCCGCAGTGTATCATCTTGCCGCGTCGACGAGACCAGAACATGTCATACCGCTGTTTCGGAAATGGTTCGCCCGTGCCGACGACGCTTTCGACATGACGCAATGCAACGCCTTGCTCGAGATGCTCCGGCTTCAGGAAAGGTGGCGCGGCGAGCGTGTCTCACGGGAATGGCGGGAGTTGCGGTCTTACAATGCCGCGCGTCTCCTGTTCGCCGGCGACTATTACAAGACCGGCTCCTACTTCGAGCGGCCAGAATTGCTCGAAA
This sequence comes from Bradyrhizobium sp. ORS 375, assembly GCF_000239775.1. Taxonomy (GTDB): domain Bacteria; phylum Pseudomonadota; class Alphaproteobacteria; order Rhizobiales; family Xanthobacteraceae; genus Bradyrhizobium. The sequence goes on from NZ_CAFI01000390.1 coordinate 6,383, forward strand.
GCTTCAAGTCGGTCTTCGATCGAAAGCTGGGCGGGGACGTGTGGATCTTTCACCTCCATGCCACCGGCGGAACAGGCAAGACCATGTTCCTGCGATGGCTGACCGCCCGCCACCTCGTTCTGGAGCGAATTCCCTGCGCAAAGGTCGATTTCGATGATTTCAAGCTGGAAGAGGTTCAGACCCATCCAACGCGCCTCTTCAGACGCATCATCGCACAACTGGTGCAGCAGCCCGGTGGTGATGCCCTCACACCGCTTCTCGAACGACTGGAACGCGAAGAGCGGATTCCGGGCTGGAACCCCGACGTGACTAAGGAGATCCAACGTCAGCTCAGAGGGGCCAGTATCGGCCGTCCCGTCGTCGTCATGCTGGATACGCTCGAAGGGGCCACCTTGTCGGACGCCAAATGGCTTGAGGCGTGCATCGGCGCGCTGCGCGCCGTTCACGAGAGTTTCCCGAGCCTGACGCTGGTGCTTTCCGGCCGTTACGATATCGCCGAACGAAGCGAGGCGCTGCGCGGCGAAGAGTTTCTTGGTTATGATTTGCCCCGCTTTAGTCGGGAGGAGGCTGAGATATATCTTCGCGAGAAACGCCGCGTTCGGGACTCTTCCGTGCGGGATGCGATCGTCGAACGAGCGGAAGAGAAGGACGACGGGCCAGGCACTACTCTGACGGCGGCCGATCATCTGAGCGGGCGCAATCCATTCAAGCTGGCAATGTTCGCGGAGCTTGCGCTCAACCGCAACCTCTCAGCCGACGAGATCCGGCGTTTGCCTCGCGTCGATATCGCCTATCTCATCGAACGCATCATTCGCCGAATTGATTCACAGCCGATCCGCTGGATCGTCCGTTACGGTGTCATCGCGCGTCACCTGACGCTGGATTTCGCGGAATCCGTGCTGCTGCCACCGCTTCTCCGGGCCCTGCGTGGCCAGCCCTCCGATGACCCGGCCAAGGGCCTCGAAGGCTTCGAGGACCCGCTCGACGGCAAGATCGATGTCTGGACGGCAGATCTCGAAGCGCTCAAGACGCTGGAGCAGGACGGCCTGACGGGTCTATGGGATCAACTTGCCGGCTACGCGCGGGAAAAGGGATGGTTGACGACCGTCCAGGTGGAAGGTCAATCCGAGCTGCACTTTCATCCCGAGGTGATCAACCCGACACGCATGCTATTGCGCGAGCAGCCGGTGTTCGCCGAATTACAGACTCGTGCCGCAGCGTTCTTCGAACAGAAGGCACGCGCGGAGCCTCAGGCAAACGCCGCCGTGCGTTATTTCAAGGATGCGCTCTTCCACCGCTTTCAGACCGATGGCGTCAAAGCAAAGCCGTGTTGGATCGGATATCTGCGGGAGGTCATTGACAGGTTCGGCCCCGCGGTTGCCGTTCCCGTTGCCGCCGAGATTCTCGGTCGCGAATATGCCGAGGGCGAACGCACCCCTCACCCGGGTATCTCCTCGGCGGAACTCCTAGTTTCCGCGCACTGCGAGACTGCCGAACTGTTGATGCAGGCAGCCGGATTGAAGTTCGCGGAGCCTGCCAACCGCAACAGGTTCAACCACCATGTCGAGATCGCCAGAGAGATCGTCGGCCTGCAGCCGGACCTCGAGGGCATCATTCCGGTCTATCTCGATCAGGTGTACGAAGCCTGGCAATCGAATTCGGCCGAGAAGGCGGCGGCGTTCCTGCAGGCTGCGATCCCGGAGGCGAAAGATAGCCGCCATCGATTCGTACTGGAATTCCAGCTTGCCGGCCTCCTGTTGCGGTATCCGACTCCCAGCACGCCGACCCACTTTCGCGAAGCGTTGCGACTGCTGCCGGAGGCAGGACTGGTCGGCGTCACTGCGACCGATCTCTTTCTCGCGCTGGCTTCGTACTACATGTTCCTCGGCGCTCACGCCGCCGTCATCGAAGCGATGAGCTCGGCGGCGCGGAGCGCTGGAGACCCACGCGCCCGCGCTCTCGTCCTCGATCATGAGGCGTGGTATGCGATCGGCGTTGGCGACATATCGACCGCCAGGAAGCGCTTGGCCGAGATGCGCAAGCTGCCCGCCGCCATGCTGCCCTTCCCGACCTCGCCGCAGGTTCTCGACGAGCGGCTTGCCCTCATGGAGCGCGAGCCGTTCCGGGCCTTGCGCGCCTCCGAGCAAGGTCTGGCCACCGTCTCCACGCCGAACGAGCGCGCCCGCCTCCTCGACCAGCGAGCCGAGGCGCGGGCCCTGCTTCTGGAATTCCGTGCCGCGTCCGACGATTGGGACTCTGCCGCAACGAACTACGATCTCGCGATCATCCCATCGGGACCGGCGCGGTGTGCGCTGCTGTCCGCAACCATGACGGCCCGCGAGATGCAGGATTATCGGCGTGCCGAAATGCAGATCACGTCGGCACTCTCGCTGCGGGGGAGCACGGACGTCGAGATCCGAACCGAATTGCAGCTGCTATTCGCCTTTGTGCTGTGCCGAACCGGCCGGCAAGATCAGGCGCGTCAAATCCTGTCGGAGCTGATCGAACGTCCGGGCATTCCGCCACACATTCACGCGCGGGTATTGATCTTCGCCTTGTCCTTCCAATTGCGGGAGGCCTCAGCGGAGTTTCTGGAGGACGTGCGTGAAACGATAGCCCAGATCCAGCCAATCAGCCGCACCGCTGAAGCTTTGGAGTGGATCAAGGAGGCCCACGGAACGCTGAATGTCCCGCAGGATTTTGTGAACCGCCTGATCGGACAGTTCGCGCGACCCGGCTCCGGATTGACCAGCCGCATTGAATTGATGATCCGCCGCGCCGACCTTTATCGCGTCTTCGGCAGGCTCGACGACGCGTCGAAGGAGCTCGACCGCGCCAGCACCGGATGGCTCAAGGAAGTCACCACCGATTTCAAGGATGCGAGCGAAGGGCAGGTCTTGACGGCTTGGTATTTGAACCATGCCCGCAAGAGGCTTGGCCAGACCGAGACCCGCTTCAGAGCCCTGCTTGAGCGCGCGCGATCGACGGAGCTCGCGAAGACTTACCTGTTTCATGCCTTCTTGTACGAGGCGGCCGACGAAGCTGTTCGCGCGGGCGACGCCGCTGCCGCCAGGACCATGCTCGGTGCCTCTTCGCCGCCACCTGAGCTTCCCAACATCTGGCAGGCCCGCCGCGCAGACCTCCTGGCTGAGCTTGCGACACCGGACGATGGTCCGCTCCTCCAGCGCGAGGCTGCGGAGCTGTATCAAATGCTTGGACACCCCGTGCGGGATCGATCGGCTTGGCCGTCTTCGCACGAGACGGAGCGCCTTCACGGCCATCGGACGGCGCGGGCGACCGAAGATCCGGCGGAGCCAATCACGATCTCTCTGCTGGACTTGCCGTCACCTCTCAGTCACGCTGTCGGATCACACGAGCTTGTCATTGATTTATTGTGCGCCGACTGGTCGAAGTTTGCGAACGAGCTCCGCGGCGTCCTGCACAACAAGAGGGCGGAGGGCGCGCCGATCACGCTGACGCGAGACATCGCTGCATTGCCATGGGAGCTCGGGGGAGCTGGGACGCGATGCCGACAAATGCTGGGCCTGCAACATCCTCCCCACGCGGCCGCCGATCGTCGACGTCCTGGTTCGATTCAAATGCTGGTGCCGGCCGGGAGCGAAGATGACGTGCGGATCGAGAGCGCGAGCGGCTTCGGTCTCGCCGACGTGTACCTGAGCAGGGGCACTGCGCCGCTCGAGACCGAAGTGAGCGATGTTGAATTGTTGTTCAAGGCAATCAACTGGAGACAATCGCCGGAGCTCCTGCACGTGGTTGCGGCCGTGCGAGAGGGATCCGCCGGAGTCTATCTCGACTTCGCAAGCACGAGCCACCGTGCGCAATCATTTGGAATCGAACCGAGCTACGGTCGAGCCGACCTGATCACCGCGCAGTTTCTGAGCAAGATGCTCGGAAGCCTGCCGCACCCCCCTTTCATTGTGCTCGACGTCACTCATCCGCATAATGACGTCGAAGCCGCCCGGATGCTGCTGCTGCGAAATCTCTTTGCAGCCGAACTGTTTGAATTGGCTGACACGCGGGGCGTTCTGGCCTGCGGACTGGCGCGACCTGACGAAAAGCTGGAGCTGTCGATGACCATCGTCGACGCGTTGTTGTCTGACTGCGTGCGCGCGCCGATCACTCGCCTGCGCGCCGAGCCGCCGGGCGATCTCGGTCACGTTCTGCCACGCCACGCGGCGGCGCTTTGGACCAATGATGCAAACGACCGGCTGTACTTGGCATGAGTGCCGGGCTGAACCAGCGGCGACGTGCGGAGATCGAGGCCAAGATGAAGAGCCTCGACAAGGAATTCGAGCACTGGAAGCGGCTCACCGACGACGAGGGACTCGGGCTGCGCCGTCACTATTCTCAGGTGCGACGGCTGGAGACCGTTCTGAACGAGCTGACTGCATCGGTCCGCAAGGATCTCGGCGACCTGCCTCCTCAGAGCGCCGTGCTCGACCGGGCGGTCTCACTGGAAAACCGCATTCTGGCGGCTCATTCGATCTGGGAGGTCTTCCGCACCAAGCTCGTGCTGCGAGAGGACGGAATGTTCCGCGGCGTGCTCGCCGCATGCGATGACCTGGCGTGGGAATGCTACGGCCCCGCCGTGCAGCGGTTCGATCGCGGCCGCAAGGGTCCGCCGCTGGTGTACTTCTCGGCGACCTGGAGTCCCTTCATGGTGCCGCGCGACTCGAGTTTTCAAAACGAAGTTCGCGCCGGACCGGGTGCGGCGGGCGCGTTGCGCGATGATGCGTTTCTCGAGGTGCTGAAGCGCCTTCCGATCCCGTTGATCGGCGTGCCCTGGTATCACACGGTTCATCTGCCCGGCGCGCTCGTCATCGCCCACGAAGTCGGCCACGTCGTCGAGTTCGATTTCGCTCTGACCCCTGACATCGCGACCGCCTTGTCCAATGCGGGGCTCGACCATATGGAGCTCTGGATCGGTTGGGCGTCGGAGGCTTTCGCCGACCTGTATGGCTGCCTGTGCATGGGGCCGTCGTTTGTCGGCGCGATGATGGATCTGCTGACGACATCGGTCGCGTCCGTGCAGCAGGAAACGCGCAGCAGCGGCAAATACCCTGCACGCGCGTTGCGGATCGAGCTGATGCTAAATGCCCTCACGCAAACCGGCCATTCGAGCGATGCCGTGCGCCTGCGCAAGACGTGGGAAGATGTCTATGGGACGAACGCCACGGTGGCAGATTTCGCGGGCGATGTCGCCAAGGTGGTCCGCGCGATCTACAAGGGCCCCTACCGGAACCTGGCGCTGACCGACATCATCAGCTACACGGCTGATCCCTATGCCGACCGACTGATCGGAGAAGCCGCGGCGCTCGGTTCGACGACAGACCTCGTCCATCATGTCGATCCACGCAGGCTGTTCGCGGGCGCTCAGTGGCTGCACGAAAACCCGCAAGCCGATCAGGATCCGAAAGCCTATGACCTGATCGTCGAACAGCTCGGCAAGAGGCATGCTCAACGATACCGGAGCGACCGTGGCGAGCCGGTTGAAGAACGAGCTGTGATCGATACGGACGTCGCGACGCGCTCAGATGCCGACCGCCGGAGCGGCCGCGATCTGGTGGATTTTCTTGCGACCGTTCCCCAGGCTCCGCCGTGAGGGTGCACGTCGCCCGCATGGCCGAGGCCGCCGGCGACGCCAGATGCCGTCCCACACGTCACGCCGGCGGCATGTCCTCCACACGCAGCCGCACGGCCGGATCGCCGAGCACGACGAAATTTCGGGCATCGTCGCGCGACACCCAGAGATTCCCAAGCCTGCGCAAGGGGACGTCGATGCCTTTCGCCGCATCGGCCTGCATATCGCTGAGCTCGGTTGCGATTGCGGCCCAGCGCAGGTTGAACATGTCGGTGGCCTGACCGATGCGCTGGCCGCTCAATAGCCGGCCGATGACGTCACGGAAACCCTGGATTTGGGAGCCGCCGCGCTGGCCCTGGAACGAATAGGCCCAGGCCCGCTCGACATGGGCCAGCACGGCGAGCGCGCCGCCATTGGGATGCGCTAGCAGACGCTGCGGCAGGCGCGCCAGGAACGGCTTGTCCGCGATCCGCTTCGGCGCCTTGTTGAGCCGGTCGAAATCATCGAACGCGGTGCAGCCGCCGCCGTGGCAGGCAAACAGGAAATGCATCATCCCGTGAAATCTGGCGTTGTCCGGAACGTCAGCGCCCGCCAGCCAGTCGTCCGCCTTCATGGGCGCGGAGCGAACCCAGTCCTGGCACACGATGGCGCCTTGAGCGGAGGCCTGGCGTGCGTCACCGAGGGAGAACTGCATGCCATGTGATCCGCTGACCAGCAGGGCGGGCGTTGGCTGCGCCTGGCCGCGCAGCAGCTCAATGAACGCGGCCTTGGTCGCCTGCTCGCCGAGCAGCGTCTGGAGGCCGAATTTCTGCCGCTTCCAGACAGTGGAGTTACCATTTTCCCCCTCGGCCAGCGGCTTCGCCACCTGGCGCATGAACAATTGAGTGGCGTCGTCAAAGTCATGTTCGGTCGCGAAAATGGTGCCACGACGCGATGTCGGGACGCTCGCCGACGTCTCGTAGCTGATGACGCTCTCGGCATAACGGCGAAACTCGTCCGCGGTCTCGAACCACAGGCGTCCTGCGGCCCAATAGATGTCGAGCGAATACTGAAACTCGAACGGCAGCTCATCGGGGGGGCCGACCAGCAGGAGATAGAACGGCACCCCTTTTTCCGGGTCGACCACATCCATCTTCACGCCGCGCCGCCTGAGCCAGTCATTCGCGGTGTCGCCGGAACGGTAGCCGTCGGGACCGTCGAAGATCTTGAACGGCCTCGCTTGTGCCTTGCGATGCTCGATCAGGGGCGCCAGGGCATCCTTGATCGCCTGGCTCACATTGGGGCCGTAGATGACGCCCCAGCCGGCTTGCGCCAGGTCGCTCGGGTCGACGCCGCCTTCGGTCGCAAAGGAGATGTTAGCAGAGTCGACACGGCTCGACAGCGCCAGCGATTCAGGCGTCGGCTCGGCTGTTCGCCCCAGCAGATCGCGGATGGCCTCGTCCGTCAATCCGTTCAGCGGCAAGCCCGTATCGGCGCTGATGCCGAACGGGATGGGTGCGTCGTCGTCAGCCTGATCCATGACCGACCTCTCGATCCGGCTCAACTGCCCGATGCCAAAGCCGCAGCCCAGATCAGGTGCGCAACCTCTGGCCCGGCGATGTCGCTGTGCGCCCCGCTCACGCCATCCCCATGCGCGATGAATTGCGAGCCGTCGACGTTGTAGATCCTGCCGGGTTCGAACTTGTACTCGCCGGACGCCGCCAGCATTTTCAACTCGCTGCGCGAGCCGTTCGGAATGCCTTGCAGACCGAAGGCACCGATCGCGCCAAACTTTGGAAATGCCTCGGCGAAATCTACCGAGCCCTTGATGCGCGACGCCAGCGGGTAGAGCACGCCCACGGCCGAATCGTGCTTCGATTGCGTGGTGACTATCGGCCCGCGCACCTTGTGGTCCGCCAGGATCCGGCTGAAATAGCCCTGCCCCGCGTCGTCAAAGGGAATCGCTCCTGCGTAACACCACAGCGACACCGCACCCTGCACCAGCGCCACCGAATCGACCGGCCGCGACAGCGTGCCACGGGCATCGGGGCCGCCGAGCATCCCCGAGACCACGATGGTGCCGAAGCTGTGGCCCATCAGATGGATCTTGGTGTTGTTGCTGGCCGTGGCGGTCTGCAGGGTCTTCAGGAACGCGTGCATGCCGCCTTCACCGATCGTGCGCGCCCGCTTCTTCATGGTCCAATAGGAGAGCTGACGCAGCGGCCCCAGCAAGCCGCCAAGATTGGTGATTCCACCGCCGAATGAAGCCGGCTGCTCATTGCCGGCCTCGAACGAACTGTCCGGATCGAAGCCTTGGCGGTCGGCATCCGGCGGCGCATCCACGCCCTCGCTCTTCAGGCCGAGCGCATCGTTCAGATCGAGATAGGCCTTCCTGACGTGGTCTGGTAGCTCATCGGGAGCCGAGTTGCGCCGCGCTTCGTCGATGATGATCTCGAGAGGCGCGCGGATCTCCGGGCGGTCGCCCAGCCGGTCGAGATAGGTCTGCAGCAACGCCCCGGCGCCCAGCACGGGGACGTCGCCGCCAGCAAAAGAGGCCGCACCGACCTCCTCATCGCCGAACGGCAGGCTTGGCCAATGCAGACCGATGTAAAGCGGGCGGAAGTTCGGAAAGCTGGACGGCGCTTTTGCGCTGTCCGCTGACTCGACGAACGCCTTGATCCAAAGAGCATACTGCTCCTTGGCGGCAGGCACGTCGCCCTTCCAGCCATGACAGAAGAAGAAGACGTTGGTGACGTTGTCTGCGTGCGCCTTGTCGATCAACCGCTGGCTCATGAGGCCGCCCGGTTCGGAGACCTCCTTGCCGTCAGCATCAAAGCTGATCAATCCATATTGGAGATTGGTGCCGGAGATCGTTTCGAAACCCATGGGTCCCCCCAGCCTGGCAGGCCATTCTAGAGAAATGATACCATAATCCAAAGTTGCAACAACGATATGTTGGCAACCTCACACGAACGCGGACATTTTCGACGCTTCGCCTGGATCTTCGTCTTGGAGACCCGAACCATCGCAGTGCTGGGTTCTGTGGCAACGATGCCCCCCAGCCGGGACACGGCGGATGGTCCGCTTGCTTACCACTCCCTGCCCCGGCCAGGCTGTTCCGGCTGCGGCTCCCGCTGACCAGCGAGATCTGTCCGGCTTACTGCTGCGCGTGGTCCGCCGCGGTGCTTCCATCGAGGCCTCGTCGATCGGCGGAGTCGGCATCTATCCCTGCACAAAGGGCCGCGATGATGACGCCCGTCGCCTGCTGAAGAACGCCCCTCGAGAATTCGACGATGATGGATGTTCCAATTCGAACACTCCACCGTGGCATTCCATCATCCGCCCTCTCCGAAAAATTCTGGTATCAGGCACCCGGCTTCTGGCCGGAGCGACAAAGATCGAAGGTCGGTGCGACCTCACCGCAGGCCGAAGGCGGCAGCGGCGACACCGCCTGACGCGCGATCCCAGGTATCGGGGCAATAAGACGGGCCTCCCCCCAAGCCCGGGCGAAGTGCGTCAGCGCAGACTCTAAGGCACGACGGTAACCACAGAACTTCATTTGCCGGCGCAGACAGATCAGCGAATGCTGCGCTTGGCGCCGAACGAGCCGAGTCTTTCGCCGGAGTTCGCTACAGAACGATTAGTGCCGAAATGATCTTTGATTTTGCTGGCAAAAATCTCAATAGCGGCACGCCCACGACCGACCGGCACGGTTGAACGCAAGCCATGTCAATGGCTTGCCGTTCAACCGGCGAGCCGCTTTTATCTTGCCGCTTTAATCGGCCGGGTGTTCTGCCTCTCTGCCACGATCGTCTTCGTCGCTTTCGCCATCGGTGCTTTCCATCTTCATCGTCAAAACACGTCTGCAGCGCAGCCTGATCTGCAGCTCGTTGACAGCGAGGAGCCCCAGGTGCGCCGTGCAGCTTTCCGCGCTCGGCGGCGGCGTGGCGCGGCTGCACGATGGCAGCAGCATAGCCGTCGCGGCGCAATTTTCCATCGGTCTGACGGAGCCACGTCACAGGCAATTTTGCGCGATCGCACCGTCCCTTCGGACATCGCCTCGCAGGCAAGATAGCGTGCGTTCCGTCGTCTTGGATCTGCACCGGTCCTCATCCGCTGACAGCGGAGCTCCATCACTTCGCGCGTCGTCCGCGACGCCTGTTCGTTGCTGCCGGGCTGTTGCTATAGTTCATGCCAGCTCGCCCAGCAACCTGCGATCCTTGCGCTTGGCATGCGCGGCAGCGTCGGCGGTGCTGACCGCCTGATCGCCGCAATACGCCGTGCCGTCGCACCACATCGCGTGCATGATCACGGCGAGTTTGCTCGCCTCCGCC
>NZ_CAFI01000389.1 GCF_000239775.1 Bradyrhizobium sp. ORS 375
AGGGGAGTCTACCTGTCGCTTGGTTAGGGCTCGTGTCCAATTCTCATCAGTTGCCCCCACAAACAAAAACCCCGCCATTTGCGGCGGGGCCCAGTCTGGGAGGAGCAGGCCGTGAGGCCCGCCGGAGTACCCAGTGAAAGATCAGGCGGGGATGCGCTCGTCGAGGTCGTGCGGCTCGCGCAGCACGTAGCCGCGGCCCCAGACGGTCTCGATGAAGTTGCGGCCCTCGGAGGCGTTGGCGAGCTTCTTGCGCAGCTTGCAGATGAAGACGTCGATGATCTTGAGTTCGGGCTCGTCCATGCCGCCGTAGAGATGATTGAGGAACATCTCCTTGGTGAGGGTCGTGCCCTTGCGGAGCGAGAGCAGCTCCAGCATCTGGTATTCCTTGCCGGTCAGGTGCACGCGCTGGCCGCCGACTTCGACCGTCTTGGTGTCGAGGTTGACGACGAGGTCGCCGGTCTGGATGACCGACTGGGCGTGGCCCTTGGAACGGCGGACGATCGCGTGGATGCGGGCGATCAGCTCGTCCTTGTGGAACGGCTTGGTCATGTAGTCATCGGCGCCGAAGCCGAGACCCTTGACCTTGTCCTCGATGCCGGCGAGGCCGGACAGGATGAGGATCGGCGTCTTGATCTTCGAGACACGCAGCTGCTTGAGCACGTCGTAACCGGACATGTCTGGCAGATTGAGGTCGAGAAGGATGATGTCGTAATCGTACAACTTACCGAGGTCGACGCCTTCTTCGCCGAGGTCAGTCGTGTAGACGTTGAAGCTCTCGGACTTCAACATCAGCTCGATCGACTGCGCGACGGCGCTGTCATCCTCAATCAGCAAAACGCGCATGCCAGTTCCCCATAGTCGCCGCTCCGGGCGTCAGGTCGGCCGCCATTGCGGCACTCAAAACGCCTTTGAACAACTGATTCGGATCCTGACGAGAGATGGTTAACAAATCCTGATTCCGCTGCGCAAGCTCTATCCGTGCAATTTTTGTCGAATCGCCGTAAGGTGTTGCGAAGAAGCAGTTTTTCTCAGCCGTCCTCGTTCAAGCTCCATGTGAAGAGATGGAACTAACCGACTCTCGTTCCTCACCGCTTTTGGGGGGCGGCAAGGCGCACTACGTCAGTCACTCCAGACCATGACGCAATGATTAATGATGCGAGTAAACACAGAGTTAAACCGGCGACGCGAATCTGCCCCTACTTAAGGTTTTCGCAATGAAGGCGGTTTCGTGATGAAGGACGTTCCGCGATGAAGGGCGTTTCGTGATGAAAGCGCTGGCCGAGCAGATCAGCGACATCGACGCGGTCAACACCTATGGCCGCGTCGTCGGCGTGAAGGGGCTGATGGTGGAGATCGCCGGGCCCATCCATGCGATGTCGGTCGGCGCCCGCATCGTGATCGAGACCGGCAGCAATGTCATTCCTGCCGAGGTGATCGGCTTTTCCGGGAAGAATGCTGTCGTCATGCCTTTCGCCGGGCTCGAGGGGGTGCGGCGCGGCTGCCGCGCTGTGATCGCCAACTCGGCCAATCAGGTCCGGCCGTCGCCGGCTTGGCTCGGCCGCGTGATCAATGCGATGGGCGAGCCGATCGACGGCAAGGGGCCGCTGCCGTCGGGCGCCGCGCCGGTTCCCTACCGCAACAACCCGCCGCCGGCGCATTCGCGCAAGCGCGTCGGGTCCCCGCTCGATCTCGGCGTGCGGGCACTGAACACGTTTCTGACCTGCTGCCGCGGCCAGCGGCTCGGCATCTTCGCCGGCTCCGGCGTCGGCAAATCCGTGCTGCTGTCGATGCTGGCGCGCAACGTCGATGCCGCGGTGTCGGTGATCGGGCTGATCGGCGAGCGCGGCCGCGAGGTGCAGGAGTTCCTGCAGGACGATCTCGGCGAGGAGGGCCTGGCGCGCTCCGTCGTCGTCGTGGCGACCTCCGACGAGCCGGCGCTGATGCGGCGGCAGGCGGCGTATCTGACGCTCGCAATCTCCGAATATTTTCGCGACGAGGGTAAGGATGTTCTGTGTCTGATGGACTCGGTCACGCGCTTCGCGATGGCACAGCGTGAGATCGGTCTTTCGGCCGGCGAGCCGCCGACCGCGAAGGGCTATACGCCGACCGTCTTTACAGAGCTGCCGAAGCTCTTGGAGCGCGCCGGTCCCGGCAGCGGCGACGGCACCATCACCGGGATCTTCACCGTGCTGGTGGATGGTGACGATCATAACGAGCCGGTGGCGGATGCGGTGCGCGGCATCCTCGACGGCCACGTCGTGATGCAGCGTTCGATCGCCGAACGCGGCCGTTATCCGGCGATCAACATCCTGAAGTCGGTGTCGCGGACGATGCCGAAATCGGCCGACCCCGTATTCTTGCCGACCATCATGCGCGCGCGCCAGGTGATGGCGACCTACGCCGATATGGAAGAGCTGATCCGGCTGGGCGCCTATCGCGCGGGGTCCAGCCCGGAGGTCGACGAGGCGATCCGGCTGCACGAGCCGCTGGAGGCCTTCCTCCGCCAGCGCAAGGACGAGGTCTGTACCCTTTCTCAAGGGTATCTGGAGCTGGAACAGATCCTGGGGCGGTTGGAAACGGAAAGCTAACTTTGTCGGGTAATCATCCCCTCCATGTAACGAGCCTAGTCGGTGGGCCCAGCAAGGGCAGCCGGCCCTGTCCCGCGCCGTCTACGGGACTTCTGGGGAGTATGAGTCGATGAAGTCGCGCGAAACGCTGATCCGTCTGAAGAAATTTCAGGTGGATGAGAAACGCCGCCGGGTGACGCAGATCGAAGGCATGATCGCTGACTTCCAGCGCATGTCGGCCGAGCTCGAGCGGGAGATCCAGACCGAACAGGAGCGGGCCGGCATCAACGACCCGACCCATTTCGCCTATCCGACCTATGCCAAGGCGGCGATCCAGCGCCGCGAGAACCTGACGCGCTCGGCCGACGAGCTGCGCGCCCAGCTCGAGGACGCCAAGGCGGCGCTGTCCGAGGCATTCGAGGAGATGAAGAAGGTCGAGCTGCTCGACGAGCGCGACCAGGCCCGCGAAAAGGCCGAGGAGAGCGCCCGCGAGCAGGCGGACATGGACAGTATCGGCCTGATGCGCGCCCGGCTCGGCGTCATCGCCTGAGCCGGACCGCCACGGTCGGAGCTGATCGAAAACCCGGGCCGCAAGGTCCGGGTTTTTCGTCGCGCCCGCCGGGTGGAGCGCAGCGCGCGATGTGTGCTACGGGAGGGATGGTTCGAGCGAGGGAGTGGGGCGATTTTCGGGGACGCTGAATGCTGACGCCGGCAGAGCTGGTCAAGCTGCTTGCCGCAGTTGCCAACGGGGACGAGGCTGCCTTCGAGCGCCTCTACGCGGCGACGCGCGCGAAACTCTACGGCGTCGTGCTCCGTATCTTGCACCGTCAGGACCTCGCCGAGGAGGTCGTGCAGGAGACCTATGTGAAGGTCTGGAACAACGCGGCCCAGTTCGATCCTTCGGTGTCTTCTCCTATTACCTGGATGGCCGCGATCGCCCGCAACCGCGCCATCGATCTGGTGCGCAAGCGCGGCGAGCTGTCTTTGGAGGATGAGCCCTCCGCGCTCGAGGTCGCGGCCGAGACGCCCGATCCGCTGGCGCGGCGCGAGATGTCGGAGGAGCTCAAGCGTCTTCTGGAGTGCGTCGGACGGCTCGAGCCGGACCGGCAGAAGCTTGTGCTTCTTGCCTACTATAACGGCTGGAGCCGCGAGCAATTGGCGACCAAGTTCGAGGCGCCGGTGAACACGGTAAAGACCTGGCTGCGGCGGAGCATGATGGATATCCGCCAATGCCTGGGGATCGGATGATGGTTGGCTTGGACTGAGCTTGGGCGACAGACCTTGTGGGTGACGTGACCTGTACCTGGACCTGTGATGGCGTATAGCGAAGACCATATCGCGCTGGCGGCGGAATACGCGTTGGGCTCGCTCGACGCTGCCGAGCGCGCGCAGGTCGAGACCATGATGGCCGTCGACCAGGATTTCGCGGCGCTGGTCCAGACATGGGAGTTTGGTCTCGGCCCGCTGAACCAGATGGTCGGGCTGGTCGAGCCGCGCCCCGAACTGTGGCAGCGGATCAAGGCCGAGATCGCGCGATCGCGACCGGTGGCTGCCGCCGAAGCGCCAGTGGCGGAGTCTACGCCGGCTGCTGTCTCTCCGGTGGCCGTGTCTCCGCCAGAGCTGCCGGTGCCGGAGGCTCCGCCTGTCATTGCCGATGCACCGGAGGCCGAGCCGCCAAAGCTCGAGGCACCCATCACTGAAGCTCCCGAGATCGAGCCTCCCAAGATCGAGCCTCCTAAGATCGAGGCGTCCATCGTCGATCTGAAGAGACCGGAAGCTCCGCCGGTCGAGATCGCCCGCTCCGCAGCTGCGGTCGGGGCGCCGCCGGTGGGGGCGCCGCGCCGCGTCGTGTCTGCCGCCCGTGAGGGCGCCAACGACAATGCCAATGTGGTGCAGCTGTCGTCCAAGGTGCGGCAGTGGCGCGCCGTCGCCAATGTGATGACCGCGGTCGCCGCGGTCTTGCTGGCGTTCGTTGGTGTGCAACTCTATCGGCCGGATCTGCTCCCGCAGCGCTTGCAGCCGAAGCCGCAGATCCAGACGGTCCAGGTCAAGGTCCCGGCCGCCCCGGAGCCTGCTGCGCAGTTCGTCGCGCTGCTGCAGAAGGATGCGGCGTCCCCCGCCTTCATCCTGACCGTCGACTCCGCCACCCGCAGCTATACGGTCCGCCGTGTCGGCGCGGCGCCGGAGCCCGGCAAGAGCTTCGAATTGTGGATCGTGTCGGACAGGCTGCAGAAGCCGCGCTCGCTCGGCGTGATCGGCGGCAGCGATTTCACCAGCCGCCCGGTTCTGTCCTCCTACGATCCCGACATCGTCAGCCGCGCCACCTACGCCGTGACCGTCGAGCCGGAGGGCGGCTCGCCGACCGGCCAGGCGACGG
>NZ_CAFI01000388.1 GCF_000239775.1 Bradyrhizobium sp. ORS 375
TCGCCGAGCGCGTGCTCGGCGATTTCGAGGCCGCCGAGAGCGCGATCGCTGCCGACCGCGTCGAGCCGCGTGGCCTGCTCCGCCTCAACGTTCCGCTCGCGTTCGGCACGCGCCAGATCGCGCCGCTGCTCGCCGGCTTCGCGGCGCTCTACCCCGGCGTCAGCATCGAGCTCGGCCTCAACGACCGGCTTGTGGACCTGATCGAGGAGGGCTGGGATCTCGCGATCCGAATCGGCACGCTCAAGGACTCGACGCTCGTCGCGCGGCGGCTGGCGCCATGCCGGATGATGATCTGCGCCGCGCCGTCGTATCTCGCCGCGCATGGCACGCCGCGCACGACGGCCGATCTCGCCGAGCACAATTGCCTCGGCTATACGCTCGCCGCCGCCGGACCGTCGCGCTGGCGCATGGGCGCCAAGGCCGCCGTCGATGTGACCGTCAACGGCAATCTGCGCGCCAACAATGGCGACGCGCTGCTCGCCGCGGCGCTCGCCGGGCAAGGCTTGATCTACCAGCCGACCTTCATCGTCGGCGACGAGCTGCGCGCCGGCCGCCTGGTGGCGGTGCGGCTGGACGTGCCGCCCTCGGACCTGCTGGCGGTGCACGCCGTGTACCTGCCGGACCGTACGCCCTCGGCCAAAGTGCGCGCCTTCATCGACTACCTCGCGGCGGCGTTCGCGCCGGAGCCGCCCTGGGATCGTGACCTCGCGTGATCGGACGATCGGCTGCGACACGCGCACGGAGACATCGACATGACTGAGCAGACGCACCACGACGCCAACCATCATTGGCCGATGCTGCGCTCCTTGCAGGGCTGGCGGCTCAACGCCCTGCCCGCCGATCTGGCCGCCGGGCTGACACTCGCCGCGATCGCGATCCCCGAGCAGATGGCGACCGCCAAGCTCGGCGGCTTCACGCCGGAGACCGGGTTCTTCGCCTTCATCGCGGGCTCGCTCGGCTTCGCGCTGTTCGGCGCCAACCGCTTCCTGTCCTGCGGCGCCGATTCGACGATCACGCCGATTTTTGCCGGCGGGCTGGCGCTGCTCGCGGCCAGCGGAACGCCTGAATATGGCAGCCTCGCTGCGGCGCTGGCACTGCTGGTCGGCGTGATGCTGGTGCTGGCGGGCGGCTTCCGTCTTGGCGGCATCGCCAATCTCCTGTCGGTGCCGGTCACGGTCGGCTTCCTCGCCGGCATCTCGGTGCACATCATCGTGTCGCAGCTGCCCAGCGTGCTCGGCCTGCCCTCGCCGAGCGGGCCGACATTGGCACGGATCGCGGCCATGGCCGGCGAACTCGGCAAGACGAACGGCTACACGCTGGTCATCGGCTTCGGCGTGCTCGCCACCGTCACGATCTGCGAGCGGATCAGCGCCCGCATTCCCGGCGCGCTGATCGCCCTGGTCGCCGCGACGCTGTTCGTGATGGCGGCCCACCTCGATGCGCGCGGCGTGCCCGTGATCGGCGCCATCTCCGGCGCCGTGCCGATGCCCGCCGTGCCGCTGATCGGACCGGAGCAATGGGTGAAGCTGGTGCCGCTGGCGTTCCTGATCGCCGTCGTCGTGATCATGCAGACCGCGGCGACGACGCGGTCGTTCCCGCCCGAGCCGGATCGGCCGCCCGACATCGACCGCGACTTTCTCGGCGCCGGCGCCGGCAGCCTGCTGGCCGGCCTGTTCGGCACCTTTCCGGTGAATGCAAGCCCGCCGCGCACCGGCATCGTGGTCGAGACCGGCGGCCGCTCGCAGATCGCAGGCCTCTTGGCCGCGGCCATCGTGCTGCTGCTCGTGCTGTTCGGCGCGCGGCTGCTGGCGCATGTGCCGGAAGCGGCCCTTGGCGGCGTGCTGCTGTTCGTCGCGTTGCGCATCATCCGCGTGACGCAGATCGTCGAGGTGTATCGCGCCTCCAAGGGCGAATTCCTGCTGATCATCGCCACGGCTGCGGCCATCGTCGTGCTGCCGATCGAGCAGGGCGTCGCGCTCGGCATTGCGCTGTCGCTGCTGCACGGAATCTGGAGTACGACGCGCGCGCATCTGATCACGTTCGAGCGCGTGCCGGACACCACGATCTGGTGGCCGGCGCATCCGAACATCCGCGGCGAGGAGCTGTCGGACATCGTCGTGGTCGGCTTCCAGGCGCCGCTGAGCTTCCTCAACGCAGCGACGTTCCGCGCCGATCTCCAGCACCTCCTGCAGAGCCGCCAGCCGCGGCTGCTCGTGCTCGAGGCCAGCGCGATGGTCGAGATCGATTTCACGGCGGCGCAGGCGCTGCACGCGGTGATCAGGCAATGCAACGAGGACGGCATCGTGTTCGCCGTGGCGCGCCTGGAATCGCTGCGGGCCCAGGCGGCTTTCGAGCGCTTCGGCCTTTACGACGTGCTGCCGCGCGACCGCGTCTTCCGCAGCGTGGATTTCGCGCTGCGAGCGCTCAGGGCGGCTTGAGCTGAACGCGATCGGCGCGCTGATACAAATCGTTACGAAGTGCAGCGCGGCATGACACATCCCGGCAAAGTTCGGCGGCGAGAAGTCCTCCCTTCATCGCCCGGCCGATCGGCCGCGGCCCGCGACAAGGATCATCGTTCATGCGCAAGCTGCTTCCTTTGCTGTTCTTGATCGGCCCGATCGTCAGCGCACAGGCCCAGGACACGAAAGCCGTGCGCCAGGCCTGCGGCGACGAGGTGCGCACGCTCTGCGCCGGCATCATGCCGGGCGGGGGCCGCATCAAGCAGTGCATGATCGAGAAGCTCGATAAGTTGTCGGACGGCTGCAGGAGCGCGCTGAAGGAGGCGAAGGCGCAGCAGAGCGGCAAATGATGCCGCGTCGCAATCTGCCGCCGTTCATGTTCCCTGCAGCAGGCATGTCGTAGAAGAGCCAAGTCGTGACGCCACTGCAGCGATGCGCCAGATGATGAGCAGAGCTGCAGCGTATGATCGGCACCGCGATCTTGCTATGGTATTAGGTACAGGTTTCGCGACGTCGAAAAAACTGCGAAACCAAATCCTGTCCGACGACGTCTAACGACTGCACTGATTCGAAACCAACGAGAGGACCGCACCGCAATGCGCAATCTGTTCACCTCCGCCCTGCTCGCCGCGACCGTCATGGTGGGCGCGTCGGCCGCGCAGGCCTTCACGCTGCCGGCTCAGCCGGCAGCTCCGGACAGCAATGTCGAGCGCGTCGCCGGCGGCTGCGGTCCGGGCTGGTTCCCCGATCGCTGGGGCCGCTGCCGCCCCGCCCCACGCGCCTATTATGGCTATGGCTACGGCTACGGCCCGCGCACCTGCTGGGTCCGCCCGACCCCCTGGGGCCCCCGTCGCGTCTGCCGCTGATCCGAAGGCGAACTAACCACACCGCCGCGTCCCGGATGCGGCGGTGTTTTTATTGAAGCCTTGCTGACGAGGTCAGCTCGGAGCTGTCGCTACGCGGGGCGGTCCGCTCCCTCTCCCCGTTCTTCACGGGGAGAGGGCTGGGGTGAGGGGCAGCGACACGGGCGATGCGAATGACGAATCTTGATAGTCGTTCATCCGGATGACGTTATCAGTGAGAGTGAACTGAATTCTCCTGCAGCACCACCCGTGCGGCTGCCCCGACCCTCTCCCCGCAAGAACGGGGAGAGGGAGCGCACTGCCGGCGCGGCGACGGCTCGGCTTCCGGGGACCGCGATCAGCTCGCCGGGATGATCTTGCCGGGGTTGAAGATGTTCTGCGGATCGAGCGCCTGCTTCACCGCGCGCATCGCGTCGAGCGCTTCCTGGCCGAGCTCCGACTTGAGGTACTTCTGCTTGCCCTGGCCGATGCCGTGCTCGCCGGTGCAGGTGCCGCCCATCGCCTGGGCGCGCTCGACGAGGCGGTGCATGAAGTCCTCGCCGCGCGCCATCTCGTCGGCGTCGTCGACGTCGCACATCAGCGAGCAGTGGAAATTGCCGTCGCCGACATGGCCGACGATCGGCGAGGTCAGCTTGAGCCGCGCGAGGTCCTCCTCGGTCTCGCCGACGCAATCGGCCAGACGCGAGATCGGCACGCAGACGTCGGTGGCGACGACGCCGACGCCGGGCCGGATCGCCTTGACCGACCAATAGGCATCATGACGCGCCTGCCATAGCTTGGTGCGATCCTCGGGCTTGGTGGTCCAGGCGAAGTCGCCGCCGCCGCACTCCCTGGCGATCTCGGCGAAGTTCCGCGACTGCTCGGCGACCTCGGTCTCGCTGCCGTGGAACTCCAACAGCAGCAGCGGCGTCTCCGGCAGGGTCAGCTTGGAATAGGCGTTGCAGGCCTTGACCTGCGCGGCGTTGAGCAGCTCGATGCGCGCCATGGGGATGCCGGTCTGGATCGCGAGGATCGTCGCCTGGCAGGCGCCGCGCACGGTCTCGAATGAGCACGACGCGGCGGCGATCGTCTCCGGGATGCCGCGCAGGCGGATGGTCATCTCGCAGATGATGCCGAGCGTACCCTCGGCGCCGATGAACAGATGCGTGAGGTCATAGCCGGCGGCGGACTTCTTGGCGCGCGTGCCGGTCTTGATGATCTCGCCGTCGCCGCGCACCACCTTCAGCGCCAGCACGTTCTCGCGGATGGTGCCATAGCGCACCGCGTTGGTGCCGGAGGCGCGCGTCGAGGCCATGCCGCCGAGCGAGGCATCGGCGCCGGGATCGATCGGGAAGAACAGGCCTTGGTCGCGCAGATATTCGTTCAGCGTCTTGCGGGTGATGCCGGGCTGGATGACGCAATCGAGGTCCTCGGCATGCACCTCCAGCACCTTGTTCATGTCGCGCATGTCGATGCAGATGCCGCCGGCGGGCGCGTTGACCTGGCCCTCCAGCGAGGTGCCGGTGCCGAACGGAATGATCGGCACGCCGCGGGCAGCACAGATGCGGACGACGTCCTGGATGTCGGCGGTCTCCTGCGCCAGCACGACGCCATCCGGCGGCTGCGTCGGCAGCCAGGTCGTGGTATGGCCATGCTGCTCGCGCACGGCCTGCGAGGTGATGAGCTTGTTGCCGAAGCGGGCCGCGAGCGCGTCGAGCGCGCTTTTCAGCGCCTCCGGCGCGGGCCGCTTCAGGTCGTGATGAGGGATCGTCGTCGCCACAGCTTCCTCCGAAAGTTGGGCGGACCGTGGCAAAGGACGCAACAGGGGTCAAGGGAGCAAACGGAAGAGCCGATGAGCGATAATGCAGTGCCCACCCAAAGCGCAGACGGACCGTTCCTGTCATCAATCATGCAGATCGAGCCGCAATGGATCGACTACAACGGCCATCTCAACATGGCCTATTACAACGTGATGTTCGACCGCGCGATCGACCAGATGTGGGCCGAGCTCGGCATCGGCCCGGCCTACATGAAGGAGCGCCAGGGCTCGACCTTCACCGCCGAATGCCACGTGCGCTATCTGCGCGAGATCCATCTCGGCGATCCCGTGCAGATCGCGGTCTGGCTGATCGCCGCCGACGAGAAGCGGCTGCACACCTTCGAGGAGCTGCGCCACGCCGAGGAAGGCTGGATCTCCGCGACCTCCGAGAACATGTCGGTCCATATCGACATGACCAAGCGCAAGGTGGCGCCGTTTCCGCCGGACATCCAGGCCAACATCGGCCTGACGCTGCAAGCCCATGCGGCGCTGCCACAGCCCGACGGCCTCGGCCGGGCCATCGGCATGCCGAAACGCTAGCTCAGGCCTACCCCACCCACTCCGGCAGGCGCGCGAACCAGGGCTGCGCCTGCTCGAGCTGGCGGGCGAGCTGCAGCAGCCGGGCCTCGTCGCCGAGCCGGCCAACGAATTGGACGCCGAGCGGCAGGCCGTCGGCGGTCCAGTGCAGCGGCACGCTCATCGCCGGCGTTCCCGTGAGGTTGGCGAGCTGCGTGAACGGGACATATTGCAGGCTGTCGCGGGCGATCTTGCCGATCATGCCGTCGAGCGCGCCCCAGCGCGCCAGCAGACCGAGCAGGCCGACGCGGTCGAGCATGTCGAGCAAGGTCTGCTCGGCCGCCGAGGGATCGCCTTGGCCGTGGCGGATCGGCGGATGCGCGAGCGTTGGCGTCAGCAGCATGTCGTAGCGCGCATGGAAACGGGCCAGCGCGCGGGCGAATACGTTCCATTTGAGCAGCTGCGTGGTCAGCGCGCCCGCCGAGATCGCGCCGCCAAGCGTCGACAGCACCCGTGTCAGCAGCTCGAACTCTTCTCGCTTGGCGCCGGCAGCGCGGGCGTCGGCCATGAACGCGGCGACCTGGCCGAAATAAATGTGCAGGAACGAGGTCGCGAGATCGGCGCCGTCGATGTCGGGCGCAGCCTCCTCGACCTCATGCCCGAGCCCCTGCAGCAGCTTCACCGCGCTCTCGACGGCAAGCTTCGCCTCCGCATGCACCTCGGTGCCGATCGGCGATGCGGTGGTCACACCGATGCGCAGCCGCGGCGGATCGCGCGTGACCGCATTCGCGAACACCACGCCCGGCTCGGCGACGAGAAAGGGATCGCCGGGCTCGGCA
Organism: Bradyrhizobium sp. ORS 375; assembly: GCF_000239775.1. GTDB lineage: Bacteria > Pseudomonadota > Alphaproteobacteria > Rhizobiales > Xanthobacteraceae > Bradyrhizobium. The sequence continues at coordinate 6,476 of NZ_CAFI01000388.1, forward strand.
CCGCAGACGACGTCGAGCGCCAGCGCCGTGTCGCGGACGCTGCGGGAGAGCACGCCCTCGCAGGAGGCGCCAAACCAGTATTCGCCGAAGCCCGGCCCTGACGACACCAGTCCGCGCGACGGCTTCAGGCCGAACAGGCCGCAGCAGGCGGCGGGAATGCGGATCGAGCCGCCGCCGTCATTGCCGGCGGCCATCGGCACCACGCCCGAGGCCACCGCGGCCGCAGCGCCGCCGCTGGAGCCGCCCGGCGTGTGCGCTGCGTTCCAGGGATTGCTGACACGCCCGAAGGCCTGGGAGTCGGAGACGCCCTTGAGCGCGAGCTCCGGCAGATTGGTCTTGCCGAAGATCACGAGGCCGGCCGCGAGGTAGCGGCGAACGACAGCGGCATGCTCGCTCGCCACGCGGCCCGACAGCGCCTTGCTGCCATAGGCGGTCGGCAGGCCGGCATAGTCCTGCGCGCAGTCCTTGATGAGGAACGGTACGCCGGTGAAGGGACCGGTCGCGGGCCTGGCCAGCTGCGCCCGCGCCTCGCGCTCCATCATCGTGCAGATGGCGTTGGTGCGCGGCTGGGCGCGCTCGCTCTGCTGCAACGCGAGCTGGAGCAGCTCGGCAGCGGTCGTCTCGCCGGAGCGCACGGCCTCGGCCAGCGCGACCGCGTCGCGCTGCAGATAGTCCTGGACGTTCACATTCCCCTCCCCGCGGCCGCAAACGGCCGCCGTGATCGTAGCTGATTCTGGCTGCAACAGCGGCGCAGTCGCAACGAACGCGACGACACCGCGGCGCGGCGGCCACAGAGACGGCAACATCATGGCGCAAACCGGCGCGAACGGTGGCCGGACTACGCCCATGCGTCACATATTTAGTTAATTTGATTCAGATCATTCGTGGCGTCCATTGCGTCGACCTAACCTTACGCACTGTTAGTTGCGTTGAGTAGACGAGAAAGCGATGGGACGGCTCGCAAGCCTGCTGAGCAGAGCGCACGGACCCCACGAGGATGGGACGGCGGTCCCCGTGACGACAGCCGATTACTTCATCCTGCTGTCGCGGGCGATGGAGAACCTGCCGGATTCCAGCGCCGAACGCCGCGCCGAGGTCTATCAGTCAGCGCGCCAGGCGCTGGTCAGCCAGTTGGAGGCGATGGATCCGCCGGTCTCGCGATCGCGCATCAAGGCCGAGCAGCGCGCGCTCGACGACGCCGTGGACACGATCGAAACGCGCGCGCTGACGAGCCCGGACGACGACGCCGAGCCAGAGACGCCGCTGGCGCCCGACGCTCCGCTCCATTCCTTTGCCGATGCCGATCATCCGACCATTGCCGTTTCGACACCTCACGATGAAGCCCAGGATCCCGCCATGGCTCAAGCCCAGTTTCATTCCCGATTTGCCCCGCGCGCCGTCGAGGAGAAGCCGATGTCACGACTCGATGAAATCAACCGCGTCCTGCGCAAGCTGCAGAGCGACTCCTTCGGGGTCGAGGCCTGCGCGCTGATCTCGGAGGACGGGCTGATGATCGCGAGCGTGCTCGCCGCCGACATGGAGGAGACGCGGGTCGCCGGCATGACCGCGACCTTGCTGTCGCTCGGCGGCCGCGCCGCCATGGAGCTCGGCCGCAGCCATCTGCAGGAGGTCATCATCCGCGGCGAATCTGGCTACGCGGTGCTGGTCAGCGCCGGCCGCGGCGCGCTGCTGCTCGCGCTGACCAACGAGAATAGCAAGCTGGGCCTGACCTTCTTCGACATGCGCGAGGCCGTCCGGTCGCTGCAGAAGGTGCTGTAGCACAGTCGTATAGTTAGGCCGGCGCGCTGCGCCGGCGGGAGGTGCGTAAATGGCCAATACCGTCCTCTATGATGACGGCGTCCACAAGAACATCCTGCTGGAGGATTTCAGCGCCGGCGATCTCGCCGTGCAGGCGAACCAGCATCTGATCATCCACGACCGGGTGGGCATGCTGCTCGATCCCGGCGGCCACAAGGTCTACTCCAAGGTGCTGGGCGAGACCTTCAGCGAGCTCTCGGGCGGACGGCTGAAATATCTGTTCCTGTCGCATCAGGATCCCGACATCGTCGCGGCCATCAACGGCTGGCTGATGACCACCGATGCCGATGCCTACATCTCCGCGCTGTGGACGCGGTTCGTGCCGCATTTCGGCTTCGACCACATCGTCGCCGACCGGCTGAAGCCGATCCCCGACGAAGGCATGGTGTTCGATCTCGCCGGCTGCAAGCTCTACGCGCTGCCCGCGCATTTCCTGCACAGCGAAGGCAATTTCCAGCTCTACGATCCCCACTCGAAGATCCTCTACAGCGGCGATCTCGGCGCCTCGATCGGCGTCGACTACACGGTCACGCGCGACTTCAGGGCGCATATCCGCTTCATGGAGGGCTTCCACCGCCGCTACATGGTGTCCAATCGCGTGATGAAGGCGTGGGCGCAGATGGTGCGGCCGCTCGACATCGAGATCATCGCGCCACAACATGGCGCGCTGTTTCCGGACGCGGCGATGTCGCGCCAGTTCATCGAGTGGTGCGCGGGCCTCGAATGCGGCATCGACCTGATCACGCCGATGTTCAAGGTGCCGGCGGGCTGACATGCTGGCGCCCTCCCCCAGTGCCGCACTCCATCCGCCCGCCGACGCCTGCGCCGTGGCCGGCGAGGATGCACCGGCCTGGCTCGCGGCGGCCTTCGCCGTCGCGGGGACGCTGGTCGCAATGATGTCGGCCGCGCTCTGGCTGCAGGCACCGGCTGCGCCGCAGGCGACGGCCGCGATCGCGGTGCCGCAGCCGATCGTTGCCGCTCCCGCGCCGAAGCCGCCGGAGACGCCGGTGCCTCTCCCGGCTCAGATCCTCGCTCCTCCGATGCCGCCGCCCGCGGCCATCCCGATCGAGCCTCCTGCCCCGCCCGCCGTTCCCGCAGCAGTCCGCTCCGAGCCTCAGCGCGCCGCAAAGGCGTCCACCGAATGCTTCGCGCCGCTGACCATCGCATTCGAGCGCGGCAGCACGCGCCCGAATCCGGCCGACATCAAGCGCGCGCTGGCGATCCTGCCGAAGGCGCTGTCACGGCACGCCGATGCCACGCTGCTCGTCGAGGGACATGCCGATGCGAGCGGCAGCGAGGATCTCAACGTGCTGCTCAGCTATTCGCGCGCCAAGGCGGTTGCGGAGCTGCTGAAGAAGGACGGCATCCCGCCCCAGCAGATTGCGGTGCGCGCCGCCGGCGCCGGTGCCGCGCATGGCGATGCCGACGCGGTCGCCAATGACCGCAAGGCGCTGCTGCGGATCGCCGGCGTCGACGATTGCGATCAACTCACGGCAGTGAAGCGACCATGACCATCTATGCCATCGTGAGCGGCCTCGGCGCCGCCATTCTCCTGCTCACGGCAGGCTATCTGTTCGGCGCGCGCCAGGGCACGCTGGCGCGCGATCAGTTGCGGCGACAGGTGCAGTTGCAGGCCGCGAGCCTCGATCAGCTGCAGGAGCAGACGAGCCACGACGCGACCGAGCGCGAGACCAGCCTGCGCAGCGCCATCCAGGACGTGCTGGCGCCCCTGGTCGAGCGCGAGCGCATCTCGCTCGATCTCGCGCAGCTCGCGAGCCGGCCGGGCCGGCGACGCGAGCTGGTGCCGCTGCTCGACCGGATCGCCGAAGTCGGCCGGTTCGAGACTGTGCTGTTGACGAACGAGGAAGGCCTGCCGCTGGCGGCCAATACTTCCGGCCGTCACACCGAGCGGCTCGCCGCGGCGGCGACGCGGCTGTCGCTGGTCGCCGAAAAGGTCAGTGGCGAGCACGGCGTCGCGCCCTTGTCCGTCATGCTGCGCGATGTGTCGGAGGCGACGACGCTGTGCCGGATCTTCCGCGTCCAGGATCAGACGCTCACACTGACCGCGCTGTCCAACGATCCGCGGCTCGCCTCCGTCGCGCTCGATCCTGCGCTGTCGAAAGTGCAGGTCGCGCTGACCGCGCCGGCCTGACCTGGGAATGCAGCTGCGCGCCGGCCGAGCATCCTCACGCGGCAAACGATTCTCGGACCCTGCCCAGGCCACACTTTCAGCAAATATCGTACGACACCTGGGCGGCGTCTCCATACGCGCCCCAGAGCCGACCGCCATGATTGAGGCGACGAAGTGCGATCGCCGGCGCAATGCGCAGCCGCAGAGATCGTCATGGGTCCAACAGGATCAGGCGATCCAGGAGCGACCAATGCGACGCCTGTGGAGCATTCGAAATCCAGCGAAGGTGTGGCGAGTCTGGGACCGATCCCCCGCTGAGCGCAAATTCGTGCAATCTGAAAATTCCACCAACCCCGGTTGAACGACCTGCTTTCGACAAGAAATTGCTCAATCATTCCACGGGTTGGCATCTGTCTTCTGACGAGAGCACGTTGTGTTTTTTCGCAAGGGCCCGATCGGGCTCGCACTTTGCTGGCTGATCGTCGCGTGTCCGGCTCCGGCGATCCGGGCGCTGGAGATCTCGCCGTCGGCACAGGCAACGCCGCCGTTGGCAGCGATCGCGCCTCCTCCAACGCCCGTGCCGCTCGACACGGCGCTGTCGAAGGCGGCCGGTGACCTGCTGTCCAAGTTCAAGGACGACGCTGCGCAGGGCCAGCTCGAACTGGTGATCGACCCGTTGATCGACGGCGTCACCCGGGTGCAATCGACGGCAACGTTGCTGGAGCAGCAACGCATCACCGCGCTCATCGCGGCGAACTACCCCCGGATCCGCACCCTGCCGTTCACGGTGGCCTCGCTGTTACGAAAGCCGCTGGTCCTGATCGGCACCCTCACTCCGATCAATAACGACGGCTTGCCCACGGGCCCCCGCGACGCCTACCGGATCTGCCTTGCGATCGCCGACCTGAACAGTAACACGGTCGTCTCGAAGGGCGTCGCGCGCGCGCTGCCCGACGACATCGATCCGACACCGGTCCCTTTCTTCAAGGATAGCCCGGTCCATACCAAGGACCCGGCCACCGAGGCCTATGTGAAAAGCTGCCAGGGCGCCAAGCCGGGCGACGCCGTCGACCAGATCTATACCAATCACATCCTCGCCTCGGCTCAGGTCAACGAGGGAATCGAGGCCTACAATGCCGGCCGCTACAAGGTCGCGCTCGAGCTCTATCAGTCCGCGCTGCGAATGGACGGTGGCGAGCAGCTGCGCATCTACAGTGGAATCTACCTGTCGGCCCTCAAGCTCGGCCGCACGCAACTCGCCATGCAGGCCTTCGACCGGCTGCTCGATTTCGGGCTGAAGAACAGCGATCGGCTCGCGATCAAGTTTCTGTTCAAGCCGGGCTCGACGTTGCTATACGCCGATCCAGAGGCGCGGGCGCCCTATCAGGCCTGGATCGGCAAGATCGCGCAACGAACCGCCGCCAATCATGTCTGCCTCGAAGTGGCTGGTCATACCAGCGCGACAGGATATTCCGGCGTGAATGACCGGCTGTCCGTCCTGCGCGCCGCTTATGTCAAGGATCAGATCCTGGCCCAGGACAGGAGCCTCGAGGGCCGACTGATCGCCAGCGGTCGCGGGTCTCGCGAAATGATCGTCGGAACCGGCCGCGACGATCCGAGCGATGCACTGGACCGTCGTGTCGAACTCAGGATCATCAACTGTTCGAGCTGATCCAAATCGATTCGCCTGCGCAAACGGACGGCACTTCCAAGAATCGAAGTCGCGCCCCCAACGGACGCAATCGGATTCTCCCCTTCGTCCGGACCTCCCGTCGATCTGCGCTCGCCGAGATTCCCCTCGCGCCGGCCCGACCTGCTCCAGACGCGCAAAGGGCGCAGCCCCTCTTGCGAGGCACTGCGCCCTTCGCCGACCTCATTGTCAGGAGATGAGGCCGACTACACGCGGGATCGGCCGCGGGCGAGGCCCACGACAGCCGACACCAGGAACAGCACGATGGCGATGAAGAAGATGATCTTGGCGATCTCGATGGAGGCACCGGCGACGCCGCCGAAGCCGAGAATGCCGGCGATCAATGCGATAACCAGGAAGGTAACGACCCAGCCTAACATGACACGACCTCTGTCTCTCGATTGCGGTTCAAAGCGACGCGAAGCTTGCGCCGTTGCCAGGACAATCAAGGCCGGGAACAAAGGTTCCGGGGCCGCGCGCGGGTAAAAATTCGCGATTCGACGGAACAAACCTAGCCATCTCGGCCCGGCTGCCCCGATTTAGGGCTGTAAAACGCGCCGGGCGGCCCCATATCACCGTCAATCCCTGCTATGAGGGCTCCTTCCTGCAGACCCCTTGATGTCGTCATATGATGCCGTCAGAGGGACGAGACTGATTCGCTGATGACCGAGCCCAATCGCGTGAGCCGTATTCCTGCGCCTGACCACCAGCCCGTTGCGGGCGGCATCGCCGCGCGCGCCCGCGCCGCGGCGAGCGGCGGCGCGCGCTATCTTGCAGGTCTCAATCCCGAGCAGCGCGACGCGGTCGAGACGCTCGATGGTCCGGTGCTGGTGCTGGCCGGCGCGGGCACCGGCAAGACCCGCGTGCTGACCACACGCATCGCGCACATCCTCAGCATGGGCCGGGCGCGGCCCGGCGAGATCCTGTCGGTGACCTTCACCAACAAGGCCGCGCGCGAGATGAAGACGCGGCTCGCCGAGATGCTCGGCCAGGCGGTCGAAGGCATGCCGTGGCTCGGCACCTTCCACGCGATCGCCGGCCGCATCCTGCGCAGCCATGCCGAGCTGGTGCAGCTGAAATCCAACTTCACCGTGCTCGATGTCGACGACCAGATCCGGCTGCTCAAGCAGCTCTTGCAGGCCGAGAACATCGACGACAAGCGCTGGCCGGCCCGCATGCTCGCCAATTTGATCGACGGCTGGAAGAATCGCGGCTTGGCGCCATCGCAGGTGCCCTCCGGCGAGGCTGCCGTGTTCGCCAACGGCAAGGGCGGCAAGCTCTATGCGAGCTATCAGGAGCGGCTGAAGATCCTCAACGCGGCCGATTTCGGCGACCTGCTGCTCGAGAACATCCGGCTCTTTCGTGAAAACCCGGACGTGCTGCGGCAATATCAGAGCCGCTTCAAGTTCATCCTGGTCGACGAGTATCAGGACACCAACGTCGCGCAATATCTGTGGCTGCGGCTGCTGTCGCAGGCGCCGTCGTCTTCGCGTACCGTCACGCCCTCCTCCGTCATTCCGGGGCGGCTCGAAGAGCCGAACCCGGAATCTCGAGCTGAGGACAACCAACTGCGAGATTCCGGGTTCGCACCTGACGGTGCGCCCCGGAATGACGAATCCGCGCAGATTGCTCCGCCCAAGAACATCTGCTGCGTCGGTGACGACGATCAGTCGATCTATGGCTGGCGCGGCGCCGAGGTCGACAACATCCTGCGCTTCGAGCACGATTTTCCGGGCGCCAAGGTCATCCGCCTCGAGCGCAACTACCGCTCGACCGGGCACATCCTCGCGGCCGCCTCGCATCTGATCACGCACAACGAGGGTCGGCTCGGCAAGACGCTGCACACCGAGGACGTCGAGGGCGAGAAGGTCACGGTGACCGGCGCCTGGGATTCGGAAGAGGAAGCCCGCGGCATCGGCGAGGAGATCGAGGAGCTGCAGCGCAAGGGCGAGCATCTCAACGACGTCGCGATCCTGGTGCGCGCGTCCTACCAGATGCGCGAATTCGAGGACCGCTTCGTCACGCTCGGCCTGCCCTATCGCGTCATCGGCGGCCCGCGCTTCTACGAGCGCGCCGAGATCCGCGACGCGCTGGCTTATCTGCGCGTCATCAACTCGCCGGCCGACGACCTTGCCTTCGAGCGCATCGTCAATGTGCCGAAGCGCGGGCTGGGCGACGCCACCGTGCAGTTGCTGCACGATCACGCGCGCAAGCGCCGCATCCCGCTGTTCGAGGCGGCGCGGGCGGTGGTCGAGACCGACGAGCTGAAGCCGAAGGCGCGGGGATCGCTGCGCGGGCTGATCCTGCAGTTCGAGCGCTGGCGCGCCCAGCGCGAGGTGACGCCGCACACCGAGCTCGCCGAGATCGTGCTCGACGAGAGCGGCTACACCGAGATGTGGCAGAAGGACCGCTCGGCCGACGCGGCCGGCCGCCTGGACAATCTGAAAGAGCTCGTCCGCTCGATGGAGGAGTTCGAGAACCTGCACGGCTTCCTCGAGCACATCTCGCTGGTGATGGACCGCGAGGGTGCGGCTGACGAAGAGGCGGTGTCGCTGATGACGCTGCATTCCGCCAAGGGCCTGGAGTTCGACAATGTGTTCCTGCCGGGCTGGGAGGAAGGGCTATTCCCGAGCCAGCGCACCCTCGACGAGCAGGGCCGCGCCGGGCTGGAGGAGGAGCGCCGTCTTGCCCATGTCGGCCTGACCCGTGCCCGCCGGCGCGCCAAGATCTACTTCGCCACCAACCGCCGCATCCACGGCACCTGGACCACGACCATCCCGTCGCGCTTTCTCGACGAGCTGCCGGCGGCGAGCGTCGAGATCACCGAATCCAAGGGCGGCTCGGGCTGGGGCGGCGCCGGCGGCTATGGCCCGTCGCGGTTCGACAATGTCGAGTCGTTCGGATCGAGCTATTCGACGCCGGGCTGGCAGCGCGCGCAGGCGCGGCGCCCCGGCGCGGCACGCGGTGGCTCGGAAGGCGGCTTCCAGGAGGAGCAATCGCCATTCTCGGGGCGCGATCCGTTCGGCGGCGGCTTCAGCGGTAATTTCGGTCGCAACAAGCGCGGGCCGCTGACCATCGAAGGCGAGCTGGTGGCGAAATCCACCGGCACCACGTCGGAATTTTCGGTCGGCGACCGCGTCTTTCACCAGAAGTTCGGCTATGGCAACGTCATCAAGGTGGACGGCAACAAGCTGACCATCGCCTTCGACAAGGCCGGCGAGAAGCACGTCGTCGACAGCTTCGTGCAGCGCGCGTGACCTGACGGCCACGGCAGGATCTGCCGCCGCGCGCATCGTCGCCATCGAACTTCACACTTCGCCTTTGTTAGGCCTTGACCATGGCAGCTCGCGTCGTATGAGATGCAGCCATGGTCCGGGGACACATTCTGCTCATTGTTGCGGCCGCGCTGTGCGCACCGTCGTTTGCGACGGCGCAGACGATGAGCTTTGGCGACTCCGCCGGGCTGATCGCATCGAGCTGCGGCGCCGACATCACCGCCAACTGCCGCGGCGTCAATCTCGACTCCAACCGCCTCAAGGAATGCCTGTCGCGCAACCAGGACGTCGTCTCGGCGCAGTGCAAGGCCACCTACTTCAAGGCGTTCGAGGCGATCCAGAAGCGCATCTCGGCCCGCGTCACCGTGGCCAATGCCTGCCAGCGTGAGATCGTCAAGCTGTGCAGCGGCTCGACCAAGGAGACCAGCAAGTCGATCCCCTGCCTGCTGACCGCCAACGGCGTCAGCGCGCGCTGTCAGCAATCCCTGGGCGAGGCGGGGTATCGCTGATGCGAGGCATGTCGACATCGCTGCTGGGGCTGATCGCCGCATCGCTGCTGGTCGCAAGCGCGCCGGCAGGCGCGCAGGAGGTGACGCGCGAGGACATCGTGCGCCAGCTCAGCCGCTTCGAGACGGCGCCCACGCTCGACCTGCCCGCGCTCAAGCAGCAGACCCAGGAGCGCTCGAAGATCCGCAGCCGCAATGAGCCGCCGCCGCAGAAGCGCACGCCGATCGCGCCGGAGCTGATGAGGCTGCCGACCTTCAACGTCGACATCCAGTTCGACGTCGACACGCCGATCGTGCGCCCGGAATCCTACCAGACCGTCGGGCGCATCGCCGATGCGATGGTGTACGCCGATCTGCTGCCCTACACCTTCCTGATCGTCGGTCACATCGAAGCCAACGGCAAGCGCGAGTCCAACGTCATCCTGAGCCAGCGCCGCGCCGACGCCATCCGCGACATCCTGGCAAATACCTTCAAGATCTCGGTCAAACGGCTGCAATCCATCGGCCTCGGCGAGGAGCAGCTGCTCGACCCTTCCAAGCCGACCGCGCCGATCAATCAGCAGATCCAGATCATCACGGTCGCGAAGGCCGTCGAGGAAGCTGCGGCTCCGTCTCCTGCGGCAGCCCCCGCGCCCAGCAAGCAGGCCCCGCGCAAGCACCGCAATTGACGCAGGCGAGATCTGCGTCTGCGCATGAACCCGGAGCCTTTCCGGCACGACTGCCAGTCAGATCGACGTCTGGCCCTGCACGGGGCGCTCATGGAACCCATTGTCAAATTTGCGCAGAATGGCTGCGCACGGTGCCTCTTTTTGCCGGTTTGTCGATGCAGCCGCTTGATGGTATAGCCCAGTCTTTGCGGCCGTCGATTGAGCGGTGGCCAACCCTTTGACGAGCGAGTCAGCGATGAACGCCATGTTCCGACGCCAGATGATCGACTACGTCGAATATCATCGCGATCCGCGTAATGGGATGATGCACGTGCTCGGGATCATCCTGCTGTTCCTGGGCGCGGTGCTGCCGTTGAGCTTGTGGCATTTCGACGCGTTCGGCGTCCGGATCAGCCTGGGCGCCGTGCTGGCGCTGCCGGTGCTGCTCTATTGGCTGTTGCTCGATGCCGCACTCGGTGCCGGCATTCTGGCTTTCGCCGTGTTGTTCCTTTCTGTGGCCATGATGATTGCCGATCACGTCCACGGGTTGGGCCTGTGGGCGCTGTTTGCCGCGCTCGTGATCCTGGGCCTCATCTCGCAGGCTGTCGGCCACAAGTTTTTCGAGCGCAACAATCCGTCTCTGCTGGATCATCCAGCGCATCTTTTTCTCGGGCCGATGTTCGTGATGGCGAAATTGTACATGGCGTTGGGATTCAAGCCTTCGGTGGCGGATCTCATCACGCCTGACTGGTCGCCGGATCGGCTCGCATCGAACCGTGTTCAAGGCGATCAGCACTCACGTCCATAATGAAAGTCCTCGTCACCGGCGGCAGCGGCTTCATCGGCCATCATCTCGTCTCCGCGCTCGTCGCGCGGGGCTCCGACGTGCGTGTGCTCGACATCCGCAGCCCGACCCACATGATGGCCGAGGTGGAGTATCTCGAGGGCTCGGTGCTCGATGTTGGCCTGGTGAAGCAGGCGGTCACTGGCGTCGATCAGGTCTACCATCTCGCCGGGCTGCCCGGGATGTGGATGCCGGACCGCGAGGACTTCTACCGCGTCAACTGCGTCGGCACCGAAACGGTGCTGGCCGCCGCGCGCGCGGGCAAGGTGCGCCGCTTCCTGCACTGCTCGACGGAATCGATCCTGTTCGACTATCCCGGCTCGACCAATGCGGCCACTGCGCCGACCGCGCCGCCGGCGGAGGCCATGCCGGGTGCCTATACCCGCTCCAAGGCGCTGGCCGAGGCGCGCGCGATGACGGCCGCGGCGGACGGCTTCCCCGTCGTCGTGGGCACGCCGACGATGCCGATCGGCCCGCACGACAGCAACCTGACGCCGCCGTCGCAGATGCTGCGCCACTTCCTCGACAGCCGGGTGCAGCTCTATCTCGACTTCATCGTCAATCTGGTCGACGTCCGCGACGTCGCCGCCGGCCTGATCCTGGCGATGGAGCGCGGCAAGGTCGGCGACCGCTACGTGTTCGGCGGCGAGAGCCTGCGGCTCAGCCGTATCCTCGCGCTGATGGCGACGATCAGCGGCCGCAAGCATGTGGCGATCGCGGTGCCCGGCGGCTTTGCCGAGCTGTCCGCCGGCATGCTGGAGTTCATCTCCGATCGTCTGACCAAGCGCTGCCCGTCCGGCACCGCTGAAGGCGTGCGGATTGCGCGCTCGGCTTCCGACCTGTCGATCGACAAGGCCAGGCGGGAGCTCGGCTACGCCCCCCGCCCGATCGAGCCGACCCTGCGCGAGACCATCGACTTCCTGCTCGGTGCCGAGCAGCGGCTCGACGAGAAACAACACCCTTTTCGCACCGCGGCCGAATAGCTAAGAGCAGCCGGTCCCACGTCCCATAACGGTTTTGCAGACATGTCCGGCGATGCCAGCCCCATCTCGTCAGTTGCGTTCAGCGGCTGGACCACCACCTGGCCCACCTCCCTGCTCGCCATCATCTGGCTGATCTGGCTCGCCAGCTGGGTCGGCGCCTCGTTCTGGTCCGGGCAGACCCGCAAGCATGTGACGGTCATCAAGACCAGCCGCTATCACGCGCTGATCGTGCTCGGCGGTATCTTGTTCACGCCGTGGACCTCGCGCCTCCTTGGCGAGAGGCCATTCTGGCACCCCGGCGAGACCGGCGTCTATTTGCTCACCGTCGTCACTCTGGCCGGCATCGCCTTCACCTGGTGGGCGCGCATCCATCTCGGTCGGTTCTGGTCGAATGCGATCACCCACAAGGAAGGCCACAAGGTCATCGACACCGGCCCCTACGGCATGGTGCGCCATCCGATCTACACCGGCCTGATCCTGGGCATGATCGCGACGGGCATCGCTGTGGGGACGGTGACCGCCGTGCTCGGCGCCATCCTGATCTCGCTCGGCATGGCCTGGAAGGCGAAGATGGAAGAGGGATTCCTGGCCCAGGAGCTGGGGCCGGATTACGTCGCCTACAGCCGGCGCGTGCCGATGATCATCCCGTTCCTGCCGGCCGGCTGACGGCCGGGCCGATCAGCGCCGGAGCGGCGCCGGCGCTTCCGAGGCCTGTTGCGGCGGCTGGTTGGCCGCCTGCGGCAACAGGTGGCGCGGCAGGATGATGCGCTGGCCCGGCACCAGCGGCTGGGTGGCGAGGCCGCGATTGGATTGCTGCAGGGCCCAGAGCGGAACGCGGTACGCGGCGGCGATCTGGTCGAGGGTTTCGCCAGGGCGCACCGCAACAGCCGTGCCGCTGTCCCACAGCTCGACCGAGGTCTTGGGCGGGATCAGATAGCGCAGCGGCACCGGATCGGCCTCGGCCGTGGCTGACGTCTGCGACAGCTGGCTGATCATGGCGACGAGCTGGGCGTGCACGTCCTCCATCTTGTCGATGTTGATGTGCGTGACCTCGTCATGGTCCTTCATGTCGAAGCTGGCGTAATGGCCGCGGAAGCCAGGCTCCGGCTTGACGTCGCCGCCGCCGAGGATGTTGTCGGACAGGAACAGGTTGATGAAGCGCTGCACGTTCGGCGGCACGCTCTTGGTCGCATGCGCGGGGTCCACCGTGACGACGAGCGCGACCGGAATGTTCTGCTCCTGCAGCGTGATCGCGATGCGGACGCTGCAGAGGCCGCCCATCGAGTGGCCGATCAGCACGATCGGCGCCTGGTCCTGGCGATAGTTCTTGGCCACCTGCAAGGCGATCAGGTCGCACAGGGTGAATTCGTAGACGCTGGCCCAGTATCCGGCCTTCTCGATCTTCTCGGCGAGGCGATCCATGCCGGTCGAGAACAGCGGGCCGAGGGCACCACGGAACAGGTAGACCCGGGGCGGCGGCAGTGTCTGGACTGGCTCGGGTGGCCGCTCCGGCGTCGGACGGATTGCGGCGGGGGTCGGCAAGGTCGCTGCCTTGGCGGATTTGCTGGGCGTGGTGGCGGACGCAGCCCCTGCCCCGGCGATCGGCGGCAACGCCGTCGCGGCGAACCCGGCGATAAGCAGCGCGGGCAGCCATCGTCCGGCTGCTGCCTCGGCGGCTGCCCGCCAGCCGCTCGCGATTCGCGCCACGCCGGTCATTCGCGCTCCCGGGAAAGCTCAAAACCTGGGTCAGACAGGGTCATGCTG
>NZ_CAFI01000387.1 GCF_000239775.1 Bradyrhizobium sp. ORS 375
TCCACGAGTCCGACTATCAATGATGCGCGATTGAGCGCGCTTGAGACAGCTGAGACAGCCTAGTCCTGGATAGCAGCTCGATGTCCACGCCGAAGCAAATCCGCCAAACGTCAGCTTACAACTTCGTTCAGCGCCCGGAGACCCCCACCCCCAACCCCTCCCCGCAAGGGGGAGGGGAGCTCACCTTTGGCGCGGCGAGTGCTCGACTTTCACACGCGAAGCGACGTGCTCTTACGCCGACATCCTCTCCACCGCCTCTCCCTTGCCCAGAATCAAATCCGCCGCCTTGTCGCCGATCATCAGTGTCGCGGCATTCAGGTTCGCCGAGATCATGCGGGGCATGATCGAGGCGTCGGCGACGCGCAGGCCTTGCAGGCCGTGGACGCGGAGCTGGTCGTCGACGGTGGCCCAGGTGGAATCAGCCGGGCCCATGCGGCAGGTGCAGCCGGGATGGAAGGTGGTGGTGGCGCGCTGCACCGCGGCCGCCAGAAACTCATCGTCGCTCTGCACCTTCGGGCCCGGAAAATCCTCGTACGCGTAGTACGGCGCGAGCGGCGCAGACGCCAAGAGGCGACGCGCCAGCTTCATGCCGGCGACGATGACGCGGCGGTCGAGCTCGGCGGTGAGATAATTGGTCTGGATGATCGGCTGGGCGAACGGATCGGCCGAGCGGATGCGGACATAGCCGCGGCTCTCCGGGCGCTGCTGCCAGGACGCCACCGTCATGCCCGGCTCGTCCTCGAGCTGGCCCTGCACGCCTTCCTTGTAGCTCGCCGGGGTGAAGGTGAGCTGCAGGTCGGAGCTCTCGGCGGTCTCGCCGGAATGCCAGAAGCAGTACACCATGGTCGGCGACAGCGACAGGATGCCCTTGCGCGTCACTGCCCATTTCAGCGCCTCGCCCCACAGATTGAGGCCGCGCGCGAGCTCGTTGATGGTCTTGATGTTCTTGACGCGCGCCACCGTGCGCGGCGCGTAGTGATCTTGCAGACCCTCGCCGACAGAGCGGAGCGCGTGGCGCACCTCGATGCCGTGCTCCTGCAACAGCTCCGGCGCGCCGATGCCGGAGAGCTGCAACAGCTGCGGCGAGTTGTAGGTGCCGCCGGACAGGATCACTTCCTTTCGCGCGCGCACCTCGACGGGCACGCCGCCGCGGCCGCCGCGGCTATAGCGGACACCGACCGCGCGCTTGCCTTCGAGCATGATGCTCGTCGCGTGCGCATGGGTGCGGATCTCGACATTCGGCCGCTTGCTGGCGGGCTTCAGGAAAGCGGTCGCCGACGAAACCCGGCGGCCATTTTGAATCGTACGCTGGACGTAGGACACGCCCTCCTGGATCGCGCCGTTGTAGTCGGGATTGCGGGGGATGCCGAGCGACACCGCGCCATCCATGAAAGCCTCGCACAGCGTGTCCTTCCACTCCATGGTGGTGACGTGGAGACTGCCGTCGCGGCCGCGATACTGCTCGTCGCCGGCACCGATGCGCTTCTCCATGCGCCGGAAGTGCGGCAGCACGTCGGAGTAGCTCCAGCCGCGATTGCCCATCTGCGCCCAGGTGTCGAAATCCTGGCTCTGGCCGCGATTGTAGACGTGACCGTTGATCGACGACGAGCCGCCGAGCGTCTTGCCGCGCGGCGCATAGATGCTGCGACCGTTGGTGTAGGGCCCCGGCTCCTGCTGGTAGCCCCAATTGATGCTCTTCATGTAGAAGGTCTTGATGAAGCCGGCCGGCAGATGGATGTAGGGATGCCAGTCGCGCGGGCCCGCCTCCAGCACGCACACCGTCACCGACGGGTCCTCGCTGAGGCGGTTGGCGATCACGCAGCCGGCCGAGCCGGCGCCCACGATCACATAGTCGAACGTATCCATCTCGTCTGTCGTCCCGGTCTCGTCATGCCTGCCGCATGAGGCGGCAAGGCCGCCATAGCGCGATCAGCGCGGCTTGTCATGCAGTTGGTAATCGAGATGCGTCCGCACCGTCGGCCATTCCGCCGCGGTGATGCTGTAGACGACGGTATCCCGCAGCGTGCCGTTCGGCGCGATCTGGTGGCTGCGCAGGATGCCATCCTGCTTGGCGCCGAGCCGCTCGATGGCGCGGCGGCTCTGGTGGTTGAAGAAATGGGTGCGGAACTCGACCGCGATGCAGTTCATCGCCTCGAACGCGTGCGCCAGCAGCAGCCGCTTGCATTGCGTGTTGAGCGCGCTGCGCTGCACCCGCTTCGCATACCAGGTCGAGCCGATCTCGACGCGTCGGTTGGCGGCGTCGACGTTCATGTAGGTCGTCATGCCGGCGACCTTGCCATCGGCATCGCGCACCGTGAAGGGCTGCATGCTCCCCGTGGCGAACAGGCCGAGGCGGCGCTCGATCTCCTTGGCCATGGTCTCGGGTTTCGGAACTGCGGTGTACCACAGGTTCCACAATTCACCGTCGCTGACGGCCTCGACCAGCGCGTCGTGGTGGTCAGGCGAGAGCGGCACGAGGCTGGCGTGTGGGCCGCGGAGGCTGACCGGTTCGAGAAAGGGCATCTGATACTCCGTCATTCCGGGGCGCGAGTGAAACGAGGGAATCCGGAATCTCGAGATTCTCCATTCGATGCTTCGCATCGCCCCGGAATGACGGAGGATGCGGAGCGCTTCGCGCGCGATGACGGAACTATCACGCCAAGCGTCACTTGTTCAGGAAATTCAGCGGCAGGCCGGGACGCGGCCAGTCCATGGCCACCAGCTCGCCCTTGCCGGACAGCGTGATATAGGCGGTCTTCAATTCGGGGCCGCCGAAGGCGATGTTGGTGGTGACGCGGTCGCCGGTCGGGACCTGCTCGACCAGGGTGCCATCCGGCGCGATCACACTGATGCAGCCGGAGACCAAGGTCGCAACGCAGACATTGCCGTTGGCCTCGACGGCCAGCGAATCGAACATCTGGTAGCCGCCAAGGCCGCAGATCGGCCGGCCGCGCTCGCCGCGATAGATCACGTCGCGCGGCTTGACCGTGCCGGGCTCCGGCACGTCATAGGCCCACAGCCGCGCGGTCGGCGTCTCCGCGATGTAGACCGTCTTCTCGTCGGGCGACAGGCCGATGCCGTTAGCCGGCAGGATACCGTGCACGGCCTCGACGATCTCGCTCATGCCGGGCTTGAGATAATAGAACGCGCCGACATCCATGTCGCGAGCGCGGCGCTTGCCGAGATCGGAGAACCACAGGCCGCCGTGACGGTCGAACACCAGGTCGTTCGGCCCGCGCAGTTCGTGCTCGCCGCAGCGGCTGACCACGGTTTCGACCGCCCCGCTCTGCAGATCGACGCGCTGGATCGAGCCGCCCTGATAATCCTCCGGCTGCGGGCCGGGCATGATCATCTTGCCGGTCGGGATCCACGAGAAGCCGCCATTGTTGCAGATGTAGATCTTGCCGTCGGGGCCGAGCGCAGCCCCATTCGGACCGCCTGGAATCTGGGCCACGATCTCCTTGCGGCCGTCCGGATAGACCCGGGTCAGGCGCTTGCCGCGGATCTCGACCAGCACCACCGAGCCGTCGGGCATCACGACCGGCCCTTCCGGGAATTCGAGATCGGTGGCGAGCACGCGCATGTTGGACATCGGACGACCTCCCGCTGGTCACGCCGCGATGCGGCGCCTTGTTGTTATGCAGGAGGTTATCGCAAAGCCGGCGCGGCTTGCCAAGCAAGCGACAGAGCGCGGGATCGCAAAGCAGCCCTGCCGAGGGCGGCGCTCGCAGCGTGTCGACGCAAGTCGGCGGAAGCGCCTCTCAGCGGATCACCGGCAGCCAGATTTCCAGGCCGCCATTACCGGTGAGCGGGTCGAAACGCTGATCGTAACGCTCGAAATTCGGCGCGTCGGCGATCTCGCAGCCCGACTGCGGCAGCCAGCGATTCCAGATCGTGTGCACGGTGCGGCGAATCGACGAGATGTGGCCGGCATGGGTGAAGACGGCAAACGTGGCCGCCGGCACCCGCACACGGCTGAAGGTTCGCGGCAGGTCGGAAAAATCGGCCACCTCGACGCCCGCGATGTAGTCGAAATTGCCGGCATCGTCGCCATTGCAGCAGACGCCGTAAGCGAGCACGCCGCGACGGGCGGGAACATCGTGCACGACCTCGTTGAAGCGGCGCCACAACATCGGAATCCCGGCGCCGTGATCGACGCTGACGCGCTCGCCGAGGCCGGCGACGAGCAGCGGCTCTGAGGTGACGAAGCGCGGGGCGGCGAGATCATCGAGCGGGGTCTGGTCCATGAGGATCGGCTCCTGAAGTGCAAGGCCATCGAGGCGCGCATGGGCACGGACAGATTCCGGCGTAACGCCGAACTGATCGCGAAACGCGCGGGTGAAGGCTTCGTGGGAGCCGTAGTCCGCCTCCAGCGCCAGACTGAGAATGTCGGGCGCACCACCGGCCAGCGCGCGCGCCGCCTCGCTGAGACGGCGCAGCCGGACATAGCGCATCACCGATACGCCGGTCGCGGCCGCGAACGCACGCACGATGTGAAAGCGCGATACGCCGGCGACATCCGCGATGTCATCCAGCGACAGCGGCGCCGACAGATGACTCTCGATATACCAGAGCGCCTTCTGAGCCGGGTTGGTGGACACGCCTGTCTCCTGACGAAGCCGCGCATCATGGGTGGAAACAGCTTCGGCCGCTTGATCGTTATTGCGCTGCGCGCCGGATTACTTGCCGCTCGGCTTCGCCGGGGCCGCATCCTTCGCGTCCTTGGCCGCCGGCGTGTCGGCCTTCTTCTTCAGCTCATCCGTGAGCCTGGTCTGCGCCGCCTTGAGCTCGTCGATCGCGCCCTGCTGTGCGATCAGCGCCGCGCGCAAGGCCTGGATCTGGCGATTCGCGGCGTCGAGCTTCTGCTGCTGATCGAGCGACTGCTTGGTCATCGTCTTCTGCAGGAAGTCGATGTTGCTCTGCAGGCATGAGGTCCGTCGATCCATCGCCTTCTCGGCCGTGCAGATCTCGATTCCCGGAATGTCCTGCGCCTGCAGTGCCGTGCTGACGCACAATGCGAGCGCGCTCGCGACGATGATTCGCTGCATCACAATTTTCTCATTGGCTTGCCCAACACATGATTTTGCGTGGAACCGACGGAGTTTCCTGATTGATACCATACTGAGACCTCAATCGCGCATTGAAGTTCCGGACTGGGACCCGTTTTTAGGGAGATGGACAGAATGGCTACGCGCGAAAAACGGCTGGCGCAATTCGACGGCAGCGGTGAGCCGCCGCCCGGACAGACGGTCGAGGTGCTGTGCGAGGACCACAGCGGCACCTATCAGCTGCCGTTCCCCTGTTTCTACATTGATGGCAAATGGCACAACAAGGAATCGGGCGGCGCGCTCGAGGCCACCGTGATCGGCTGGCGCTTCCCGCGTGCGCGTTACGACGAGCGCAATGGACGCCGTCCGCAGCCGAGCTTCGTTTCTGATCGCGCTTCGTCTTATTGATCACACCGGGCCCTGAGTCTGGCTCAGGGCCGGTCTTGCCGAAAATATGGTTTCGAACGCAGATTGAGCATCACGACCGGATAAGCCATCAGCAGCGCGCCGGTGACAACAGCAGCAGCAGCGGTCGCGCCGTCGATCACTCCGTCACTCCACGCCCGTCGCCACATTGCGATCGCCACGGGAAAGAACAGCAGCAGCGCCGTCGCCAGGCCCGGAGAGAAACGGCCGCCGCTCCGCACGAATGGCAGCACGTGAAAGAACACCGCGTTGATGATCATCAGCGCGGCATAAGCGAGCGCTGCGATCGGCCAGGTCGCGGCGAGTTCGGCCTGTACCGCGCCGAGCACGACGACGAGCGCGTTGGTCACATAGAAATCGCTCCACTCGACCGGCAGCTTCATCACCGCACGCGCCCAGTTGCGCCAGTCGAAGGTGTATTCCTCGAGAATGTGCGCGCCATAGGCGGCCACCGCGAGCCAAGCCAGTGTGGTCAGTGTCATGGTCGATCTCCCCCCGCGCTGTGTACCGCCGCGGGATGAATCGGCCTAGCGCGCGTGCCGCGACGTTCACAGCGGATCATCGGGATGTGAGTCTGCGCTGTTTCAAAACGTGACGGCGCTGGGCTACCGCCTTAATTCTTGGAACGCGCCCGGAACGAATCGCGCCCGAATCGGATGACGCGCCAGGTACTCCGCCTGTTCACGGCTACATATCGGCCTCGTGTCGGATCGCCCACGACATGCTGAACCGCTGCACCCGGCCGCACGCGCGAGACCGAATGCCGGACGTTAACGTCGGGGCATCATGGTTGCAGGGGTGAACCCGCTCACGTCCAAGGCGTCACCGGCGGGACGTTGTCGGTGGCCGGTGGCATCTCGACCGTTTTGAAGTCGGCGGGACTAACGATTTCCATATATTCCATGTCAGGGGAATAATCGTACAGGTAGTGCACAATGCCCGGCCGCTGGTGCACGACATCGCCGGCCTTCACCAGGGTCGGCTTGTCCTCGTACATGAAGCGCGCCCAGCCCTTCATCATGATCACGATCTGAAAGTCGCAATCGTGCCGATGCCAGCCGGTGCCGTCGACCGGCGGACAATCGGGATTGGCCTTGACGAGATGGCAGATCACTTGGCCGCCGGTGGCGTCGGCAATGCCGAGATCGCGGTAGAGGAAGAAGTCACGCAAGCCTCCACCCTTGTAGCCGGTATCTTCTGGCTTGACGTGCGAGAACTTGGTCACCCCTGCATGCTGGTTCATGACGGCCTCCACCGGTTGATCGCGGCGTCGGCAACCCTTGAGGCCTCTCCATCGGCCACAACGGGCACCACGCCCGACAGCCCATTGTGCTATGCGAAAACCACGCCACGCCCTGCTGGCAGCGCAGGGATCGCCAAATCGAGACCGCGGACGGATCCGAACTGATTGTTAACAACCGGCTTTCTCCGAAGCCGCGCAGAAGCCGGGAGCCGCCGAACCGCCGCGTCATCAGCGACGGGTTTGCTCGTTCGGCTTCAAATTGAGCAGCGGCTGCCCGGGCGATGGGCCACTGCAAGCCGCGCTCGGCAGAAGGCGAACCTGGCCGATGGCTTTGTCGCTGGCCGAGCCACGGCTAATACTCGACCTCGAGCTCCTCGATCTCCTCCGGCTCCGCCTTGGCCGCCGCGATCCACTCCTGCATCTCCGGCATCGTCATGATCAGGTCGGCATAGGCCTTGAGCCGCGGCTCGAGCTTCACGTCGTAGGTGACGAAGCGTGTGACCACCGGCGCGTACATCGCATCCGCCATGCCGCGCTGCTGGCCGAACAGGAACGGGCCGCCCGACTTGTCCAGACAGTCGCGCCAGATCGCCCAGATGCGGTCGATGTCGGCCTGGGCGCGGGTCCACACCTTGAAGCCCGGAAAGTGGCCCTTGAGGTTGACCGGCAGCGAGGCCCGCAAGGTGGTGAAGCCGGAATGGATTTCGCCCGATATCGAGCGGCAATGCGCGCGCGCGATGCGGTCCGCCGGCAGCAGGCCTGCCTGCGGGAAGCTCTCGTTGAGGTACTCGGCGATCGCCAGCGTATCCCAGATCGCCGCGCCGTCGTGCCGCAGACATGGCACCAGGATCGACGACGACAGCAACAGGATCTCGGCGCGCGCCGAGGCGTCGTCAGGGTCGACGACCACCTCGTCGAAATCGAGCCCGGCAAACTTGGCGAGCAGCCAGCCGCGCAGCGACCATGACGAGTAATTCTTGCTGCTGATGGTCAACGTCGCTTTGGACATCTCGCCCTACCCCCTGTCGCCTCTCGTCCAATCCATCGTCCCGGCCCATGCTGGCGGCTTCACGTGCGGAGCCGGATACTCCAGTGATTTCATTGAGCAAGCGACATGCCAGTTTTTCAGGCAAGACTCCGCGGCGCTGGCTCCGATATTGCATAAGCTGATGCTCGTAATGGATCGGACACGATGGCGCTGCTGTACCAAGCCTATCAGAACCACATGGACCTGACCGAGCCATGGCGCCAGGGCGCAGCGGCCGCCATGCGCTATCTCAATATGATCCCGTCCGGCCTCTCCGGCCGCGCCACGCGGCGCATGTCGGCCGCGCTCGAACTGATCTCGCGCTCGGCCCTGACCTATGCGCGGCCGGCCTACGGCATCGAGAGCGTGATGGTCGGCAATCGCGAACTCGGCGTCACCGAGGAGGTGACGTTCAAGACTCCATTCGGCTCGCTCCTGCATTTCCAGAAGGACGGCGCGGCGGATCAGCCCAAGGTGCTGCTGGTCGCCCCGATGTCCGGCCACTTCGCCACGCTGTTGCGCGGCACGGTGAAGACGCTGCTGCAGGATCACGACGTCTACATCACCGACTGGCACAATCCGCGCGACATTCCTCCGGGCCATGGCCGCTTCGGGTTGGAAGATTACACCGATCATCTCATCAGCTTTCTCGGCCAGCTCGGGCCGCGGCCGCACATGGTCGCGATCTGCCAGCCGTCGGTCTCGGCGTTGGCGGCGACCGCAGTAATGTGCGAGGGCAACCACCCGTCACGGCCGGCGACGCTGACCCTGATGGCCGGCCCGATCGACACGCGCATCCAGCCGACCAAGGTCAACGAGTTCGCCAAAAGCAAGCCGATCGAGTGGTTCGAGGACAATCTGATCCACTACGTGCCCTTTCAATGCAGGGGCGCGTTCCGGAAAGTGTATCCGGGCTTCGTGCAGCTCACGGCGTTCGTGTCGATGAATCTCGAGCGCCACGTCAAGCAGCACATGGATCTCGCCAATCATCTTGCCAAGGGCGAGGTCGACAAGGCCGAGACCATCAAGACGTTCTATGACGAGTACTTCGCGGTCATGGACCTGCCGGCGGAGTTCTACATCGAGACCGTGCGCGACGTCTTCCAGGAGCATCTCCTGCCGCAGGGCAAGCTCATGCATCGCGGGAATCCCGTCGATCCCAAGGCCGTCAGGCGCATCGGCCTGATGACGGTCGAGGGCGAGCGCGACGACATCTGCTCGATCGGTCAGACGCTGTCAGCGCAGGACATCTGCACCAATGTGCGCGCCTATCGCCGCGTGCATCATATGCAGGCCGGCGTCGGCCATTACGGCGTGTTCAGCGGCAAGAAGTGGAACAACGAGATCTATCCGCTGCTGCGCGATTTCGTCCACGTCAACTCGTGAGGTCAATTCGTGAGCTGGGCCCGGCCGCGCTGCACCCGCTGCAGCGTGGCTGACGGTGTCTCGCCGAACTTGTCGCGATAGGCGCCCGCCATCCGTCCGAGATGCGCGAAGCCGAGCTCGAAGGCGAGGTCGATGATGCGCGCCTCCGGTCCGGCTGCCATCAGTTGCGTGTTCAGCCGGGCCAGCCGGATGTCGAGCAGCATGTCGGAGATCGACATCCCGAAATGGCGGCGGAAGCCACCCTGCAGCGCGCGAATGCCGACGCCGCTCGCGGCCGCGAGTTGCGCCAGATCGAGCGGCTCGCTGGCCTGCGCGTGCAGCAGATCGCGCGCCGTGCGCACCGCACGCGGCAGGTTGTCGACCTCGCCGGCATAGCGCCGGATCGCCTCCGACAGGCCATGGCCGGGCTGTTCGAACAGCGCCTCCAGCAGCGTCTCACGCCAATCCCCGGCCACGACGGCCGGCATACGCCCTGTGCCACCCAGGCCTTCGGCTTCGCCGGCCAGCGTGACCATATGCTGCTGCAGCCGCGAACCGGCGCGCGTCGTCAACGTGATCTCGGGCTCGAATTCGACAGGCTGCACTGTCCTCCCCGACAGTGCGGCGGCACGCTGCTCGACCAGACGTCGATCGAGCAGCAGGATCAGCTGGGCGCAATCATGCCAGGCCATGCGCGTCGGCAAGGTCGGCGACAGCAGCGATGCCGCTTGGTCCGGCCGGGTGACGACCTCACACGCGCCGGTGAAGACCCGGGCGGCGCCTGCCAGCGGCAGTTGCACCAGGAAGAAGCGATCGAGACAGCCGGGATCGATCGTGACCGCACCGCCATATGCGACGTAGTTGATCGAGAAGCCGTCGAATGCCGCGCAATTATGCAGAGCGACGAAATCGCGCGCAGTCCCGGCCTGCGGCTGCAACCCGTGCGGACAGAAGATGCGACCTATTTGTTCAGCCGCCTCATCGACATCCTGCGTTGCAACACGGCCATAGGCCGCCAGCCGCGGCGATGCGGATCCCTTCCAACTCCGATCAGCGGCCGCGCCTGCAGTCATGCTCACATCGTTCGTCGAAATCGTTTGAAACCTATAATAATTAGCATCTGGCGTCGAGGGATTCGTTTTCTGGATAGACACCGCGCCGCGATCTGCTCGATCTTTCCTGCGTGTGCAGCAAGGAGATCCGCCATGACCACACTGGAAAAAGGCATCACGCGCGCCGGCACCGGCTATGCCGGCAAGACCTGGAACATCCTGGGTCAGCTCTACTTCCCCAAGGCCGTCACCGACTCCACCTTCGCGTTCGAGACCAATAGCGATCCCGGACAGTTCGTGCCGGTGCACGTCCATCCGACGCAAGACGAATTCATCCTGGTGCAGGAAGGGACGCTCGACCTCAAGCTCGATGGCGTCTGGGTGAAGGCGCATGCCGGCGATCTCGTGCGGATGCCGCGCGGCATCCCGCATGGCTACTTCAACAAGTCCGACAAGCCGGCGCGCGCGCTGTTCTGGGTCTCGCCGATGCAGAAGCTCGAGGCGCTGTTCAACATGCTCGACAACCTCGCCGACCCAGCGGAGGTGGTGCGCATCTCGGCCGAGCACGAGGTCAATTTCCTGCCGCCTGAAGCCAACGATTAGGCGGCAACGCCTCCACTCAGGCGCCCACGGGTCGTGACCGCGCGACGCGCGCAGTGAGCGCGATCGGTTCTGCACGCCCTCCGGATGGGCAGATATCCGCCTGAAGGATCATTGATCGGCGAGCGCGTCCTCGCCGCGATCGCGACGCCGGCCCGTTCATCGTCGCATGCTTCGGTCGCGCCGAGCGACCTCATCATTATCAGTTCTCTTCAGCGAGCTGTTGCAGCGCGGCCGGTCGAGGCTGGCCGCACGCGGCTTTCCGCTCGACAACAGGAGGTCCCATGATCACTCGAAAAAACGTCTGCGTGATCGGCGCCGGTGTGTCCGGCCTGGCCGCCGCCAAGGCATTCTCGGCGCGCGGCCACAATGTCACCATCGTCGAGCGCAGCGCCGATCTCGGCGGCGTATGGGAGCCGGCGCGTTCCTATCCCGATGTGCAGACGCAGAGCCCCAAGGAGCTCTATCGCTACACCGATAAGGCCATGCCCGACAGCTACCCCGAATGGCCGAAGGGGCCGCAGGTCTACGCCTATCTGGCCGACTACGCCAGGAGCCATGACCTCACGCGCCTGATGCGGCTGAACACCAGCGTGCTGTCGATGCAACGGCGCGCGGACGGCAAGCCGGGCTGGACGCTCGATCTCAGATCGGGCGATCAGACGAACCGCGAGGATTTTGATTTCGTCGCCGTGTGCACCGGACAGTTCAACGAGCCGCAAACGCTGTCGCTTCCCGGCGAGGATCAATTCAAGGCGGCCGGCGGCGCGATCATGCATTCGTCGAAGTACAATGACGCCGGCATCGCCCGCGGGCGCAACGTCGTCGTGCTCGGCGGCTCGAAATCGGCGACCGACATCGCCGTCAACGCGGTCCGATCCGGCGCGCGATCGGTGACGATCGTGTTCCGCGAGCCGGTGTGGCGCATCCCCTATTTCATCGGCGGGCTCATCAACTTCAAGCGCATCCTCTACATCCGCGCCCAGGAGCAGATGTTCGCGAGCTGGGGCATCGGCCCGCTGTCGCGTCTTGCGCATCT
Source organism: Bradyrhizobium sp. ORS 375 (assembly GCF_000239775.1). Classification (GTDB taxonomy): domain Bacteria; phylum Pseudomonadota; class Alphaproteobacteria; order Rhizobiales; family Xanthobacteraceae; genus Bradyrhizobium. Next base: position 11,801 of record NZ_CAFI01000387.1, read on the forward strand.
CCTCGCGAAGCCGCTGGTCTGGGCCAATTGGCGTGGCCTGGAGAGCCTGCTCAAGGCGCAGCTCAAGCTGGCCAAATGCAACATGGTGCCCAAGGAGAGGATCGAGGACGGCGTCAACTGCTCGGTGCCGATCGCGACGCCCGATTTCTTTCCGATGGTCGCCGACGGCCGCATCAATGCGGTGCTCGGCACCTTCGACCGCTACGAGCCGGGCACCATCGTGGCCAGCAATGGCGAGCGTATCGCCGCCGACGTCGCGGTGCTCGCCATCGGCTACAAGCTCGGCGTTCCCTTCCTTTCGGACGCCGATCGCGCCAAGCTGGTCGATCCCGACGGGCAGTATCGGCTTTACCGGCTGATCGCCAATCCCGACCTGCCGGACATGGGCTTTGTCGGCTTCAACTCCAGCTTCTGCACCGTGCTCTGCGCCGACATGGCGGCGCACTGGCTGGTGCGCTATGCCGACAAGCAGCTGGCGCAGCAGCCGAGCGAGCGCGAGATGCGCGACAACATCGAGATGATGCTGCACTTCAAGCGCGTCGAGCGTCCAGCCGCGGGCGTCTATGGCGGGCTCTGCGTCGCGCCCTATCACTTCAAGCATTTCGATGAGCTGCTCGCCGACATCGGCGCGAGCCGGCGACGACGCAATCCGCTGGCGGAGATGTTCACGCCGCCGGACGCGGACGCCTATGCGGACTACCTGGCATCCGCTCCCGCCTATCAGGCCGGCTGAGGCCGGGCGGCCGCCGCATCAACGTCGCGCCCCGGGGCCGCCCCAACTGCGTCGCCAACAAGGCGGATCATGCAGCGGTCGGCCGGACATCCGGCTCGCGCGGCGAATGCGCGGCCGTCGGGAGGTCTGGAATTACGGAGGCGGCCGGGCTATCCAGGGCGCCCCGGCCTCCGGCCGCCTTGCTTCGGAGCGTCCCATGACCGTATCGATCCGCCTCCGCACACTCGGCTTGGCCATCTCGGCCGCTGTGCTGCTGAATACCGCCGCGCAAGCCGCCGACATTCACGTCATGATCTCGGGCGGCATGACGGCCGCGTTCAAAGCGCTGGTGCCGGAATTCGAGCGGCGCTCCGGTCACAAGGTCATGATCGCCTACGGTCCGTCGATGGGGACGACCACCAACGCAATCCCGGTCCGCCTCGAACGTGGCGAGCCCGCCGATGTCCTGATCATGGTCGGCTATGCGCTGAGCGATCTCACCACCAAGGGCAAGGTGATGCCCGACAGCCTCGTCGAGCTCGCCAATTCTCCGATAGGCGTGGCCGTAAAGTCCGGGACGCCGCATCCCGACATCTCGAACGCCGACGCGGTGAAGCGCATGCTGGTCGCCGCCAAGACCATCGCCTATTCCGACAGCGCCAGCGGCGTCTATGTCTCGACCGAGATGTTCGACAAGCTCGGCATCCGGGAGGAGATGAAGGGCAAGGCGCGGATGATTCCGGCGACGCCCGTCGGCGAGATCGTGGCCCAAGGCGACGCCGAGATCGGCTTCCAGCAGATCAGCGAGCTCAAGCCGGTGCACGGCATCGACATCGTCGGACCGCTCCCAGCAGGCTTGCAGAAGATCACAGTGTTCTCCGCCGGCATCGCCATGGCGGCGAAGGAGCCGGAGGCCGGCAAGGCGCTCATCCACTTTTTGGGATCACCGGATGCGCGCAAGGTGATCGCGGAGAGCGGGCTCGACCCGATCGTCCGGAAGTCGCCCAACTGATCTGCTGAAGATCCTGCAAAACTGAAAAACTCTCCCTCGCGTTCAGCGCGGGGAGAGTTCCATCATCGGCGGGCACCAAAAGAACGACGCAGGCAAGCAAGCTCACTGCGTGAGCAGGGTCGACTCGCTGAGATTGTTGGCGCCGTAGGCCTTCTTCAGCACCCCGTTCGCTTTGGCTTCGGTCATGAACTTGGTCACGAAGGCCAGCGATTGCGGCCGCTTTTGCGGCACCGCGACAGCCGTGTCCGTCTTCTTGAAGGTCTCGTTCAGCACCTTTGTGCCGGGGATCTGCTTGGCCATGAGCGTCAGCTGATCGCGTGCCAGCGCCAGCGCATCGATCTCACCCGCGCTCAGCAGCGCATAGACTTCCTCATAGGATTTGAAGCCGGTGATGGTCGCTTTCTTCAGAAAGGCCTTCGCCCCACGCAGGACTGTCGTATCGTTGATCGCCGCGATCTCATGACCGGCAGTGTCCAGCGCGGCGATGTTCGCAACGTCGAGGCCGGCGCGAATGATGAAGGTCGTTTCGACCGAGTCATAGACCGGACCGAACGAGACCTTGGTCTCGCGCTCGGCATCCTTCGGCATGAACGCCACGTCCCAGGTGCCCTTACCGGCCTCGTCCGTGATGGCGTTGGAGTTCGGATGCTCGACGAACTCGACGGGAACGCCGACCTGCGCCGCCATCGCCTTGCCGAGCTCGACCGGAACGCCCGAGAAGCCGCTGTCGGATTTCACGCACCAGAACGCGCCACCGGCCGGACCGACAGCGATGGCCACGCGGAGCTTGCCCGACGGCGCGATCTCTTCCTTCAAGCCGGCTGCGGAGGCAGTATTGACGACAACCGTGACTACCGCAGCTGCCAGAGCTGCATCACGCAGCCAGCGCCAGAACGCCATGGCCCTCTCCCATCGAATTGCAAGTTGGATACAGATCGCACCTTGCCGGGAGCACCGTTAAATACAGCTTACCTCACTGCCGCAAAGCAGTGTGCGACGCGCAAAACTTACGCGCCGCGATTACCTTTTCAAATAACTCGATACCGAAAACCGATTAATCGCGCCTTAAACGCAGCGACGCACCCACACGCCATTGACCAGCACGGTCCGGCAGGCGGTGGTCGCAGCCGCTACCGGCGGCTTGCGGACGACCACGGCGCCGGCCGCGCCAGCACAACCGGCACGGACGACGCCGCGTGCGCAGACCACGGCATTGGCGTCCGACATCGACATGAACGGCATCAATGCCAGAAGGAACAAGCCGCACAGGGTGGAAAGAATGATACGTGAGAAAATAATGCGCATGTCGAGCTCCTGATCGTCATTGGTTAGTAAAATATCCACCCTGTCCGAAATTTGCCGGGCGTCGCGTAGCTTGGCAACTGTGACAAATTGGGTGGATCGAGACATCAGCACGATATCGTGCGCTCATCCGTGCAGACACTCGAGCTCCGCCACCGACGCCGTTAACGATTGGCGGCGAACTCGGCGAGCATGCCTTTGCAGCCCGGCGACAGCGCCCCCGCATTGGCCGCGAGACATTGCGCCACCCGCCCGCCACCCGGCTCGACGCCGCTGCAGAACGCGCGCGCATCGGAGCCGCAAGCGGCTCTCACGATCCGCAGCTCCTCCAGCGGCCGAAGCGGACGCAGCACCATCGCGGGCCCGGCCGGTGCAGCGGCAACGGCGGCGGTCGTCGCAGGGGCGGCAGCCGTCGTCGTGGCGGCCGCCTTCGGCGCCCCGCCCGCGCCACTCGCCGCGGCGATCGCCTGCGCGCAGGGTGCAGACACCTTCGCCTTGTTCTGCTCGAGGCACTGCAGAGCAGCAGAGCCGCCTGGCGGCACGCTGCTGCAGACCTTGCGGTAGTCCGAGCTGCACGCATTGCGGATCGCCGCCACCTGCGCATCGCTCGGCTTGGCTGCGGGAGCGGCCGCCGCCGCTGCCGGCTTTGCAGGTTCGGATCTTGCCGCCGTGGCAGCCGGGGCCGGAGGCGCCGCGGCTGCGGGCTGAGCAACAGCCTTCGGCGCCTCGGCTGGCTTGCTGGCCTCAACCGCTTCGGCCTTCGGCGGCGGGGCAGCAGGCTTCGCCTCGGCTGCCGCGGGCTTCGTCTCGCCTGCCGCGGGCTTCGTCTCGCCTGCCGCGGGCTTGGCCTCAGCCGCCGGCTCGAGCGCCCTCACGGCGGTCTGACATGAGGACGACAGGCTGGCGATGTTCTTCTGCAGGCATTGAAACGCCGGGGCGCCGCCGGGCGGCACGCTGGAGCATTTCGCCATGTAGTCCGACCGGCAGGCGGACTTGATCGCGTTGCGCTGGGCATCGGTCTGAGCCGGGGCTTGCGTCGCGACGACGCTTGCTCCGGCAGCCACCACGAGCAGAAAAGTCCATCTGGAGCGGGTGATCATGGTCGATCCTCGATAAGGTTGCGCTTCAATCTGTCGTCGGCGTTCAGCAAAACTCGGCCACGGGTAAGGGCTTCTCATAATCAGCGCGAACGCGCGCATCGCCCCTGGTCGACGCAAGGCGTCCAGGGGCGTCTGCCCGGAATGATCGTGCAAGCTGCGATGCGGAGTGGAGCTTGGCAAGTGGGAAAATTTAGGTGCATCTGCAGCATCAGCAGATTTCTTCGGGCTGCCGCCCGCGTATTCGGGTTTCTCAGCCGCGCGATTGTTGTTATTGAGACGCCATCGTTGTTGTTTGTTGTTTGCGACTGCCATTGTCTCGATAGTCATTGCATATGGAAGGCGGAATGACGTTGACCAGCTCTCCCCGACGGCCACGCTCGACATCCTCGTCCCGGAAGCCGCTCCCGTTTCCCTGCCCTCAGAGCAGGCTGTTTTCAAGGCTTGCCGGCATCGCAGCGCTGCTGCTCGCAGGCTGCGAGCAGAACAGCTATCAGCCACCGCCTCCGCCGAGGGTCGATGTCGCCCAGCCGGTGCAACGCGCGGTGACGCGCTATCTGGAAGCCACCGGCACCACCGCGCCGGTGAAGAATGTCGATCTCGTCGCGCGCGTGCAGGGCTTCCTGCAGTCGATCGACTACAAGGACGGCGACACGGTCAAGGAAGGCACGACGCTGTTCACGATCGAGCCGGAGACCTACAAGCTCAAGCTCGATCAGGCGCAGGCCGCCGAAGCCGGGGCGCAGGCCTCGTTCAAGCAGGCGGAAGCCGACTACAAGCGGCAGTCCGACCTCGTCGCGCGCCAGGCCGCATCGCAAGTCGCGCTCGACAATGCGGCAACCACCCGCGACAACGCCCAGGCCAGCCTTCAGCAGGCGCAGGTCAACACCAAGATTGCGAAGGTCAATTACGGCTATACCAAAGTTACGGCGCCGTTCGACGGCGTCGTCAGCGCCCACCAGGTCTCGATCGGCGAACTGGTCGGCGTGGCTTCGCCGACCCAGCTCGCCACCATCGTCGCGCTCGATCCGGTCTACGTGAACTTCACCGTCAACGAGCAGGACGTGCTGCGCATCCGTGCCGAGGCACGGCGTCGCGGCATGACCTCCTCCGATCTGAAGCAGTTCCCGATCGAGCTCGGCCTGCAAACCGAGGACGGCTATCCGCATCAGGGCAAGCTCGACTATGCCGCGCCGACGATCAACGCCGCGACCGGCACGCTCGCCGTACGCGGCCTCGTGCCTAATCCCGATCATGTGCTGCTGCCGGGCTATTTCGTCCGCATCCGCGTCCCGGTCGATCGCGCGGAGAACGCGCTGCTGGTGCCGGACACCGCGCTCGGCAGCGACCAGGGCGGACGCTACGTGCTGGTCGTGACCGGAGACAATCTGGTCGAGCAGCGCAAGGTCAAGGTCGGATCGCTCGATGGCGGGATGCGCGTGATCGATAGCGGCCTGAAGGCCGACGATCGCGTGATCATCGCTGGGCTGTTGCGCGCCATTCCCGGGCAGAAGGTCGATCCGCAGCTCAAGACGATCGAGCTGCCGTCGTCCGCGAGCCGGTAGGAGACGCCGGTGATCTCCAAATTCTTCATCGAGCGCCCGGTGCTCTCCAACGTCATCGCGATCCTGATGATGCTGATCGGCGCGGTCGCGCTGTTCAACCTTGCCATCGCGCAATATCCCGAGGTGGTGCCGCCGACGGTGCAGGTCACGACGCGCTATCCCGGCGCCAGCGCCAAGACCGTGGCCGACACAGTCGCGCTGCCGATCGAGCAGCAGGTCAACGGCGTCGACGGCATGCTGTACATGCAGTCCTACAGCGGCGCCGACGGCAGCTATTCGCTGACGGTGACGTTCAAGATCGGCACCGACCTGAACTTCGCGCAGGTGCTGGTGCAGAACCGCGTCTCCAGCGCGCTGGCGCAATTGCCGCAGGCGGTGCAGAACCAGGGCGTCACGGTGCAGAAGCGCTCGACCTCGATCCTCTTGTTCGTGACGCTGACGTCGCCCGACGCGAAGTACGACAGCCTGTATCTCAGCAACTACGCGACCATCAATCTCAAGGACGAGCTCGCACGCCTGCCCGGCGTCGGCAACGTCACGGTGTTCGGCGCAGGACAATATTCGATGCGGATCTGGCTCGATCCGAGCAAGCTGCAGGTGCGCAACCTGGTGCCGCAGGACGTGATCCAGGCGATCCAGCAGCAGAGCCAGCAGGTCGCCGCCGGCCAGATCGGCGCGCCGCCGGCGCCGTCGGGACAGGCGTTCCAGTACACGCTCAACGTCGCCGGCCGGCTCGATGACGCCCGTGAGTTCGAGGACATCATCGTCAAGACCGGCAGCAATGGCGACGTCACGCGCGTGCGCGACGTCGGCTCGGTCGAGCTCGGCGCACAGACCTACGGCCAGATGTTCTCGCTCAACGGCCAGCCCGCCGTCGGCATCGGCGTGTTCCAGTCGCCCGGCGCCAATGCGCTGGAGGTCGAGAAGGCCGTCGAGATCAAGATGGCGCAGCTGGCGAAGACGTTCCCGAAAGGCATCCAGTACGACACGCCGTTCGACACCACCAAGTTCGTCAATGCCTCGATCCACGAGGTCTACAAGACCCTGATCGAGGCCGGCGTGCTGGTCTTGATCGTGATCCTGATCTTCCTGCAGGACTGGCGCGCCATGCTGGTGCCGACCACGACGGTGCCGGTGACGATCATCGGCGCGTTCGCGGCGATGGCGGCGCTCCGCTTCACCATCAACCTCTCCACCCTGTTCGCGATCGTGCTGGCGATCGGCATCGTAGTCGACGATGCCATCGTCGTGGTCGAGGGCGCCGCGCACAACATCGAGCGCGGCATGAACGGCCACGACGCGGCGATACGGGCCATGGACCAGCTGTTCGGGCCGATCGTCGGCATCACGCTGGTGCTGATCGCGGTGTTCCTCCCGGCCGCCTTCCTGCCCGGCCTCACTGGCCGCATCTACGCGCAATTCGCGCTGGTGATCGCGGCGACCGCCCTGCTCTCGGCGATCAACGCCGCGACCTTGAAGCCGACGCAATGCGCGCTGTGGCTGCGGCCGCCGGTGCCGCTGGAGCAGCGCAACATCCTCTACCGCATCTTCAACAACCTCTATGCACGGCTGGAGCGGCGTTACACCAGTCTCATCGGCCGCCTCGTCAGGCACAGCACCGCATCCGTCATCCTCGCGCTGATCCTGATCGCGGCCGGCGGCTACGGGCTGTCGCGGGTGCCCACCGGCTTCCTGCCGATCGAGGACCAGGGCTACCTGATCGCCGCCGTGCAGCTGCCCGACGGTGCCTCGCTGGAACGTACCCAGAAGGCGCTCGACAAGGTCGGCGCCATCGCCAAGGCGACGCCCGGCGTCGCCCAGGTCATCACCATCGCCGGCATCTCCGCGCTCGACAACAGCGCCAGTCTCGCCAATGCCGGTGTCGCCTACATCATCCTCAAGGACTGGGAGGCGCGCGGCAAGGGCGAGGACCTGCGCTCGCTCGTCTTTGGGCTCAACGACAAGCTCGCCGACGTCATCGAGGCGCGCAGCCTCGTGCTGCCGCCGCCGCCGATCCAGGGCATCGGCAATGCCGCGGGCTTTGCGATGCAGGTCGAGCTGCGCGACGGCAACAGCGACTATGCCAAGCTGCAGGCGATGACCTCGGCGATCGTCGCCAGCGCCCAGAGCCAGAGCGCGCTGCAGCGCGTCCAGTCGCCGTTCCGCGCGATGGTGCCGCAATTCGACATCGAGATCGACCGGGTCAAGACCCAGACCCTGCACGTCACCACCGACCAGGTCTTCTCGGCGTTGTCGTCCTACCTCGGTGCCTCCTACGTCAACCAGTTCAACAAGTTCGGCCGCGTGTTCCAGGTCTATGTCCAGGCCGATTCCGCGGCGCGGCTGACGCCGCGGCAGATCGAGAGCCTGATGGTCCGCAACCAGTCGGGCGACATGATCCCGCTCGGCACGGTCGCGACGGTGAAGCCGTCGGTCGGACCGTCGCTCATCAGCCTCTACAACCTCTATCCTTCTGCGGCGATCGTCGGCCTGCCCGCGCAGGGCTATTCCTCCGGCCAGTCGCTGAAGCTGATGGAGGAGATCGCGGCGAAGACCCTGCCGCCCGGCACGGGCTACGAATGGACCGCGATGTCCTATCAGGAGAAGGTCGTCTCCAATCAGATCTATCTCGCCTTCGCGCTCGCCCTCCTCCTCGTCTATCTCGTGCTCGCCGGCCAGTATGAAAGCTGGTACGCGCCGGTCTCCGTCATTCTCGCGGTGCCGCTATCGCTGCTCGGGCCGATGGCGGTGCTGACGGCGCTCAAGATCGACAACAATCTTTATGTCCAGATCGGGCTGATCCTGCTGATCGCGCTGTCGGCGAAGAACGCGATCCTGATCGTCGAGGTCGGGCTCGAGCTGCACGGCCGCGATGGCAAGCCGCTGATCGAGTCCGCGATCGAGGCGGCGCGGTCGCGGTTCCGGCCGATCCTGATGACCTCGTTCGCCTTCATCCTCGGCGTCGTGCCGCTGGTGCTCGCGACCGGGGCCGGCGCCAGCGCGCGCAAGTCGATCGGCATCACCGTGTTCTCCGGCATGCTGGCCTCGACCTGCCTCGCCGTGCTGTTCGTGCCGGCGTTCTTCGTCGTGGTGCAGCGCTTCGAGAACTGGCGCGCGGCGCGCAAGGCCAAGCCGGTGATCGCACAGCCCGCGGAGTAAGCCATCATTCGGCCGGCGCCTCCCGCAATGCCGGCCGCGCCACTGGCAGCTCCGGCGGCAGGATCAGCGCGGCGATAACAGCGACCAGCGCCAGCGCGGCGAAGGCCTGCAGCATGGTGACGAAGCCGCCGTGCTCATACAGCCACGCGACGAGGCCGACCGAGGCGCCGGCCGCGGTGAAGCCGACGAAATAGCGCACGGCATAGGCGCGCGAGCGCCACTCCTCGGCGGTGTATTTGCCGACCATCGCGTCGTTCACGGTCACTTGCCCGAACGCCCCCATGACGATGCCGATCGAGGCTACGATCAGCGCCCAGTCGCGGGCGTCGGCGGCGAGATACAGCAGCGGCGCCAGCACCAGCGACAGCGGCAGCGCGACCGCTTTCAGCGTGTGGCGATCGAGCAGGCGTCCGATCGTGTACTGCGTCATCGCGCCGAACACGTAGACGCCGGCCGCGATCACGCCGAGCAGCGCGGGGCTCTGCGTCAGCCCTGACAGCCGCTCCGCGAACAGCTTTGGCAGCGCCACGGTGATCGCGTTGAACGTGGTGGAGATCGCGATCACCACCAGGAGCAGCGCCAGCACCACGCGCCACATCTGCTCGCGCGCGACGCGCGCCTGCGCCGCCGCCTGCTTCGAGCCGCGGCGATCCTCATGCGCGACCAGCACTGCGAAGACCACGCCGATGCCCATCGTGATCACGCCGGGCACGATGAAGGCGAAGCGCCAGCCGAGATACTGCCCCACCACACCCGTCACCAGGGCGGAGGAGGCGACGCCGAGATTGCCGAACACGCCGTTCAGCCCCATGTCGCGGCCGAGACGGTCGGCATAGGACACCAGCATCGCGGTTCCCACCGGATGATAGATCGAGGCGAACAGGCCGATCGCGAACAGCGCCGCGCCGAGCTGCCACGGCGTCTGCACCAGGCCGACCGAGATCATCGACAGCCCGATGCCGAGATAGAAGATCAGCATCATGTGCCGCCGGCTCCAGCGGTCGCCGAGCCAGCCCGTCACCAGCGCACCGGCACCGAAGGCGATGAAGCCCGGCGTCGCATAGGGCAAGAGGTCGGCATAGGCCATGCCGAGCGCGGGGCCCATGATGATCACCGCGGCCGCGAAGATCAGCATCGCATAATGGTCGATGAAATGGGCCGCGTTGACGAAGCCGATGACGCGGCGCGGAGTGTTCATGAGCGGTTCCTCGATTCCCGGACAAATCGGTTATACTGGCTCGCCCCAACGAGAAGCCGCCAATGACCATCGTGGACACGCCATTGAAGCCGCTCGGCGCCGACCGGGTGACGACCGAGCCCGGCGTCCACCTGATCGCGCGCAGCTATCACAAGGGCGCCCGGCTCGATCCGCATATGCACCGCGAATCTCAGCTGATCTATGCCTCCGCCGGCACGATGCAGGTGACGACGCCGCAAGGCCGCTGGCTGGTGCCGCCGGACCGCGCGGTATGGGTGCCGGCGCGGCATGGGCACGCCATCGACATGCTGGCCGACAGCCAGATGCGGACGCTGTATTTCGAGCTCGACTGGCTCGCGCGGGAGGCGCGCGGCGTGCGGCTCGATCGCGAGTTCGTGGTGCAGGTCTCGCCGCTGCTGCATCAGGCGATCCTCGCTCTGTTCGACGCCAGCGGCGGGGCGGAGCGCACCGCCCTGCTGGTGCGGCTCGCGCTGCTCGAATTGCGCCGCGCCGAGGATTCCTCGACCTTCATTCCCTTGCCGCAGGACCCGCGCGCCCGCCGCGCCGCCCTGCTCGTCCTCGCCTCGCCCGCGAACGAGCAGGATCTCGCGACTCTCGCGAGCGCGGTCGGCAGCTCCGCCCGCACGCTGTCGCGGCTGTTCGCGGCCGAGACGCGGCTGAGTTTCAAGGCGTGGTGCCAGCGCGCCCGCATTGCCGCGGCGATCGAGCGTCTTTCGACCGACCGTCAGCTCTCGGTCAAGCAGCTCGCCGCCGACCTCGGCTATGCCAGCGTGCCGGCGTTCTCGCACGCCTTCCGGCAGGTCACCGGCCGCACGCCGACGGAATTCGCCGGCCAGACCGGGTGACGTCGCGCGCCTGCATGCGGGCGGCGACGGCGGCGTTGACGATTTGTTATGTTTGAATGTCGCCACCTTTGCCATAAATCCATGTAACATCGCAGCCCATCGCTTTGCGGGGATTCGACTGAGACCAGATGGCCAACGCGTTTTTCACCGACCTGATCACCACCATTTCCG
>NZ_CAFI01000386.1 GCF_000239775.1 Bradyrhizobium sp. ORS 375
TCCGCGCCGGCCATTCCGGCCAGGCGTCGACCAGCGCGAGCCCGGCGGCGTTGCCCGGACCTTCGAGGAAGTTGTCCCGCGTCAGGCTCTCCGCATGCGGCAGCGCGAGCGCCAGCTGGCGAGGGGGAATATGGCCGGCCAAGATTGACGTGCTCCGTACAGTGTCGTCGGCGGGGGCGCGGAGGGCTCGCGAGCCGGCTCAACGCACCTCGATGGTGCTCATGTGACGCACCCAATCCACCAGGTAAAGCCCGACAGACACGAGGGTAAAGGCCGTCACCAGCACCATCAGCACGCCATCATAGGGCTTGGGCTCGAACCCGAAGCTGAGCGAAGCGAGCACGAGCGCCGCGAATCCGACCTGCGCCCCGGTGTTCAGCTTCGACACCATCAGTGGCTTCATTGCGACCGGGCGGTCGAACAGCCAGGAGACGATCACGGCGGCGACGATCATGATGTCGCGCGACACCACGAGGATCACGATCCAGCGCGGGATGGCGCCCCAGATGCCGAGCGTGACGAAGATCGACACCAGCAAGGCCTTGTCGGCCAGCGGGTCGAGCAGCGCCCCAAGCTCGGAGCGCAGATTGAAGCGTCGGGCCAGAAAGCCGTCGACCGCATCGCTGACGCCGGCAACCACGAAAACGATGAAGGCGATCTCCATCTCGCCGGCCGCGATGGCCCAGACCACGATCGGTACCAGCAGGATTCGGCCCAGCGTAATCAGGTTGGGGATACTATGGGGAATGGTCACGCAGCTGGTCCCGACGACAACTCGATCAAAATACACCGATTGCGAAGCGTGGCGAGCCGCTCCGGTTCCTAGATAGGATGGGGACGGGCCCCTTGCGAGCCATTGCGCCCGGCCGGAATCCGACGTAACCAGCGGCCAGATTAGGGGTTTTGACCATGACCGAGCGCAAGAACGGGCTCACTTATGCAGATTCGGGCGTCGATATCGATGCCGGCAATCGTCTGGTCGATCTGATCAAGCCGATGGTCCGCGCCACCGCCCGCGCCGGCGCGGACGCCGAGATCGGCGGCTTCGGCGGCCTGTTCGACCTCAAGGCGGCCGGCTTCAAGGACCCGATCCTGGTGGCGGCGACCGACGGCGTCGGCACCAAGGTCAAGATCGCGATCGAGACCGGGCTGCATGGCGGGATCGGCATCGACTTGGTGGCGATGTCGGTCAACGATCTCGTGGTGCAGGGCGCCGAGCCGCTGTTCTTCCTCGACTACTTCGCCTGCGGCAAGCTCGACCCCGAGGCGACCGCCTCGATCGTGGCCGGCATCGCCGAAGGCTGCCGGGAGTCCGGCTGCGCACTGATCGGCGGCGAGACCGCGGAAATGCCCGGCCTGTACCAGGACGGCGACTACGATCTCGGCGGCTTCGCGGTCGGCGCCGCCGAGCGTGGCACCCTGCTGCCGTCGCCGGACATCGCCGCCGGGGACGTCGTGCTGGGGCTGGCGTCGTCCGGCGTGCATTCCAACGGCTATTCGCTGGTGCGCAAGATCGTCGCGCAGTCGGGCCTCGGCTTCGACGCGCCGGCGCCATTCGCGCCGGTGCTGACGCTGGGCGCGGCGTTGCTGACGCCGACGCGGCTCT
>NZ_CAFI01000385.1 GCF_000239775.1 Bradyrhizobium sp. ORS 375
CGTGCCCTCTTGATCGAGAGGGCGAAACGACCGGACAGCTCGGACGCATTTGCGCCGCGAGGCCGCAGCGTCACGTCGGTTGCGACGATCCCGGGCGCCACGTCCACATGCTTTCGCCACAGACAATATTTAATTTTAAACGGCCACTTGCTGGACTAAATTAGATTTAATATAAATTAAATCCCGCGACAGCCGATTAAATGACCCAGAATATCAAATCCTTGTTTTGGCAGGCATCCGGACGGCCCCGCCCTCCGAAGCGCAACTCATGAAGCCACAAGAACATGCTGCACAATCCGAACGCGAGCACGGTTGCCTTCAATCCTCAGCAGGACCACGGTTGGGAGCGGACCGGCCCAGGCCCGTTTGATCTGGCGCTCGGTTTCCTGCGCCGGCGCTATCTGGTGATCGGCATCACCACGGCCCTCGCCCTGATCGCCAGCGTCGCCGTTCTGAAGATCGTTCCGCCCACCTACTCGGCTGACGTGAAGATCATGCTTGGCAACGCCAAGCCCCCGATGCTGCAGCCACAGCCGGTCCAGGACGATACGCCGCCGCTCGATATCGAATCCCAGATCGAGATCCTGAAATCCAAGTCGGTCGCCATGGCCGTCATCAGCAAGCTGAACCTGGCGGACGACCCCGATTTCGGCGGCAAGGCAGGCCGGTTGCACAGCGCCCTGGACGCCATCCGCCGGCTGGTGAGCTCCGCGCCGGAGTCGAATGGATCGCCGATGGACGATCTGCTCGAGGAGTTTCAGCGCCGGATGAACGCGTTCAGGATCGGCACCAGCAGCGTCGTCGAGGTCGACTTCAGCGCCAGCGATCCGCAGCGCGCGGCCATGATCGCCAATGCGATCGTCAAGGAATATTTCGACCAGCAGTTGAAGGCCGAGGCGAACGAGCAGCGCACGGTCACGGCGTGGCTGCACGATCGCCTGCAGGAGCTCGGCAACGACGCGACCGCGGCAGAGCGCGCGGTGAACGAGCTCAAGAGCCGGCACAACATCGTCTCCGCCGACGGCCGGTTCATGGACCAGCAGCAGGTCACCGAGCTGACCAACCGCTTGGTGGCCGCGCGGACGCACACGGCCTCGCTGATGACCCGGCTCAGCCGGTTCGACGAGATGCTGGCCACGAGCAATGCCGATACGCCGATCGACAGCCTCGCCGCCGTCTCCGATTTCTCCCCCACCGAGCTGAGCGGCAATCTCAATCCGCCAGACGGCCTGTCGCTGAGCAATTCGAACAGCACGCAGATCATCAACAGCCTGCGCCAGCAATATCTCGAAAGTGCCAAGCGGGAATACGAGTACGCTGCCAAATACGGCAACGATCATCTGGCGGTCGTCAATATCCGCGCCGCGATGAAGAGCATCCGCCAGGCGATCCTCGACGAGGTGCGTCGCCTCGCCGACGTCGCCAAGCACGACTACGCCGAGGCGAGACAGCAGCAGCAGGAGGTCGAAAAGCAGCTCGCGCAGGCGGTGGCGCGATCGCAGGATACCAGGGCCGCGGAGATCAGCATCCGCGAGCTCGAGACCAGCGCGAAGGGTTATCGCACCCTCTATGATACCTTCCTGCAGCGTTATATGGGCTCGGTCCAGCAAGGCTCGTTTCCGATCACCAAGGCCCGGGTCATCTCCGCGGCGACGCCGCCGAAGAAGAAGAGCAAACCGAAATCCATCATCGTGCTGGCGATCGGCCTGCTTGGCGGCCTCGCATTCGGCGGCGGCCTCGGGCTGCTCAGGGAATTGAGAGATCGCAGCTTCCGCACGACAAATCAGGTCGAAGACCGCCTGCGTCTTCCCTGCCTCTCCGTCGTGCCGCTGCTGAAACACGGCGAGGTGAACAGGATCACCAGCCGGACCGCTGCTGACGGCGTCAACAAGACCGCGGCCGAGAGCAGCGAGCGCCTGGTGAGCAGAGGCTCCGGAACCTGCTGGGCCGCCTCTGCGATGCCCTCCTCGCGCTTTGCGGAGTCGATCCGCTCGTTGAAGGTCGCTCTCGACCAGGACCCCAACCGGACGTCGCGCAAGGTGTTCGGACTGACGTCAGCGCTGCCGAACGAGGGCAAGTCGGTCATCGCCGCCTCGCTCGCGCAGTCGATCGCCGGCTCGGGCAAACGCGTCATCGTGGTCGACTGCGATCTCCGCAACCCGTCCCTCACGGCTTCGCTCGCGCCCGACGCCGGCACGGGGATCGCGGACGTCGTCTCGGGTGCGCGACAGCTCGAGGACACGATCTGGACCGATGCGGTCACCCGCCTGCACTTCCTGCCCGGCAAGGGCGCGGCGCGTCGCGACACCTGCGACATCCTGGCCAACGACGAGATGCGCAAGCTGTTCGAGCGGCTGCGTGAGACCTATGACTACGTCATCGTCGATCTGCCGCCGCTGGCGCCGGTCGTCGACGCCCGCGCCATCTCCGGGATGCTCGACAGCTTCGTGCTCGTCGTCGAATGGGGCCGCACGCCGGCGGAGGTCGTGGAGCATGCGTTGAACACGGCGCCGAACGTCTACGATGCCTTGCTTGGCGTCGTGCTCAACAAGACGGACATGAAGGCGCTCAGCCGCTACGCCAACCAATTCGGCGACTACTACAACCACGACTATTACGCCCGCTATGGCAGCGTCATGGCCGAGTGAGGAGATCCGGCGGAGCGCCGATCAGCGCTGGTGTTCGGGCCGGATGGAGGGATGGGCGATGCCGGCACGCTCGAGGACGCTGCGCAGATACATGCCCGCGAGGTAGCCGAGCTGGACCGCAACCAGGCCGCCGATCGAATACAGCGCCGCAGACAGGCCGCTCGCGATCGCCGCGGCCAAACACTCCACGGCGACGAGGGCGACGAGGGCAATCAGGGTGCGAACATTGAAGATCGCTCCCGCGATGGCCCCGGCCCCGAAATGAAGCGCGATCACCCACATCAGTTTTCATGCCTCCTCGGCAGATCGAGAGGCTAGCGGCGAATGGTTAGCGATG
>NZ_CAFI01000384.1 GCF_000239775.1 Bradyrhizobium sp. ORS 375
CGGTGTGAATTGCGATCTACTCTCGCCTTACCCTCGCAAACAAATGCATCATCGAAGCCCCATGAGTAAGTGGAATCGAACTCATCACTTGCTCTGCCCGCGCGGCCGCCCCTCACCCCAGCCCTCTCCCCCGTGAAGAACGGGGAGAGGGAGCGCAGCGTGCTCGTGGCGAGATTGCTGCATTTCGCGCGGACCTCGGTCACGCGCGGCGGGCTGTTGTCGCTTGCACGCACCGGACGGAGTCATGCTACCGTCGGTTCATCAAAGCCGAGCCCGCCATGTCCGACCGCACCACCCATTGGCAGACCGTGTACACCACCAAGGCCGAGACCGAGGTGAGCTGGTATCAGGACCAGCCGGCGACGTCGCTGCGGCTGATCCGCGAGGCGGGCGCTGGGCCCTCCTCGCGCATCATCGATATCGGCGGCGGCGCCTCGCGGCTGGTCGATGCGCTGCTGGCAGCGGGCTATGGCGCGCTCACGGTGCTGGACATTTCCGAAGCGGCACTGGCGGCGGCGCGTGCCCGGATCGGCGCGGCCGCGGCTGCCGTCGACTGGATCACGGCTGATGTGACACGCTGGACGCCGCCAGCGCGCTACGACATCTGGCACGATCGCGCCGCGTTTCACTTTCTCACCGACGCCGATGATCGCGCCGCCTATGTCGCGCGGCTGCGCAGCGCCGTCGTGCCGGGCGGCGCCGTGATCATCGGCACGTTTGCGCTGGATGGTCCGGAGACATGCAGCGGGCTGCCGGTCGTGCGTTACGACGCAGCGAGCCTCGCCGCGACGCTCGGTCCCGCCTTCGAACTGCAGGACGCCTGCACCGAGGCGCATGGCACGCCCTGGGGCTCGGTGCAGCAATTCCAGTTCTGCCGCTTCCGCGCCTGTTAGTCAGCCGCACAGCGGTGGACCGTCGGCGACGACGAGGATCTCCAACCCGCGCTCGTCCTGGCCCGCGACATCCTCGACGTCGAGATTGGCGAGCTTGCCCTCCGGCGGCACCCGCCACGGGATCGGCCGCGGCGGCAGCAGCGCCAGGCGCTGCGCATCGGCGACAGCGCGGCGGGCGATCTTCAACGAGCGGCAGACCAGCACCGGCTGCTCGTCGGTGCCGACCTCGAAACCCGAGCCGATCGCCTTGATGCGATACAATGCCATCTCCACCACTCCCATCCGGCCAGCAACCAGAACCCCGCGCGCCTTGTTCCTGGCGAGTGTGGCAGGTCTAGTGTCGGCCAATGGCGGACGGCAAAAATGGTCAACGGATCCCTAATGCGCTCGCTGCGCTGGTCGCAGTTGCGTTCCGGAGCGGGACAGGACGCGCTCTCCGCTGCATCCTGGGAGAGAGAAATCCACAGGCGCGCACAGCCGCGAGCGAATGACATGGCGTGGTGTCGCTTCGCTCCCCGCCGCTCCTCCGAGCTCAATAATCGCGGAACTCGTCTTCCTCGTTGATCAGCTGGCCGATCGACTTGGCCTGCTTGCGCGCCGGGATCGAGCTCGTGACATCCGGCTCGCGCTGGCCGTAGCCGTAGCGGCGCTGCTGCGCGCGCGCGGCGACGGCCTCGCCGGATTGCGCCGCCGGCTGGCAGATCAGGCGGCGGCTGGCGCGGCGCATCAGGTCCACATGGATGTGGTCGTAGTGATAGACGTTGGATCCCGGCGCGAGCACCGTGGTGAACTGCTGGCACGCCCCACCCTGGATGTCGCGCAGAAAGCCCTGCTCCTCCGGCAGGCCGATCCAGCCATCCTTGACGGTGATGCGGCGGCCGTCGGCGAGCATGAAGGCGGAGATGTCGAGCGCATTGCCGAAGGCGTGCTCGGAGATGTGTGCGCTCGGATTGCCGTTCATGCCGCGGCAGGAATAGGCGGAGATCTGCTTGATCTCGACGACCTTGGTGCCGAACCAGCGCTGCGCGGCCGGCTGCACCGACTCCGCAATCCAGCGGTCGAGCGCGGATACGATCGGAC
>NZ_CAFI01000383.1 GCF_000239775.1 Bradyrhizobium sp. ORS 375
ATGTAGTTGCGCGGAAGTATTGTTGCACGTCATGGCTGTTGATTGAAGTTAACAACTAACTGTCATGCGTCTCCGCTCCGTCTTAAGCTTAATTCCAGCGGGAAAGCATTCAGCGCGACGCCGATCTGGACGAACGGGGCCTCATGAGACCTGTCCGGAGCGAACCGGCCGTCCGGTTGCAAAAGCAACCCGAAGTATAGGGACGGCGCGTCTCGACGTCGGCCAATATGTGGCGAGGCATTAATTCCTGTGGCCAGTTCACCACCAGCTCGCCGCTATTAGTGACATGACCGGTATCATGTGAATGATCTCGGCGGAAGTCCATCGCCGAATTCTCCTTGTGGATGTGGTTATCCAACAACAGCCGCATATTCATCGAGGTTGTATCGCGCACGCGACGCATGATGAGCCCAGTTGGGGCGCCACCACGGCCCGCTCCTCCGCCCACCATCGCGCAGGCAATCGCTGGTATTCCCGCGGCACGATGTGCCCGGGTGCTGATGGTCGTATTGCCCTCGCTCAAAGGAGGGGCAGGGAATGCCGGGTGAAGGCCTCACCCATGGCCCGCCTGCAACAAGATAAGCAGGCGGCAGTCACCACAGGTGTAGTCGGTTCGACCCGGCATCCCCTGCATGATGGTTGGAACGGCTGCTTCGCGTTCTCCCTGGTGCGCCGGCTTTCTGGCCACCATCGATCGGAGCGCTCGTCGAGCTCTCGACCTTGATCTCAGCGTCGGGAGATCAGGACCGCGCGACTTGACCGTACGCGTCGGGTCGTTCGTCCGCATGACCAGCATGCTGCAACCCGCCGCGCCCACCATGTCCCGCACCCAG
>NZ_CAFI01000382.1 GCF_000239775.1 Bradyrhizobium sp. ORS 375
CAGCGCGAGCGAAGCTCGTCGCGCCCCCGCACGCGGGGAGAGGTGAAGAGCGCCGCTGCCGCACCACCGCGTCATGCCCGCGAAGGCGGGCATCCAGTACGCCGCGGCCGTCGTGGGACTCACGATGGCCGCGGCGTACTGGATCGCCCGGTCAAGCCGGGCGATGACAGCGGAGTTCGGTGTGGGCGCCATGCTCACGATCGATCCTCACACCAGCGCCTTGCCGCCGGCGAACGCGGCGGCCGGATCGGAGGCTTCGGCCGGCAGGATCATCTCGTTGTGCGCCTTGCCGGACGGGATCATCGGGAAGCAGTTTTCCAGCGCCGCGACGCGGCAGTCGAACAGCACCGGCTTCTTGACCGAGATCATCTCCTTGATCGCGCCGTCGAGATCGCCGGGCTTCGACACCTGCAAACCGACGCCGCCATAGGCCTCGGCGAGCTTGACGAAGTCCGGCAGCGCCTCCGAGTAGGAATGCGACAGGCGGTTGCCGTGCAGCAGCTGCTGCCATTGCCGCACCATGCCCATGTACTGGTTGTTGAGGATAAAGATCTTGACCGGCAGCTCGTACTGCACGGCCGTCGACATCTCCTGCATCGTCATCTGCACCGAGGCGTCGCCGCCGATGTCGATGACCAGGCTGTCGGGATGCGCCACCTGCACGCCGATCGCCGCCGGCAGGCCGTAGCCCATGGTGCCGAGGCCGCCGGAGGTCATCCAGCGGTGCGGCTCCTCGAAGCCATAGAACTGCGCCGCCCACATCTGGTGCTGGCCGACTTCGGTCGTGATGTAGGTGTCGCGCCCGCGCGTCAGCTCGAACAGCCGTTGGATCGCATATTGCGGCATGATGACGTCGCGGTTCGGCTTGTAGGCGAGCGAGTTGCGCGCGCGCCAGACCGCGATCTCCTGCCACCACGACTTGATGTCGGGCTTCTTCGCCTCGGCCTTGAACAACTGCAGGATGTCGGCGAGCACGTCGCCGCAATCTCCGATGATCGGCACGTCGACGCGGATGTTCTTGTTGATCGAGGACGGATCGATGTCGATGTGGATCTTCTTCGAGTTCGGCGAGAACGCGTCGGTGCGGCCGGTGATGCGGTCGTCGAAGCGCGCGCCGACGCACAGCATGACGTCGCAATCATGCATCGTCATGTTGGCCTCGTAGGTGCCGTGCATGCCGAGCATGCCCAGCCAATTCGGACCGGACGCCGGATAGGCGCCCAGCCCCATCAGGGTCGAGGTGATCGGGAACCCCGTGACCTCGACCAGCTCGCGCAGCAGCTTCGACGCCTCCGGCCCCGAATTGACGACACCGCCGCCGGAATAGATCACCGGCCGCTTGGCGGACGCCAGCAGCGCCACCGCCTTGCGGATCTGCATCGCGTCGCCCTTGACGCGCGGCGCATAGGAGACGTGGACGTCGGACTTGCGCGGCGGATGATAGGTGCCGGTCGCGAACTGCACGTCCTTCGGCACGTCGACGACGACCGGGCCCGGCCGGCCCGAGGTCGCGACGTAGAACGCCTCGTGCAGCACCTTGGCGAGATCGTTGACGTTGCGGACCAGCCAATTGTGCTTGGTGCAGGGCCGGGTGATGCCGACCGTGTCGCACTCCTGGAAGGCGTCGTTGCCGATCAGATGCGTCGGCACCTGCCCGGTGATGCAGACCAGCGGGATCGAATCCATCAGCGCGTCCGCCAGCGGCGTCACCATGTTGGTGGCGCCGGGGCCTGAGGTCACCAGCACGACGCCCGGCTTGCCGGTCGAGCGCGCATAGCCCTCGGCGGCGTGGCCGGCGCCCTGCTCATGGCGGACCAGGATGTGCTCGACCTCGCTCTGCTGGAAGATCTCGTCATAGATCGGAAGCACCGCGCCGCCGGGATAGCCGAAGAGGTGCTGCACGCCGTGGTCGATGAGCGCGCGCACGATCATCGCGGCGCCGGTCATCTGGTTCGGATCGTGGCTCTTGTCGGTCATGGCAGGCTCCGGATCGCTGGTCTCAGCGGCTTGTCGTTTTGTCGGTCGGTTCGGACGGCTGGGTTCGGTTGGTTCAGGTGGTCGGGGTCGGTTCGGGCAATAAAAAAGGGCCCTGGAAGGCCCTGCGCACCGCTCGGATTTTGGATGGCCGCTAGCCATCCCCGGCGATGCGCCTGGGTACGACTACGATAAGGAGGATGGCAATAAAATTGCGCATGACGGCGAGCTGGCTTCCCAAAGGTTGCGCGAACATAACCATGGTGACCTTGATGTCAAGGCAAAGCGAGGCTCGTCTGCGCGATTTTGTCAAGGTAGCGCGGATTTTGCGGTTCGGCGAGCGGTAATTTGGACAACTCGCCGTCATTGCGAGCGAAGCGAAGCAATCCAGGGCCACGCAAGGACTCTGGATCGCTTCGTCGCTGCGCTCCTCGCGATGACGATCAAATCGGCCTCACCCACCCCCTCGCCGCCTCCGGGCTCGTCCACTCGAACTCCGGCAGCTGGTGCCGAAACCAGGTGAACTGCCGCTTGGCATAATGCCGCGTGTCGGCCTTGCCGATGGTGGCCGCCTCCTCCCGCGAGATCTCGCCCCGGATGTAGCGGATCAGCGCCGGCACGCCGTGGGCCTTCATCGCTGGCAGCAGCGGATCGAGCCCGCGCGCGGCGAGCCGCTCCACCTCATCCAGCGCGCCGCCCTCCAGCATCGTCTCGAACCGCGCGTCGATCCTGGCATACAGCGCCTCGCGCTCGGGCGCGATGAACAGCGCGCGATAGCTCCCCTCCGGCAGCAGCGGTGGCGAGGTCTCCGCGTGCCAGTCGGCCAATGGCCGACCGGTGGCCTCGATCACCTCCAGCGCCCGGGCGATGCGGCTGCGGTCGCGGACGTTCAGCCGGGCCGCCGCCGCGGCATCGCGCCGCGCCAGCTCGGCATGCAGCGCCTCGACGCCGTCGCGATCGAGCTTGAGGCGCACCACCTCACGCACCTCGTCCGGCACCGGCGGCACCACCGACAGTCCCCGCGTCAGCGCCTTGAAGTACAGCCCGGTGCCGCCGATGAAGATCGGCAGCCGGCGCTGGCGCCTGACATCATCGAGAAGCTGAGCCGCATCACGGACATAGTGGCCGGCCGAGTAGTTCACGGACGCATCGACATGGCCATAGAGCCGATGCGGGACCAGCGCCTCCTCCTCGGGTGTCGGCCGCGCCGTCAGCACCCGCAGATCGTGGTAGACTTGCATCGAGTCGGTGTTGATGACGACCCCGCCCGCTTTTTGCGCAAGTTCCAGCGCCAGGGCCGACTTGCCGCTGGCGGTCGGCCCTGCGATAAGCACCGCTTTGTTGTCGCTTAGCGAAGTCACCTGATGTCTCTCGTCGCCACCTTCATCTGCAATCCCGCCGACCCCGCGCTTGATACCACGATCGTGGAGGCCTTCCTGGCCGTGCTGCCACAGCCGGGGACGCCGCGCTGGCTGTTCGACGAGGTCGCCATCGACATCCCGTTCTCGCATGACGGCGAGGTCCACAAGCTCGAGGCGCGGCTGCGCGACCTGCGCGGCGACATGCCGATCGACATCGTCGTGCAGCCTGAGGCGGTCAGGCGCAAGAAGCTTTTTCTGGCCGACATGGATAGCACCATGATCGGCCAGGAATGCATCGACGAGCTGGCCGATTTTGCCGGGCTGAAGTCCCACGTCGCCGCGATCACCGAGCGCGCGATGCGCGGCGAGATCGCATTCGAGCCGGCGCTGCGCGAGCGCGTCGCGCTCTTGAAGGATCTGCCGGTCAGCGTCGTCGACGAGGTGCTCGCCAAGCGCATCAAGCTGACGCCGGGCGGCCGCCAGCTGGTGATGACCATGCGCGCCCACGGCGCTTACACCTGCCTGATCTCCGGCGGCTTCACGCTGTTCACCAGCGCCATCGCAGCCAAGATCGGCTTCCAGGAGAACCGCGCCAACGAGCTCGTCATCGACGCCGGCAAGCTCACGGGCGAGGTGCGCGAGCCCATCATCGGCCGCGACGCCAAGCTCGCGACGCTGATCGAGCTGCGCGAGTCGTTCGACCTCGACGCGATCGACACGCTCGCCGTCGGCGACGGCGCCAACGACCTCGGCATGATCGAAGCCGCCGGCCTCGGCGTCGCCTATCACGCCAAGCCCGCCGTCTCCGCCGCAGCGTCAGCCCGCATCGACCACGGCGACCTCACAGCTTTGCTCTACGCCCAGGGCTACACGCGCGATCAGTTCGTGGATTGATGGGGCCGTCATTGCTCTGCCGTAGCGTTGCGATCGGGCCAAGAGCGGATCCACTGGCAGACTCCCCGTCATTGCGAGCCAAGCGAAGCCATGCAGGGGCCGGCGATCTGTGACAATTAATTCAAACTTTTGCGAATGCGCGACGATTGCACGCGCACGCGGCGTGCGAATCGCGATTGCAAGCGAAAGCCGTTGCGAGGACGCGCACGCTCGTTCGTCGCGCGGTCGGCCTCTCAGGATTTTGTTTCAATCTGGCGCGCTCGTGCGCAACTCCATTCCAAGACCAATTCAAATCGCAAATGAGGTCATTCCTCGATCCCATCATCGCAGGTACATCGCTGCCATTTTAACCGCGTCACAAATCCATGAATTGTCAAATCATGCTGCAACGCATATAACTCCCACAGCGCTAGGGAGCGTCCAAGGAAACGAAAACGGTTGCAATTGATGCAGCCGATCATCGTCACAGAAGGACCTCCCGATGACCATCAAGCACATCATTCCCGGCTCCCTCGTTGCCCTCGCGCTGCTGACCGGCGCGGCCATGGCCGGCGAGCTGCCGAACTACGAAGTCGGCGCGCTGCCCGCCACTCCGCACCAGCTCACCGTTATCGGCGCTTCGGCTGCCGCGCAGCAGACGGTCGCCATCAATGCCGACAGCACCGCCTCTCCGCACCAGCTCGCCGTGCTCACCCACCACCGCCGCAGCGCCGCGCTGGTCGCACCGATCACGGTCGGCAGCGTTCGCAACTAAGCGACGTCATCACCCAACTACGCGATAGGCAGCGCGCGTCTCGCAAAGCGAGACCGCGCTCCCTCTCAGGCGAATACAATCTCGCGCGCGGTCGCAGATCATCCCCGCAGGCGGCGCCGTCTGTCGCCACGATTGCGTCCCGATTATGGTCCATTAATCGTCCCAGAGTTGACCGGCCTGATCAGGGCCGCCATGTTGCATCGAGCCGTTCGTACGGCCACTCGGTCCGATCCCGCTGTCACCACGGACGGCCGGAGGCCGATCGCACTCTGAGGTGCCGCGTTGCCCGATGACATGCCGCAGCTGGATGAAGGCTGCTTCCAACCGATCGACCGCGCCAAGCTGCTGGAGCCTGCGCTCTCCTCCCATCCACCACGCATCCTGCTGCTCTACGGATCGCTGCGGCAGCGCTCGTTCAGCCGTCTGCTCACCGAGGAAGCGGCGCGCATTCTCGCGCGCTTTGGCGCGGAGACGCGAACCTTCGACCCGCACGGGCTGCCGCTGGTCGACGACGCTTGGCCCGACCACCCGAAGGTCGACGAATTGCGCGAATTGGTGACCTGGTGCGAGGGCATGGTGTGGTGCTCGCCGGAGCGTCACGGCGCGATGACCGGCGTGATGAAGACCCAGATCGACTGGATCCCGCTGTCGCTCGGTGCCACCAGGCCGACGCAGGGCAAGACGCTCGCGGTGATGCAGGTCTCCGGCGGCTCGCAGTCGTTCAACGCGGTCAATCAGCTGCGCGTGCTCGGGCGCTGGATGCGCCTGATCACGATCCCGAACCAGTCCTCGGTGCCCAAGGCGTTCGCGGAGTTTGACGACGACGATCGCATGAAACCGTCGGCCTATTACGACCGCGTCGTGGACGTGATGGAGGAGCTCGTGAAGTTCACGCTGCTGACGCGCGACCGGGCGGACTATCTGGTCGACCGCTATTCCGAACGCAAGGAGAGCGCTGAGGAGCTGTCGAAGCGGGTCAATCAGCGATCGATCTGAGACCGCGGCGGCGGCGCAGACGCTCCCTAGCGCGGCAGGGACAGGCTCCGGGGCCGGCCGCAGAAAGATTCTGTGAAAAATAATTATCTTGCTATTTTTCGGAATTCATGATTGTGTATGCCCATCCCGCCTCGATCGGGGGGGCGTTGCGCGCGATCGTCACGACACGCGAGGCGGGGATGCGGTGGCCGCGGGAGATCGCAGCATGCTCGGCAACGAGGGTGCGGACGAACGATCGTCTGCGGACGTGAAGTCGCAGCGGCCTGACACCCCGAAGCTGGTGTCT
>NZ_CAFI01000381.1 GCF_000239775.1 Bradyrhizobium sp. ORS 375
TCGCGTGCATGGATGGGTCGGAGACGCCCTCTCCCGCAAGGGGAGAGGGCGCTACATCTAACAGCTCCAAGCGAGATCACTTAGTTCGTAGGCTTGGCAAAGCGACCCCGCAGGCGGCACGTGCCCGTGTTCACGTGTATCGCTCCTGCTGGCAAGTTTGTCCGGCGAAGGATACGCCAGGGGATGGGACGCACGAGATTTCTAGTAGGCGAGTGCGCGATCTGTGAGAAATTCCACATTCCGGACACCTCCGGATGGTCGATATCCTATGTCGCACGGTATCTTGCATCCTCGCGCATCTTAAGCTCGACAAACCGATGGCCAACGAACACAGATCACAGACCATACGCGATCGATATGGCGCCGCCGTCCACGAAGCGGGCCACGCAATCGTGGCCTCTGCCTTGGGATTGAGAGTGGGATGCATCGAGATCGCGATTGATGACGACGAGGCAAAGGCAGTCGTCGAAATTGAAGACAGCGCTGAACTCGATCTTATCGACCAACTAGCGATCTGTGCGGCAGGAATGGAAGCTCAGCGAATGTTCTCAGCGCGGACTCACGATGGCGCAGGCTGGGCCGACCAAGGCATGATGATAGGACTAGTGCAACACTTGAACGCGGACGATAGTCAAAGAGTGCGTTACGCTGGTCATCAGCGCGCGCATGACCTACTAATTGAGCACACTGGCAAGGTCGAGCGCCTCGCAGAGCTTCTCTTGAACTCGAGGCGCTTGGAGGCTGAAGATCTAGCAGCCTTTTTTCGGAAGACCTGATCCGCTCTCTTGCGAAAAAATCCCTTGAACAAAAACGGCGAACCTTTCGGTCCGCCGTCGTTATCTGATGGATTGCCGGGTCAAGCCCGGCAATGACGTTTCTTGAAAAGCGATCAGTTATCCAAGAACGACCGCAGCTTCCTCGACCTCGACGGATGCTTCAACTTGCGCAACGCCTTGGCTTCGATCTGGCGGATACGCTCTCTGGTCACCGAGAACTGCTGGCCCACCTCTTCCAGCGTGTGATCGGTGTTCATGCCGATGCCGAAGCGCATGCGCAGCACGCGCTCTTCGCGCGGGGTCAGCGAGGCCAGCACACGCGTCGTGGTCTCGCGCAGGTTCGACTGGATGGCGGCGTCGATCGGCAGGATGGCGTTCTTGTCCTCGATGAAGTCGCCGAGGTGGGAGTCCTCCTCGTCGCCCACGGGGGTTTCGAGCGAGAGCGGCTCCTTGGCGATCTTCAGGACCTTGCGCACCTTCTCCAGGGGCATGCCGAGCTTTTCGGCGAGCTCCTCCGGGGTCGGCTCGCGGCCGATCTCGTTCAGCATCTGGCGCGAGGTGCGGACGATCTTGTTGATCGTCTCGATCATGTGCACGGGGATGCGGATGGTGCGGGCCTGGTCCGCAATGCTGCGGGTGATCGCCTGCCGGATCCACCAGGTGGCGTAGGTCGAGAACTTGTAGCCGCGGCGGTACTCGAACTTGTCGACCGCCTTCATGAGGCCGATGTTGCCTTCCTGGATCAGGTCGAGGAACTGCAGGCCGCGATTGGTGTACTTCTTGGCGATCGAGATCACGAGACGGAGGTTGGCTTCCACCATCTCCTTCTTGGCCTGACGGGCCTCGCGCTCGCCCTTCTGCACGGAGTGCACGATCTTGCGGAACTCGCCGATCTCGAGACCGGTGAGGGCGGCCAGCGACTGCACCTCCTGGCGCAGATCCTTGATGCGGTCCTTCTCGTAATGGACGAAGTTCTTCCAGCCCTTGGCCGAGAGCTTCGACACGCGGTTGAGCCAGCGCGGATCGAGCTCCGAGCCCTGGTAGTTGCGGAGAAAATCCTCGCGGGCGACGCCGTGGGAGTCGGCGAGCCGCATCAGCCGGCTCTCGAACGAGACCAGCTTCTTATTGATGTCGTAGAGCTGCTCGACCAGTGAATCGATGCGCGCCTGGTTGAGGCGCAGCGATTTCACCTCGACGATGATCTCGTCCTTGAGCTTCTTGTACTTGCGCTCCTGCGAGGGCGACAGCGACTCGCTCTGCAGCTGGTTGGCGATGTCCTGCTCCTGCAGGCGGCGCAGCTTCTTGTATTCGGACGCGATCTTGTCGAAGGTCTCGACCACCTTCGGCTTGAGCTCGGCCTCGATGGCGGCGAGCGACATCTGGTTCTCGAACTCGTCGTCGTCCATGTCGGCTTCGGCCGCCGCCTCGCCGGGATCCTTCTCCTCGGCTGGCGCGCCGTTCGGCGCGGCACGGAACGGCGTCGCCTGCTGCGGCGCCGCGGGAGGGGCGACCGCGGCCTGGATCTCACCGCCCTCGCCCGCCTCGCCGTCGCCGGCCGTGGGGGCTGCGATCTGCGGGTTCATGCCGCCTTTGGAGTCGGGGCCGGCATAGGTGGCTTCGAGATCGATGATGTCGCGAAGGAAGATCTTGCCTTCGTTGAGCTCGTCGCGCCAGATGATGATGGCCTGGAAGGTCAGCGGGCTCTCGCAGAGCCCTGCGATCATCGCCTCGCGGCCGGCCTCGATGCGCTTGGCGATCGCGATTTCGCCCTCGCGCGACAAGAGCTCGACGGTGCCCATCTCGCGCAGATACATGCGCACGGGATCGTCGGTGCGCTCGCCGGGCTCCGACTTCTTGACCTCGGTGACGGCCTTCTGCGTGATCTCGACAAGCTCGTTGTCGGTCTCGTCGTCGCCGTCGTCCTTCTCCTCGGCCTCGTCAGTCTCCTCGGCCTCGGTCACGTTGATGCCCATATCGGACAGCATCGACATGATGTCTTCTATCTGTTCCGGCGAGGTGGTGTCGGGAGGCAGCACCTCGTTGAGCTGATCAAAGGTCACGAAGCCGCGCTTCTTGGCC
Source organism: Bradyrhizobium sp. ORS 375 (assembly GCF_000239775.1). Lineage (GTDB taxonomy): Bacteria > Pseudomonadota > Alphaproteobacteria > Rhizobiales > Xanthobacteraceae > Bradyrhizobium. Next base: position 2,856 of record NZ_CAFI01000381.1, read on the forward strand.
TGCTTGATCATCTTCTTGACGGCGGCGTCCGACAGGTCGAGCAACGGCGAAGGCGCGTCGGCGGCGTCCTTTTCGGGAGCGTCCGCGGCCTTGTCGTCCTTTTCCTTGTCCTTCACCTGCAGCGTCTTTGCCTTCGTGGCCATTCATTGCTCCCGAAACGCGCCCGCTTCGCCCGTGGCATCATAGCCCTTGGCATCGCGGCGCCCGCCTGCTCTACTCAAACTGTTCTCGACGCGGAAAGGGCGGCGCACTTTTAACGTCGCCACCCCCAAAGGTCTGTCGCTGGTGTCGTCCCGTTTTCGGACCGGCGCGCGTTTCTTGCAAAAGCGATACCGGTTTTGCAATCGAATCCGGCGCCCGAAAGGGGCGCTGGTGTCCGACAGCGAAACCAACCCATCTGCCGCAGAAAATGCCCCGGACCTCTTAAACTTCGATTAACCCTGTTTTTGCAGCCAAACCATGGATTTGGCGAGTCTTTTCGCGCGACCTGGAACCGGCATGGATGGACCGGGCCGAAATGTGCTCGTCAATGACAGGGCGCCGCGCCCGAATTTTACACGTTGCGGTTGGTACGCCCGGACAGTTCCCCGAAGCCTTCGATCAGCGCCTCGGTGCCGTCCATCTCAGCCATCCTGGCCTTCACGTCCCTCAACCAGCCCATGTTCGGCTCGCTCGGCTCCTCGCCCAAGGCAAGCTCGGCATCCTTCAATTCCCTAAGTAATGAGTGCCATTGCCGATGCAAGGCGACGAGCTGGTGCCAGGTCGCAAGAACGTCATCGCGCGCGGCGCCGGGCTTGGCGGCCCACACGGCGGCGGTCGTGATTGCCCGCTCAACCCGTTGAAGTAGCTCGGAAAAGCCCGACTTATCGAGGTCGGCGCGCATCTTCTCGGCCTGCTCGTCGGGATCGGGCGAATGGTGGTGGTCGTGGGCGAAGGCGGCGATGATGGCGGCGCGCAGCTTGTGCGCCTCGGGATGGGCGAGCTCGAGGGCTGCGACCTCCTCGAGATGGTCGTGCAGGATCCAGGGATGGTTGATCAGGCACTGCAGGATCAGCGCCTCGCGGCGCGAGATCGCCGAGCGCTGGCCGCGCATGATCGGGCTCATGGCGAGCTGCGGGCTCGCCGCCATGTAGGGCCCGCGGGCCATCGCCGGGCCTGTGGATGGCGCACCGCCGCGGCGGCCGCCCCCTGTGGATAACCGCCCCTGCTGTCCGGAACCGGGACTGCGGGGGCCGAACCGGCGTCCTGATTCGGCACCGAAGCCGCGGCCGAAGCCTCTTCCGCCGTCGGGGGCGAACGCCCGGTACAGCCGGTCGCTGAGGTCCTGCTTGTAGTAGCGGCGTACCACTTCATCGGCGATGCCGCCGGTGAGCTGGCCGATCCGCGCCTCCAGCGCCGCACGCCGCTCCGGGGTGGTGAAGCTGCCGCCTTCGATCTCGCGCGACCAGATCACCTCCGCGAGCGGCTTGGCGATTTTCAGCACCTCCTCGACGGCGCCGCGGCCGCCTGATCGGACGAGGTCGTCGGGGTCCTGTCCCTCGGGCAAGAGCGCGAAGCGCAGGCTCTTGCCGGGCTTGAGATGCGGCAAGGCGATATCGGCGGCGCGATAGGCCGCCTTCTGGCCGGCGCGGTCGCCGTCGAAGCAGAGGATCGGCTCGTCGACCATCTTCCAGATCAGCGCGAGCTGGCTCTCGGTCAGCGCGGTGCCGAGCGGCGCCACCGCGCCGGCAAAGCCGGCGGCGACCAGCGCAATGACGTCGACATAGCCCTCGACCACGATCATCGGCGCGCCATTGTGGGCGGCCTGGCGGGCACTCGCGAGGTTGTAGAGGTTGTCGCCCTTGTGGAAGAGCGGCGTCTCCGGCGAGTTGAGATATTTCGCCGGCACGTCCTTTTGCAGCGCCCGGCCACCGAAGGCGATGACCCGGTTGCGGAGATCGGTGATCGGGAACATCACGCGGTCGCGGAAGCGGTCGTAAGGCACCGGGATGTCGTCGCCGCCGACCAGCAGGCCGGCCTCGACCATGTCGTTCACCGGTATGCCCTGGGCGCCGAGATATTCCTTCAAGGCGAAGCGATCGGGCGGCGCGTAGCCGAGGCGGAACTGAAGCTGCGTCTGCGGCAGGATCGCGCGGTCGGCGAGATAGCCCCGCGCTCTTGCGCCATGGCGCGAGGCCAGCGTGTCGGCGAAGAACTTCGCCGCCAGCTCCATCACGTCATACAGCGTCTTGCGCTGCCGCGCCTCGCGCGCCGCATCCGGCGTCGCCACCGGGAGCGCCAGGCCGGCCAGCCCCGCCAGCCGCTCGACAGCCTCGGGGAAGCTGCAGCCCTCGGTCTCCATCACGAAGTCGAAGATGTTGCCGTGCTTGCCGGAGGAGAAGTCGTGATAAAAGCCCTTCTGGTCGTTGACGTAGAAGGACGGCGTCTTCTCCTGCTGGAACGGCGACAGCCCCTTCCACTCGCGCCCCGCCTTCTTGAGCTTCACGCGCTTGCCGACGACATCCGACACCGGAAGCCGGGCGCGCAGCTCATCGAGGAATTCAGGCGTGAAGCGGGCCATGGGCGGCGGGGCGGTCCTGTGTGGGTGGACTTACGCATATAGGCAGCCGGGTACGAAATGTGAACTTCCTCGGCCTTGTCCGGGCTATTCACAGGCCGCGCTCTCTCCCCCGTCATTCCGGGGCGCCCGCAGGGCGAGCCCGGAATCCATAACCACGAACGGCAAAGAGGCGCGATAGCCGCACCACCTGCGTGCTTCCGTGGGGTTCGTGGTTATGGATTCCGGGCCCATCGCTGCGCGATGTCCCGGAATGACGGCGGAGAAGCCTACGGCGCCAGGAAGCGGCCCGAGGCGATGCGGGCGGCCTCGTCGACCGGCCAATTGTAGACATAGGTCCAGGCCTCGCGGACCGAGCCGTCGGCGAGCGTCACATGGAGGCGCTGGCGGAGATATTCGGTCGGCTGCGCAAAACCCTCGCCGCACGCCTCGTACATGTCGAACTCGCGCAGCATCGGCTCCGGCTGGCGCAGCCGGAACAGCTCGCCATGCACCTGCTCGGCATCGTCATCGGACAGCACGAGGCCCGGATAATGCTGGATGCGGTAGAGCCGGCCGCGGCAGCTGGCCTCAGCGACGAAATCGGCATTGGCCGACAGCAGCCGGGCCATCGGATGGTCGAAGCCGCGCATCAAGGTGCCGTAGACGAACAGAAGATCGAGGGTGGTGTCGGAGCTCATGCCTCTGCATAGCCGCCCTTGAGGGGCAAGGCCAGCTCACGCCGCGCCGCGGGCCGGTACGATCTGGTCGCTGACGACGTGGAATTTCGTCAGGGTCATCCGGCCGAACGAGGTCGACAGCGCGACGTCGGCGGCATCGCGGCCGGTCGCCATCAGGATGCGGCCGATGCGCGGGGTGTTGTGGCGCGCATCGAAGGTGTACCACTGGCCGGAGAGATAGGCCTGGAACCAGCCGGAAAAATCCATCGGATACGGCTCCGGCGGAATGCCGATGTCGCCCATGTAGCCGGTGCAGTAGCGCGCCGGAATCCCCATGCAGCGGCACAGTGTCAGCGCCAGATGCGCGAAGTCGCGGCACACGCCGGTGCGCTGCTGATAGACGTCGTGTGCCGACTTCATATGGTGGGCGTGCTCGTAACCGAAGCTGACATGCTGGTGGACGAAGTCGCAGATCGCCTGCACACGCGCCCAGCCCGCCGTCGCCTGGCCGAACAGCGACCAGGCGACGTCGGTGAGCTTGTCGGTCTCGCAATAGCGGCTCGGCATCAGATAGAGCAGGAGATCATCCGGCAGCTGGTCGATCGGCAATTGTTGGGCCTTCGGTTCGACCGCATCCGGCAGTCCGCTGTCGCGCACGATGGCGCTGCCGTGGAAGGTCACGCCGCCGCTCGGCGCCACCAGCCGGCCGCAGATATTGCCGAAGCTGTCGTGGTAGAAGCTGATCGGCACCACCGGCTCGGTGACGATGGTCTCGCTGCCGATGAGGTCCTGGCGGCGCGAGGGATGGATCGACAGCATGATCACCATCGGCGTCGCCGCGGGCGCCGCGTAGGCGATCTCGAATCCGACCTTGATCTCCATCAGTCCCCTCTTCCACCGGTGCGACATGTGCTTCAGCAGATCGGTCGCGCCGCCGGCGCGCTGCAGAGCTTCCACAGCAGCGGCTGGCGCCGGCGATATCAGGCCTTGTGATCGCCGCGCAGGATCGGCATCGTCATCGAATCATCATCGCGGTTTTCGGCCCTGCAATCCAGATTCACCTCTGCTCAATTGCAGTTCGTCATGCCGCCTGAATGAGCAACGAACGGGATCATGAGTCAGCCGAGCACGACCGCACCAACACGACTCCTTCGAGCCGACGAAGTTCCGCCGGTCTACGAGCAGAACGCCGATGGCGCCTCGGCACTGGTCTTCACCTGCGATCATTACGGCCGGCTGCTGCCGCGCGCGCTTGGCAACCTCGGCCTTGATGAGAGCGAACTGGAGCGGCACATCGCCTGGGACATCGGCATCGCAGGCGTGGCCGAGCAGGTGTCGCGCGCGCTCGATGCGCATCTGGTAGCGCAGCGCTATTCGCGGCTGGTGATCGACTGCAACCGGTCACCGGGCGCACCGAACTCGATCCCGATGATCAGCGAGCGCACGACCATTCCCGGCAACGAGGGACTGACGCAAGAGGACGCCGAGCTCAGGCGGCGCGCGATCTTCGATCCGTATCACGACCAGATCACCGCCGTGCTCGATGCGCGCAAGCAAGCGGGGCGGCCGTCCATTCTCGTCTCGCTGCACAGCTTCACGCCGGTCTACGCGGGGATTGCGCGGCCCTGGCACATCGGCACGCTGTATCAGCACGACAAGGTCTTGCCGCCCTTGCTGCTGAAGGCGCTGCGCGCCGAGCCCGATCTCGTGGTCGGCGACAACCAGCCTTATGCCGTCGGCGACAACACCGACTACACGATCCCCGTGCACGGCGAAGGTCGCGGGCTGATCAATTCGGGCATCGAGATCCGGCAGAACGAGATCGCCGAGCCCGAGGGCCAGCGGACCTGGGCCGAGCGGCTGGTCCGCATTCTCGGCGAGATCGAGGTCGAGCTGCGCAGCAAGGGCCTCGCCTAGTCCTCGCGCTTGTCGAGCAGAGGTGCCGAAGATCTGGAGATTCCGGGTTCAAGGCCTGCGGCCTTGCCCCCGAATGACCGTAAGTAGCGGCGGTGGCTCTAGCTACTCCGTCATGTCGGAGGCGTCGTGGTGCGACAGCAGGCCGGCGAGCCGCCATAGCGCCGTGCGCAGATCATCATGGCTCGGCAAGCCCAGCGCGAGCCGCACCGCATTCGGTGAATGGCCATGCGCCACCGCGAACGCGCTCGCCGGCGTGATCGCGACGCCTGCGCGTGCCGCCGCGGCGGTCAATGCCTCGGCGCGCCAACCTTCAGGCAGATGCAGCCAGACGTGATAGGAGCGCGGATCGGCGTCGATGCGATAACCGGCGAGGCATTCGGCGACGATCGCCTGGCGGACCACGGCATCGGCGCGCTTGCGCTTGGTGATCTCGGCCGCGGTGCCGTCAGCGAGCAGGCCCATGCCGGCGGCCAATGCGAGCGAGGTGACCGACCACGCGCCGGTGCGGACGGTTGCGGCGAATTTCTCGCGCAGATGCGACGGGACGTAGAGGAAGCCGACGGCAATGCCCGGCGCCAGTCTCTTCGCGAGGCTGTCGACCACGATGACACGCTCCTCGGCCTGCGCCGCCAGCGACACCTGATCGCTGAGGAAGCCGTAGACGAGATCCTCGATGATCATCAGTTCGTGCTTGCGCACGAGCCGCACGATCTCTTCCCGCCGCGCTTCGCTCATCGTCAGTCCCAGCGGGTTCTGCATGACCGGCTGGATGTAGATCGCGTTCAGCGCGCTGGTGCGATGCGCCTTGGCCAGGGCGTCCGGGCGGATGCCCTCGGCGTCCATCGCGATCGGCACGAGCGCAACGCCGAGCCGCGCCGCGATACCCTTGATCATCGGATAGGTCACGGCCTCGACGCCGAGCCGGCCGCCGACCGGCACCAGCGCCGAGATCGCCGCCGCCAGCGAC
>NZ_CAFI01000380.1 GCF_000239775.1 Bradyrhizobium sp. ORS 375
CTGCGCGAGGTCGCATCCAAGACCAACGACCTGGCCGGCGACGGCACCACCACCGCGACCGTGCTCGCCCAGGCCATCGTCCGTGAGGGCGCCAAGGCGGTTGCCGCCGGCATGAACCCGATGGACCTCAAGCGCGGCATCGACACCGCGGTGGCCGCCGTCATCAAGGACATCGAGAAGCGCGCCAAGCCGGTCGCCTCCTCCGCCGAGGTCGCCCAGGTCGGCACCATCTCCGCCAACGGCGACGCCGCGATCGGCAAGATGATCGCCCAGGCGATGCAGAAGGTCGGCAACGAGGGCGTGATCACGGTCGAGGAGAACAAGTCGCTCGAGACCGAGGTCGACATCGTCGAAGGCATGAAGTTCGACCGCGGCTACCTCAGCCCGTACTTCGTGACCAACGCCGAGAAGATGACCGCCGAGCTCGACGACGTCTACGTGCTGCTGCACGAGAAGAAGCTGTCGGGCCTGCAGGCCATGCTGCCGGTGCTCGAAGCCGTGGTGCAGTCGGGCCGTCCGCTCTTGATCATCGCCGAGGACGTCGAGGGCGAGGCGCTGGCCACCCTCGTCGTGAACCGCCTGCGTGGCGGCCTCAAGGTCGCCGCCGTCAAGGCGCCGGGCTTCGGTGACCGCCGCAAGGCCATGCTCGAGGACATCGCGATCCTGACCGGCGGCCAGCTGATCTCGGACGATCTCGGCATGAAGCTCGAGAACGTCACGATCAAGATGCTCGGCCGCGCCAAGAAGGTCGTGATCGACAAGGAGAACACCACGATCGTCAACGGCGCCGGCAAGAAGGCCGACATCGAGGCGCGCGTCGGCCAGATCAAGGCGCAGATCGAGGAGACCACCTCGGACTACGACCGTGAGAAGCTGCAGGAGCGTCTCGCCAAGCTCGCGGGCGGCGTCGCGGTGATCCGCGTCGGCGGCGCGACCGAGGTCGAGGTCAAGGAGAAGAAGGACCGCGTCGAGGACGCCCTCAACGCGACCCGCGCCGCGGTGCAGGAAGGCATCGTTCCCGGCGGCGGCGTGGCCCTGCTGCGCGCCAAGAAGGCGGTCGGCCGCATCACCAACCCGAACTCGGACGTCCAGGCCGGCATCAACATCGTGCTGAAGGCGCTCGAGGCTCCGATGCGCCAGATCGCCGAGAACGCCGGCGTCGAAGGCTCGATCGTGGTCGGCAAGATCCTGGAGGAGAAGTCCGAGACCTTCGGCTTCGACGCCCAGACCGAGGACTATGTCGACATGGTCGCCAAGGGCATCATCGACCCGGCCAAGGTGGTCCGCACCGCGCTGCAGGACGCCTCGTCGGTCGCCGGCCTCCTGGTCACCACCGAGGCCATGGTCGCCGAGCTGCCGAAGGACGCGGCCCCGGCGATGCCGGCCGGCGGCGGCATGGGTGGCATGGGCGGCATGGGCTTCTGATCCTGGCCTCCATCGCCAAGCCACCATCACCAAGACTTCAGGAAGGCCGCCTCCGGGCGGCCTTCTTTTTGGCGGAGTGTCCAAGTGGGGGTGCAGTGATGGCAGATTGGCGCTACAGCTAGCGGCCGATTCCGCTCCCACAAGGATTTTCAGATGCGCGCTATTTTGCTTGCGTTGGCCGTGATTGCAGCGGCTGCGCCGGAACTCGGTTGGGCCCAGAGCAAGAGCGGGACCAAGGCCGCCCCCGCCGTCGAGACACGCTATTTCACCGCGATCGATGGCCTGATGGACGGCAATGCCGACGTGATCCTCAAGGAGACGCGCCAGGGCAAGACCGTCACCGCGGCGACGCTCGACGTTTGCTACCCCGTCGCCAAGAATTCGGACCGCAAGGACCGCTTCGTCGTCACCCTCACCGTCAACGGCCAGACCCTGACCGGCGCGACGCAGAGCAACGGCGCCAAGGAGCCGGTCACGGTGAAGCTCACCCGCAAGCCGACCGGAGACACGTTCGAGTTCCGTGGCCAGATCGCGATCGGCAAGACCATCACCGAAGTGGCCTCGACGGACAACTCCGACGTCAGCGAGAAGGAGTTTCAGGAGAGCCAGTCGACGGATGACGGCATCAGCGCGCAGCCGAAGGACTTCACCGACGTCTCGCCGGAAGCCGTGTCCGTCCGCCTCAAGCTCGACGCGGTGACCGACTTCCTCAAGAGCCTCAAAGGCGAGAACGTCGAAGTCTCGCTCTCCAGCCTGATCGTGAGCTGCGATGCCCTGCGTGCGGGCGAGCAGACCATCAGCATGACCGTCGACCCCGACCGCGCCGGCGCCCTGATCGCCAAGGCGCGCGCCACCACCGGTGTCGTGACGGCCGGCTGGACGGCCGGCACGGTCGAGATGGACCGCACGATCCGCTTCGCCGCGGGCGACTGGCGCGACGGCGACAAGATCAACAAGGACAAGCTCGCCGCCGCGATCTCCGACGTCCTTGCCAAGACCTACAACGCCAAGCCGACCAGCGCGGTGTGGAATCCAGTCACCGGCAAGCTGAAGCTGACCTTGAAGCGGCCGAGCCAGCTGATGCCGAGCCTCGAGCTCACGGACGTGATCGAGGTCACCGGCCTCGTGTCGCCCGACAAGCCGGGCAGCGCGGACGCGCTGATCTTGTGGATCAGCAGCCCGACGACGACCACGGTGGACGAAAGCTCCACCGCCAAGCTGATGCTGTCGGATGAATCGTCCGGCGACGAGGAAAGCGACACCCGCGACGACGGCAGCGCCATCGACGAGCTGGCCAAGGTCTTCAAAGCCAAGCGCTGGGACGCCGACAATTCGGTGTGGAAGTAACGCGAGCCATCACCGCAGCCGCCGCGATCTCGGTCTCACCCTCCCCTGGAGGGGGAGGGTCGATCGCACGCGAAGCGGGCGAGCGGGGTGGGGTGAGCCGCGGAAACCGGTGCGAGTGGAGAGATCACCCCACCCCGGCTCACATTTCGCTTCGCTCAACGTGAGCCGACCCTCCCCCTCCAGG
>NZ_CAFI01000379.1 GCF_000239775.1 Bradyrhizobium sp. ORS 375
AGGGAGCGCACTGACATCGCCGCCACGTTTGTCGCTCCCCACGAGCGCTCTCACTCATGACCAATGCGAAGCTTTTCCTTTGATGCTGACGCCTTCTTGTGAGGGGGGGCGTCACTTCGGCGCGCGCGGATCGATCGGGGTAGAGCCGGCGACGCCGAGAATGTCTTCCAGCACCTTCGCCCCGGCCAGCAGGCCGGCGTCGTTGCGCGGGCGCGCGATCACCTGCAGGCCGACCGGCAGGCCCGACGCGGTGAAGCCGCAGGGCAGCGACAGCGCCGGGCAGCAGGCGAGCGTGATCGCGTAGACGATGCCGAGCCATTGCACGTAGTTGTCGAATGTGTGCCCGGCGCATTCGGCGACGTAGCGGTTCTCGACCGGGAAGGGCGGCACGATCGTCGCCGGCGCCAGCAGCAGATCATAGGTCTCGAAGAACTTCACGGCGCGCGCGGTGATCGCGACGCGCTGCGCTTCGGCGCGCGCGATCTGTGCGACCGTGAGCTTCAGGCCTTCCTCGATGTTCCAGATCACCTCGGGCTTCAGCAGGTCGCGCTTAGTGCGCAACAGCTCCTGCTTGCTCATCGCGAAGTCGAGCGCGCGCAGCACATGGAAGCATTCATGCGCCTCGCTGAAGTCCGGATGCGCCTCCTCGACGATGACGCCGAGCTCAGCGAAACGTTGTGCCGCCTTGCGGGTGACGGCAATCACTTCAGGATCGACCGGCGTGATGCCGAGATCAGGCGAATAGGCGATGCGGAGCGGCTTCTTGCCGGAGCGGGCGGCGGCCAGGAACGAGGTCGCGGGGGAGGGCAGCGAGATCGGGTCCGCGGCGTGCTCGCCGCTCATCGCGTCGAGCAGCAGCGCGAGGTCCTCCACGGTGCGGGCCATCGGGCCCTGGACGCCGAGGTTGCGGTCGATCGCGACCGCCGGCGTATGTGCCACGCGGCCGAAGCTCGGGCGCAGGCCGACGATGCCGCAGAAGCTGGCGGGGTTGCGCAGCGAGCCGCCCATGTCGGAGCCATGCGCCAGCCACGCCATGCCGGTCGCGAGCGCCACCGCGGCGCCGCCGGAGGAGCCGGCCGCCGAGCGTGACGTGTCCCAGGGATTGCGCGTCGCGCCGAATACTTCGTTGAAGGTGTTGGCGCCGGCGCCGAACTCCGGCGTGTTCGACTTGGCGTAGATCACGCCGCCATTGTTTTCGAGATGCTCGACCATGAGATCGGAGCGTTCCGGAATCCGGTCCTTGAAGATCGGCGAGCCCTGCGTCGTCAGCACGCCCGCGACATCGGTGAGATCCTTGATCGGCACAGGAAGGCCGGCGAGCAGGCCGCGTTCGCCGGCGGGCTTCTTCATCAGCGCCTTGGCGGAATCGCGCGCGCGGTCGAAGCACAGCGTCGGCAGCGCATTGACCTTGTCGTCGACCGCCTTGATGCGCGCCTCCAGCGCGTCCAAGCAATCGAGCGGGGTGACCTCGCCGGCCTTCAACTTGTCGACGACGGCGCAGGCGGTCTCGCGGATCAATCCCTGGTCGGCCAAAGCTTGGTTCTCCTGATTGGAAGCATCCCGGCGCCGTCTCGTAGATCACGTTCCGTCCGGTGTGGAAAGATCGCCGCCGTCGGCGCACTGTTTCAGATCGGCGGAATGGTTGCGGTGTCCACCGTCATTCCGGGGCAATCGTCAAGGCGAAGACGCGAAGCGGCTGCGCGTTGACGATTGAACCCGGAATCCCGAGATTGTTTCAGAGCCGGTACAAGACAATCTCGAGATTCCGGATTCGAGGCCTTCGGCCTCGCCCCGGAATGACGGTGGTGGTGACGCAGGAGGATCAACCCCACCCTGCGCTGATGCCGCCATCGACGGTATAGATCACGCCCGAGGTGTAGCCGGCGCGATCGGAGGCAAGAAAGGCCATCAGGTCGGCGATCTCTCTGACGTGCGCGGGGCGGCCGAGCGGCAGGCCTTTCTGGAATTCCGTGTAGCGGCTCTCGTCGCCGAACTGCTGTTTTGCGCGGGTTTTCAGCAGCGTGACGTGCCGGTCGGTGCCGACCGGGCCGGGATTGATGCCGACGACGCGGATATTGTCGGCGAGGCTCTTGGAGCCGAGCGCGCGGGTGAAGGCCATCAGCGCCGCATTGCCGGCGCTGCCGCAGATGTAGTTGAAATCGAACTTCTCACCGGCCGCGCCGATGTCGTTGATGATCACGCCCGAGCCGCGCGCCTTCATCTGCGCATAGACCAGCCGCGCCAGGTTGATGAAGCCGAACACCTTGAGGTCCCAGGCGTGCCGCCAGGTCGCCTCGTCGATCTTGTCGATCGGGCCGCCCGGAATGTCGCCGGCATTGTTGACGAGGATGTCGATGTCGGCAGCCTCCTGCGCCAGTCGCGTCACGTCCTCGGACCGGCGCAGGTCCACCACATGCGCGGCCGCGTCGATCTGGTGCTTGGAGCGGAGCTGCTCGACCAGAGCCGAGAGCCGGTCGGCGCTGCGCGCCGCGAGCCGGACATGGCAGCCTTCCTCGGCGAAGGCCTCGGCGGCGGCGGCGCCGATGCCCTTCGAGGCGCCGGTGATGAGAACGCGCTTGCCGCGTAGATGAAGATCCATGGACATTCTCTCTGGATGGGAGGAGCCCGGATTGTCGGGCGCGTCAGCCATGCGGTCAATCTTGCACCGCAGCGTTGCGCTTGACCGTCGTTTGGTCCATTCAGGCGATCGACGATTTCGGCCGGGACAACCGGCGACAATGTGAGGATCCGCTCGATGAGCAAGAAGCCCTATCGCATCGCAGTCATTCCCGGCGACGGCATCGGCAAGGAGGTCATGCCCGAGGGGCTGCGCGTGATCGAGGCCGCCGCCAAGAAGCACGGCGTCGCGGTGCAGTTCGATCATTTCGACTTCTCGAGCTACGACTATTACGAGAAGCACGGCCAGATGATGCCGGACGATTGGAAGGCGCAGATCGGCAGCCACGACGCGATCTATTTCGGCGCCGTCGGCTGGCCGGCCAAGATCGCCGACCACGTCTCGCTGTGGGGCTCGCTGATCAAGTTCCGCCGCGAGTTCGATCAGTATGTGAACCTGCGTCCCGTGCGCCTGATGCCCGGCGTGCCGTCGCCGCTGGCGGGCCGCAAGCCCGGCGACATCGATTTCTGGGTGGTGCGCGAGAATACCGAAGGCGAGTACTCATCCGTCGGCGGCCGCATGTTCCCGGATACCGACCGCGAGTTCGTCACCCAGCAGACGGTGATGACCCGCACCGGCGTCGACCGCATCCTGAAGTTCGCCTTCGAGCTGGCGCAATCCCGGCCGAAGAAGCACCTGACGTCGGCGACCAAGTCCAACGGCATCTCGATCACGATGCCGTATTGGGACGAGCGCGTCGAGGCGATGGCCAAGAACTATCCGGGTGTGAAGTGGGACAAGTACCACATCGACATCCTCACCGCGAATTTCGTGCTGCATCCGGACTGGTTCGACGTCGTCGTCGGCTCCAATTTGTTCGGTGACATCCTGTCCGATCTGGGACCTGCCTGCACCGGCACCATCGGCATCGCGCCGTCCGGCAACATCAATCCGGAGCGCAATTTCCCGTCGGTGTTCGAGCCGGTGCACGGCTCGGCGCCCGATATCGCGGGGCAGGGCATCGCCAACCCGATCGGCATGATCTGGTCGGGCGCGATGATGCTGGAGCATCTCGGCGAGAAGCAAGCGGCGCAGTCGATCGTCGGCGCGATCGAGCGAACGCTGGCGGAGCGGACGTTGCGGACGCGGGATCTCGGCGGCAATGCGGATACGGTCGCGTGCGGCAAGGCTGTCGCGGAGATGGTGGATTAGGTCGTCGTCGCTCCGAGTTATGGTCCCGGCGGCGCTCTTGGTACCAGTTCGTAGGGCGGGTTAGCGCAGCGTAACCCGCCGGCTCCGTTATCGCTAGGCGATGGCGGATTACGCTGCGCTAATCCGCCCTACGGGTCTGCCACTACCTTCTACTGATAGATCACACGGTATGGGTCCCGGCGTTCGCCGGGACGACGCTGGTGGTTGGCGCGACAGCCCGCGCAACAACCGTCATTGCGAGGAGCGTAGCGACGAAGCAATCCAGAGCCGTGGCGGGACTC
>NZ_CAFI01000378.1 GCF_000239775.1 Bradyrhizobium sp. ORS 375
TCACCGTCCTCGCGGAGAAAGCGCGAGTCCAACTCACGCAATGTCGGGCTCGATTGAGGTGCCAAGTGTCGCGATGCACAGTGGCGTTCCGAGTTCATGATCCTCGCCCCCGTCTCCGCCCGCGCCTGTCGATTTTGCCTATAGACTTTCACCCCCGGATGAATAGCCTGACCCCAACGCCGCGCCATTGAGTGGACGCGGACTCGCGGCCGTCGGAGACGACGGATGCGAAGGTTGGGAGGATGAATGTGATCGCGGCTGCGATGCGATATGTCGCTCGCCATGCGCGCTGGCGTCGGCAGCCTCGCTGCATTGACGCGGCGATCGTCCGTGTCTCCTCTCACGCCACGCGCTGACCCATGAGCGCGCCGCTCATCTCCGTTCACGGCCTGTGCAAGAGCTTCCCCGGCGTGCGCGCGCTGCACAATGTCAGGTTCGAGCTGCTCGCCGGCGAGGTCCATGCCGTGATGGGCGAGAACGGCGCCGGCAAGTCGACCTTGATGAAGATCCTCGCCGGCGTCTACCGCAAGGACTCCGGCGAGATCCGGTACGATGGCACGAGCGTCGACTTCCCGGGCCCGCGCGAAGCGCAGGCCGCCGGCATCGGCATCATTCATCAGGAGCTGCAGCTGATGAATCACCTCACGGTGGCGCAGAACATCTTCATCGGCCGCGAACCGATGAAGGCGTTCGGGCTGCTGCTCGACGAGGACAGGCTCAATCGGCAGGCGGCCGAGCTGCTCGCTCAGCTCAATCTGGTGATCGACCCGCGCACGACAGTCGGCGGGCTGACGGTCGCCAGGCAGCAGATGGTGGAGATCGCCAAGGCGCTGTCGTTCAACTCGCGCGTCCTGATCATGGACGAGCCGACGGCGGCGCTGAACAACCGCGAGATCGCCGAGCTGTTCAAGATGATCCGCGCCCTGAAGGCGCGCGGCGTCGGCATCGTCTACATCTCGCACAAGATGGACGAACTGAAGCAGATCTCCGATCGCGTCACCGTGCTGCGCGACGGCGAGTATGTCGCCACCGTGCCGACCGCCACAACGCCGATCGAGAGCATCATCGGCATGATGGTCGGCCGCAGCTTGAGCGACGAGCGCATCGTCGGCGCGGCGCCGCCCGGCGAGATCGCGCTTGAGGTGCGCGGGCTCAATTGCGGTCCATTGGTTCGCGATGTCAGCTTCTCCTTGCGCAAGGGCGAGATCCTCGGTTTCGCCGGCCTGATGGGTGCCGGCCGCACCGAGGTGGCGCGCGCGATCTTCGGCGCCGATGCGGTGCCCACCGGCGAGATCCGCGTCAACGATCGCCATGTGTCAATCCGCACGCCGGCGCATGCCGTCGCCCACGGCATCGGCTACCTCTCCGAGGACCGCAAGCGTTTCGGACTCGCCACCGGCATGGACGTCGAATCCAACGTCGTGATGTCGAATCTCGCGAACTACCTCGCGATGAAGTTCATGCTGAAAAGGCGCGCGATCCGCGACACCGCCGGTCGCTTCATCAGGATGCTGAACATCCGCACGCCCTCGACGTCGCAGGAGGTACGCCTGCTGTCCGGCGGCAATCAGCAGAAGATCGTGATCGCCAAATGGCTCGATCGCGATTGCGACATCCTGTTCTTCGACGAGCCCACGCGGGGCATCGACATCGGCGCCAAGAACGAGATCTACCGGCTGCTGCGGTCGCTCGCCGACCAGGGCAAGGCGATCGTGATGATCTCGTCGGAGCTGCCGGAGGTGATCAGGATGAGCGATCGCATCGTGGTGATGTGCGAGGGCCGCATCACAGGCGAATTGTCGCCGGACGAGGCCACGCAGGAGCGGATCATGCAGTTGGCCACCCAGCGCGAAACCATGAAGGCAGGCTGACGGCATGAGCGACCCGGCACTGGTGAAGGATCAGGTCAAGGACGGTCTTGCGCCGAGCGGCGCGCTGGCCGCGTTGCGGCGCCGGCTGCTGGGGCCGGCGGCGCTGCAGAAGCTGCTGGCCTTCGCGAGCCTCGTGCTGCTGATGATCTATTTCAGCTTCGCTTCGCCCGCGTTCATGCAGACCGACAACATGATCAACATCCTGCAGGCGACGGCGGTCAACGGCGTGCTGGCCATCGCTTCGACCTTCGTGATCATCACGGCCGGCATCGATCTCTCGGTCGGCACGCTGATGACGTTCTGTGCGGTCATGGCCGGTGTGTTCCTCACCTATTGGGAACTCCCGATGTGGACAGGCATCGTCGCGGCCATTGCCACCGGTGCGCTCAGCGGCGTCGTGTCGGGGACGGTCATCACCAAAATGAAGGTGCCGCCGTTCATCGCCACGCTCGGCATGATGCTGGTGCTGAAGGGGCTCGCTCTGGTGGTCTCCGGCAGCAAGCCGATCTACTTCACCAATACCGAGAACTTCTCGATGATCTCGCAGGATTCGCTGCTCGGCACCGTCGTGCCGGACCTGCCGATCCCCAATGCGGCGCTGATCCTGATCGTGATGGCGGTGCTCGCCTCCATCGTTCTCAACCGCACCGCGCTCGGCCGCTACACGTTCGCGATCGGCAGCAACGAGGAGGCCGTGCGGCTCTCCGGCGTCAATGTCGATCGCTGGAAGATCATTATCTACGGGCTCGGCGGCGCCATCTGCGGCGTGGCAGGTCTCTTGATCGCCTCGCGCATCAACTCCGCGCAGCCGGCGCTCGGCCAGGGCTATGAGCTCGACGCGATCGCCGCCGTGGTGATCGGAGGCACGTCGCTGAGCGGCGGCACCGGCACCATCCTCGGCACAATCATCGGCGCCTTCATCATGAGCGTGCTGACCAATGGGCTTCGCATCCTGTCGGTGGCGCAGGAATGGCAGTTCGTCGTCACCGGGGTCATCATCATCCTCGCTGTCTACGCCGACATGCTGCGCAGAAAGCGCGCCTGATCGCCGAGGAGAACGCGACCGCCTTTCTGCCGAGAACATCGCTACGACACGACAATCAACAAACCAAACGAGAGGAAACAGCCATGTTGAAAAAGCATCTCCTGAGCGTCGCGCTCGGCGCCCTCGTCATCGCGGGGGCGTCGACGGGCGTTCGCGCCGAGGACACCTACATCCCGCTCGTCTCCAAGGGCTTCCAGCACCAGTTCTGGCAGGCCGTGAAGCTCGGCGCCGAGCAGGCCGCGAAGGCCGCCAACGTCAAGATCACCTTCGAGGGGCCGGAGACCGAGGCCATGGTCGACAAGCAGATCGACATGCTCTCCGCCGCGCTCGCCAAGAAGCCGCAGGCGATCGGCTTCGCCGCGCTCGACTCCAAGGCGGCCATTCCGCTGCTGAAGAAGGCGCAGGCTGCCAAGATCCCGGTCATCGCCTTCGACTCCGGCGTTGACAGCGACATCCCGCTCACGACCTGCACCACCGACAACCTCGCCGCGGCGGGCCTCGCCGCCGACAAGATGGCGGGTCTGATCGGCGATTCCGGCGAGGTCGCCGTCGTCGTGCACGACCAGACCAGTCGCACCGGCATCGACCGCCGCGACGGCTTCCTGAAGCAGATGAAGGACAAGCATCCGAACATCAAGATCGTCAGCGTGCAGTATGGCGGCGGCGACCAACTGAAGTCGACCGAGATCACCAAGTCGATCCTGCAGGCCAACCCGAACATCAAGGGCATCTTCGGCGCCAACGAAGGCTCGGCGATCGGCGTGCTCAACGGCGTCAAGGAGATGAAGAAGAAGATCGTCGTGATCGGCTACGATTCCGGCAAGCAGCAGAAGGCCGCGATCCTGTCAGGCGAGATGGCCGGCGCGATCACCCAGAACCCGATCGGCATCGGCAGCTGCACGGTGGATGCAGCCGTCAAGGCGCTGAAGGGCGAGACGCTGCCCAAGGTGACGGACACCGGCTTCTACTGGTACGACAAGTCCAACATCGGCGACGCGAAGATCGCCGCGGTGTTGTACGATTGAGGGCGTTGCTGGGCCGCCGGTCCGAGGCAGCAGCTGACTGATCTAACTCTTGGCAGGATCACTGTGCCGTAGAGAC
>NZ_CAFI01000377.1 GCF_000239775.1 Bradyrhizobium sp. ORS 375
GCTTTCTGGCCACCATCCCCACGCGAAGCAAAGCTCCGCTGTGAGTTGACATCAGCATCGGGATGTCAGGACCGCGCGACTTGACCGTGCGCGGCAGATCGTTCGTCGGCGCGAGAACCCGCGCTGCAATCCACCACGCCCACCGCTCCCCGCCCCGCGTGCCGTGACGACCGCGATACGCCCCTCACCTTGGGACGGGATGCGCGAGAGGATCGACCTGATTTGCCCGACAACGCAAGGACTGATGAGTGCGACATAGTAACCCGACGGGCAAAGGCGGCGTCTCGAAGCGCGACGCGGCACGCACAATCGCCTCAAACAGACAAAGCTGTCGTCGGCGAACGCCGAAACCCAGAACCGCGGCTGCGATGAGGCAGGTTACTGATAGCAACGTCCCTCGATAGCGTCCGCGGTATGGGTCCCGGCGTTCGCCGGGACTACACCGGTGATTGAGCGCGGTCTTGCGACACACTCCGCTGTCGTCCCGGCGTTGAGCCGGGACCCATAACCACCGGCCGTGATGAGGTAGGCAACTGGCAGCGACGTCCCTCGATAGCGTCCGCGGTATGGGTCCCGGCGTTCGCCGGGACGACAGCGGTGGTCAAACGCCGCTCATGGAGAAACTCCAACATTGTGTTAGTCTTCCTCCACACGGATCTCAGCGTCGCTGAGTGCCTGCATGACGCGCTCGATGTCCTCCGGCGCCACGGTGCTGCCCGCACAGATGGCGTTGAGCTCGTCGAACGTGATCCAGCCTTTGCGCTCGCCGATGTCGATCGCGCGGCGGATGATGTCGGAGATGTTCATGCTGATGCCTCGACCAGTGGCTCTCAATCATCGAGCCGAGACTCGGTCTACTCGGCGAAACAAGCAGCGTCCAGTGGTCTGCCGTCATTGCGAGCGAAGCGAAGCAATCCAGGGCTCCGCCCCGACTCTGGATTGCTTCGCTTCGCTCGCGATGACGTCTGGAGAGATGTCGACCAAACCGGCGGGACCGTAGCCCGCATAAGAGCAGCATAGGCGGGCTCTAACGGGCTGCGCGTGAGAACCCGGATGTCGCTGCGCTCATCCGGGCTACGGCGGCGGCAGCGACACCTCCGCTGCCTTGCGGCCCTAGCGCGCCAGCACCTCGACCTCGCCGTCGACGCCGTTGACGACGTTGAAGGAGCGCTCGAACACCTTGCCTTCGTATTTGGCGATGGCGCGGTAGTCGCCTTCGGACAGCACGACCTTGGGGAAGGCGCCGACGGATTCCTTGATCACGTCGCCGCCAGGATTGATGACCGACCAGGCGGTGTTGGCGAGCGCCTCGCCGCCCTTGTCGGAGACGAGCTTCAAAGTGATGACCGCGGCACGGTGCGTGACCGTGACGTCGGTCAGCTTGCTGGCCTGAACGCGGATATCGGAGCGCACCACCGAGTTGGCGTCGCCGTAGTTGGAGACGATGTAATAGGTGCCTTCCGGCAGCATCAGCATGTCACCGGCGGCAACGTTGGGCACGATCGGCGCGCGCTCGCGGCCGTCGAACTGGCTGCCCTTGTAGATCGCGAACGAGATCTGATTCTGCGGGATCTTGCTGGTGCCCACGCGGCCCTCGAGGCGCAGGCCGCCGGCCGGCAGCAGGAACGACTCGCGGTCGGTCTCTGCCTTCAGGTTCACCGTCCTGACCGCGCTGACGAGGCCGAGCGCGACGTGGACGACGTAGTTGCCGGGCGGCAGCACGATGTTCGGCGTGGGACCGCGATCCTCGCGCAGCATCTTGAAGGCGCCGGTCTCGTCGGGCCGGTCGGCGAACACCCGCCAGACCAGGCCGCCATTGATGTTCGGCAGATCCTTGCCGAAGCGCGCCGACAGCGACAGAACACCCTGGTTGGGCGCAGCGGCCGGCGGAGGCGTCATCGGCGGTGGGGTGCCCGGCGCGATCGCTGCA
>NZ_CAFI01000376.1 GCF_000239775.1 Bradyrhizobium sp. ORS 375
TCTTCACGCTTATACGCGCTCTCCCCGGTGTCCGGCTCATAGCCACCGTCGTCGGCGGGATTATCATGACCCGCCGACTTGGCGCCAGCATCGGGGCGCCAGGACCACGCGACTTCACGTCCGCGTCTTGCCGTTCGTCCGCACGCGATAGAGCATGCTGCGACGACGACGCGGCCACCGCATCCCCGCCTCGCGTGTCGTGACGATCGCGCGCAACGCCCCTCCGAGTGAGGCGGGATGGGCGTAGACAATCACGATTTCCGTAAAATAGCAAGAAGTTTATTTTTTACAGAATTAGCGGGGGCCGCTTGGCGCGCGAACGCGACGGTTGGGCGAGCTGCCGTAGCAACCATCAAAAGTAGGGTGGGCAAAGCGGCCGCCGAAGGCGGCGGCGTGCTCATCGTCCATCCGCATCGTCGGCGGGCTTGGTGGGCACGGCGCGCGATGCAGCGGCGCATTCACGCAACAGCACGGGCGCGCCTTTGTCCACCCTGCGGACTAGCGACTCCGTCGTCGTCCCGGGCAAGCCACGACGCGCGTCAGCGCGTTGTGGCGCCGACCCGGGACCCATACGCTGCGGCCGTCGTGATGGGCAGAATGCCAATGACCAACGTGCCTCGAAACGCTTCCTGCGGGGTATGGGTCCCGGCTCGGAGGCCGGGACGACGCCGAGTTCGTAGCTTGTTCCGGGTAGGCGAAGCAGCAGCTGCTGCACGGCGCCAGCTGTGACCTCTACTGCCCACCCGCCCAGGCCGCCAGCACGGCGCGCTCGTCGGCGGTGATCTCGGTGATATTGCCGGGGGGCATCGCGCTCGACCACGCGGCGTTGCGCGCGATCAGGCGGGCGTTGCGCTGGATGTTGTCGGCATTGTCGAGCAGTACGCCCTTGGGCGCGGCGACGATGCCATCCCACACCGGCTCGGCGGCGTGGCACATGCTGCAGCGGGAGCTCACGATCTCCGTAACCTGTGCGAAGCTCGGCGGAGTTGCAGCGGCCGTCTTGGCGTCGCGGGGGCCGGCTGCTGACAGCAGCAGGATCGCGATCATGCCGGCGGCGGCGACGCCCCACACCCACCAGGGCGACGGATGGCCCTTGTGGCGCTCGTTGAAGAAGTGGCGGATCACCGGGCCGAGCGCCAGCACGATGGCGACGATGGCCCAGTTGTAGCGGGTGCCGAACAGCAGCGGGTAGTGGTTGCTGATCATCAGCACCACGACCGGCAGAGTGAGATAGTTGTTGTGGACCGAGCGCTCCTTGCCCGCCTTGCCGAGCTTCGGATCCGGCGCCTCGCCCGCGAGCAGCGCGGCGACGATCTTCTTCTGGTTGGGGATGATCACCGCGAACACGTTGGCGACCATGATGGTGCCGATGATGGCGCCGATCTGGTTGAAGGCGCCGCGGCCACTCAGCACGTGCGTGAAGGCATAGGTGAGCGCGACCAGGAAGACGTAGCCGCCGATCGCGAACGGCAGCTCATGTCTGGCAAGCCCGCTGCGGCAGGCCGCCTCGTAGAGCAGCCAGGCAAGAGCGAGCGAGCCGAAACTGAACAGGCCCGCCTGAACGGGTGTGAGATCGAGGATCGACTTGTCGACGAGGAACAGGTCGGCGTTGAGGTAATACACCACGATCATCAGCACGAAGCCGGACAGCCAGGTGGTGTAGGCCTCCCATTTGAACCAGGTCAGCTCGCTCGGCATCTGCGCCGGCGCGACCAGATATTTGACGATATGGTAGAAGCCGCCGCCATGAACCTGCCAGGCCTCGCCCATCACGCCCTTCGGCAGGGTGTCCCGCGGCTTCAGGCTGAGGTCGAGCGCGATGAAATAGAACGAGCTGCCGATCCACGCCACCGCGGCGATGACATGCAGCCAGCGGAAGATCAGGCTCAGCCATTCCGATATGATCGAAGCCCACATCGCGCGGTCAACTCCTGTTGTCGTTCGTTCCAGCCCGCAGGGTGCGACGGGCTCGGTCTTCACCTCGCCCCGCTTGCGGGGAGAGGTCGGATTGCATCGCCAGATG